>NZ_JBFUKR010000001.1:0-386588 GCF_056400745.1 Rhizobacter sp. P5_A1
CGCCCCGGCTGCGCACGCGCGCGGGCCGGTCGCGCTGCGGAGGGCGTCGGCCGCGGCGGCACGTCGCGCGGCTTGCGGTGCGCGAGGTCGATGAACTCGTCGTAGGCCAGCGGCGACTCGGCACCGGTCTTCCCGGCCTGGCCGATGCCGAGCACGCGGCAGCCCTTTTCGCGCAGGCGCTGCGCGAGCGGCGCGTAGTCGGAGTCGCTCGAGCCGATCACGACGACGTCGGGGCTCTCGCAGATCGCCAGATCGATCGCGTCGACCGCCAGTGCGATGTCGGTCGAGTTCTTGCCGGTCGGCACGTTGACCATCGGCCGGATCGCGCAGCGGCGGTACAGGTCGGTGTACTCGATGACCTTCTGCGGGCTCGAATACGCGCGCCGGAAATGGATCGCGCCGTAGAGCTTCAGCAGGTGTTCGACGGCCTGCTCGATCACGTCGCCGGAGAGGTTGTCGGCATCGATCAGCAGGGCCACGCGGAGATCGTTCATCGGGGGCTGTCCAGCAGTTGCCACGCCAGGCTTTCGCCGCCGCGCAGGGGCTTCAGGCGAGTCTCGCCGAACGGCAGCGACTCGGGCAGGGTCCACGCCTCGCGGCGCAGCGTCACGCGGCCGGTGTTGCGCGGCAGGCCGTAGAACGCCGGCCCGTTGAAGCTCGCGAAGGCTTCGAGCCGGTCGAGCGCGCCGGCGGCATCGAAGGCCTCGGCGTACAGCTCGAGCGCCGACAGCGCCGTGTAGCAGCCGGCGCAGCCGACCGCGTGTTCCTTCAGCGGCGCGGCGTGCGGGGCGCTGTCGGTGCCGAGGAAGAACTTGGGGCTGCCCGAGCCCACCGCGGCGACCAGCGCACGCCGGTGTTCCTCGCGCTTGAGCACCGGCAGGCAGTAGTAGTGCGGCCGGATGCCGCCGAGGAACAGCGCGTTGCGGTTGTACAGCAGGTGGTGCGCGGTGACGGTCGCGCCGACGAAGGCATCGGCCTCGCTGACGTACTGCGCGGCCTCGCGCGTCGTGATGTGCTCGAACACGATCTTCAGCGCGGGGAAATCGCGGCGCAGCGGGATCAGCCGGGTGTCGATGAAGGCCTTTTCGCGGTCGAACAGGTCGATCTCGGGATCGGTCACCTCGCCGTGCACGAGCAGCGGCATGCCGGCGCGCTGCATCGCTTCGAGCGTCGGGTAGGTCTTGCGCAGATCGGTGACGCCGGCATCGCTGTTGGTCGTCGCGCCGGCCGGATAGAGCTTGACCGCGATCACGCCGGCCGCTCGCGCGCGCGCGATCTCGTCGGGCGGCAGCGTGTCGGTCAGGTACAGCGTCATCAGCGGCTCGAAGCCGAGGCCTTGCTCTTTCATCGCGCCGGGCAGCGCGGCGACGATGCGTTCGCGGTACGCGAGCGCCTGCGCCGCGGTCGTCACCGGCGGCTTCAGGTTCGGCATGATGATCGCGCGCGCGAACTGGCGCGCGGTGTCGGGCACGACGGCCGCGAGCGCGGCCCCGTCACGCACATGCAGGTGCCAGTCGTCGGGGCGGGTGATCGTCAGTTCCTGGATCATGCCGCCGATTCTCGCACCCGCAAAAAAACAGAAGGGCGCCCGAAGGCGCCCGCCGTCCTGTTGGACGAAGTCCCTAGTGCTGCAGGATCTTCGACAGGAATTCCTTCGCGCGCGGGGAGCGGGCGTCGGGGTCGCCGAAGAATTCCTCGCGCTTGCAGTCTTCGACGATCTTGCCGGCATCCATGAAGATCACGCGGTGGCTGACCTTCTTCGCGAAGCCCATCTCGTGCGTCACGCACATCATCGTCATGCCCTCCTGCGCGAGCTTGACCATCACGTCGAGCACTTCGCCGACCATCTCGGGGTCGAGCGCGGAGGTCGGCTCGTCGAACAGCATCACGATCGGGTCCATGCTGAGCGCGCGGGCGATCGCGACGCGCTGCTGCTGGCCGCCGGAGAGCTGACCCGGGAACTTGTCCTTCTGCGCGATCAGCCCGACGCGATCGAGCATCTTCAGGCCGCGCGTCTTCGCGTCGTCGGCGCTGCGGCCGAGCACCTTGATCTGCGCCAGCGTCAGGTTCTCGGTCACGCTCAGGTGCGGGAACAGCTCGAAGTGCTGGAACACCATGCCGACGCGCGCGCGCAGCTTCGGCAGGTCGGTCTTCGGATCGGCGATCGAGATGCCGTCGACGACGATGTCGCCCTTCTGGAACGGCTCCAGCGCGTTGACGGTCTTGATCAGCGTCGACTTGCCGGAGCCCGACGGGCCGCAGACCACCACGACCTCGCCCTTCTTGATCGTGGTCGTGCAATCGGTCAGCACCTGGAAATTGCCGTACCACTTGGAAACGTTCTTGATGTCGATCATGGATTGATCCTCAGCGAATGATGGCGATCTTCTTCTGCAGCCGGCGCACGAGCATCGACAGGCTGAAGCAGATCACGAAGTAGACGACGGCAGCGAACAGGTAGGCCTCGACGGGGCGATTGAAGTTCTTGCCCGCGACCTCGAAGCCCTTCAGCAGGTCGTAGGCGCCGATCGCGTAGACCAGCGAGGTGTCCTGGAACAGGATGATGGTCTGCGTCAGCAGCACCGGCAGCATGTTGCGGAAGGCCTGCGGCAGCACGATCAGCTGCATGCACTGCTTGTAGGTCATGCCCACCGCATAGCCGGCGTTGACCTGGCCCTTCGAGACCGACTGGATGCCGGCCCGCATGATCTCCGAGTAGTAGGCGGCCTCGAACACCGTGAAGGTGATGATCGCCGACAGCTCGGCACCGAGCGAGCGGCCGATCAGCAGCGGGATCAGCAGGAAGAACCACAGGATCACCATCACCAGCGGGATCGAACGCAGCGTGTTCACGTAGAACGCCGCGGCCATCACCAGCCACTTCTTGCCCGACAGCCGCATCAGCGCGAGGATCGTGCCGATGACGATGCCGCCGAGCATCGAGATCAGCGTCAGCTGGGTCGAGAAGATCAGCCCCTTCAGGATGAAGTTGGTGATGAGGTTCCAGTTCAGGAAGCCGAAATCGAGGGCCGTCATTTGCCGGCTCCGACCATGCCCGGCACCTGGACGCGGTGCTCGATCTGCTGCGCGATGCGATTGATCGCGAACGCCGAGATGAAGTACAGGAACGAGACCGCGAGATAGACCTCGACGCCGCGCGAGGTTTCCTCGGCCGCCTGCTGCGCGAAGAAGGTCAGCTCGGCGATGCTCACCGCGAACGCGACCGACGAGTTCTTGATGATGTTCATCGACTCGCTGGTGAGCGGCGGGATGACGATCCGGAATGCCATCGGCATCAGCACATAGCGATAGGTCTGCGGCAAGGTCAGCCCCATTGCGAGGCCGGCGTAGCGCTGACCCTTCGGCAGCGTCTGGATGCCGGCCTTGACCTGCTCGGCAATGCGCGCCGAGGTGAAGAAGCCGAGGCCGAACATGACCAGCAGAAAGCTCGGGATGCTGCGCAGCGAGAGAAAGATCGCCGGCAGCACGTGGTACCAGACGAACAGCTGCACCAGCAGCGGCACGTTGCGGAAGAGCTCGGTCCAGGCCTCGCCGAAGAACGACAGCGCCTTGCTCGGCACCGTGCGCAAGATGCCGATCGCCGAGCCGACGACCAGCGCGATGACCAGCGCCAGCAGCGCCACCGACATGGTCCAGCCCCACGCCGACATCAGCCACTGCAGATAGGTCTGCCCTCCCCCGGTGTCCTGGAAGAACACCTGCCAATCCCATTTACCCAAGGCTCGCTCCCGCTCGTTTCATTCTGATCTGTTCCCGGCACCACAAAGAAAAAGCGCGACGCAGAAGGCTCCACGCCGCGCTCGGCTCAATGTAAGCAAACTTCGCGCCGGGCGGCGCTAGGACTTACCTCAGGGCTTCGTCGCCGAAACCGCTGCGGCGCCCGGCGCCGGATCTCACTTCTTGTAGGTCTCGGCCGGCTTGTCGTTCGGGTTCGCGATCGCGTTCTTCAGCGAGGCCGACATCGGCATGCCGACGATCGCGCTGCGCGGCGGCACCGGCGACATGAACCACTTGGTGTAGATCTTCTCGAGCTCGCCGCTCTTCATCAGGCCGATCACGGTGTCGTCGACCAGCTTCTTGTAGGCGGGGTCGTCCTTCGGGATCATGATCGCGATCGGCTCTTCGGAAAGCGACTCGCCGACGATCTTGAAGTCGGCCGGCGCCTTCGAGTTGACGATCAGGCCGGCGAGGATGTTGTCGTCCATCACGAACGCATCGGCACGGCCGGATTCGAGCAGCAGGAACGAATCGGCGTGGTCCTTGCCGAACAGTTCCTTGAAGTCGACGCCACCCGCCTTCTCGTGCTTGCGCAGCAGTTGCACCGAGGTCGTGCCGGTCGTCGTCGCGACGGTCTTGCCGTTCAGCTGAGCGATCGAGGTGATGCCGGAGTTGGCCTTCACCGCGGTGCGCACGTTGGTCACGAAGGTGGTCGGCGCGAACGAGACCTGCAGCTGGCGCGCCGCATTGTTGGTGGTCGAGCCGCATTCCATGTCGACGGTGCCGTTCTGCACCAGCGGCACGCGATTCGCCGAGGTCACGACGGTGTACTCGACCGGCAGGGTCGGCGCCTTCAGGTTGGCCTTGATCGCCTCGGCGATCTTCAGGCAGACATCGACGTGGTAGCCGGTGTACTTGCCATCACCGGTCGTGTAGGCGAGCGGCGCCGACGAATCGCGGGTGCCGATGACGATCTTGCCGGCGCCCTTGATCTTGGCCAGGGTGTCGGCGGCCTGCGCAACGTTGACGGCGCCGCATGCCAGCACGGCAGCGAGCGCGAGGGCGAGCTTCTTCATTCGAGATCCTTCAAAGGGTTGCAGAAATAGCCAGAACGGATTGTTGCGGATGCGCGCCGACACAGAATCGGTAGGCACCCGCAAAACCGAGGGTAAAGCCGGGGTCGGGGCCCGCGGACGAGCGCAAAGTTCATGCCATCGCGCTGCACCACCGCAGTTCAATCGGCCGGCCGCAACACGGGCTGCGTGAGCCGTTCGGGCACGAGCAGCGCGTTCATCTCGGCCTGGCTCATGATGCCGAGCTGCTCGGCGACCGCGGCGATCGTGCCGCCGCTGGCCAGCGCCGTCTTCGCGATCAGCGCCGCGCGCTCGTAGCCGATGATCGGGTTCAGCGCCGTCACCAGCGTGACCGATTCGGCGACGCGCTTCGCAAGCACGGCGTGGTTCGGCTGGATGCCCTCGACGCAATTGACCTGCAGCGTCTTGCAGGCCTGCGTCAGGTGCTTCACGCTCTTGTGGATGGCATGCGCCATGATCGGCTCGAACGCGTTCAGCTGCAGCTGGCCGGCCTCGGACGCCATCGTGATCGTCACGTCGTTGCCGATCACCTCGAACGCGACCTGGTTCATGACCTCCGGGATCACCGGGTTCACCTTGCCCGGCATGATCGACGAGCCGGCCTGGCGCGCCGGCAGCTTGATGTCGCCGAAGCCGGCCTGCGGCCCGCTCGAGAGCAGCCGCAGGTCGTTGCAGACCTTGCTCAGCTTGCACGCGACGCGCTTGAGCACGCCGGAGAGCTGCACGAACGAGCCGGTGTCCTGCGTCGCCTCGACCAGGTTCGCCGCCGGCACGACCGGCACGCCGCTGATCTGCGCGAGCAGCGGCACGACGCGCTCGGTGTAGCCCGCCGGCGCATTGATGCTGGTGCCGATCGCGGTCGCGCCGAGGTTGACTTCGATGATCAGCGTGCGCGCCTCGCGCAGGCGCTGCTCGTCTTCGCCGATCATGATCGCGAACGCGAGGAACTCCTGGCCGAGCGTCATCGGCACGGCGTCCTGCAGCTGCGTGCGGCCGATCTTCAGCACGCTGCGGAACTCGTGCGCCTTGGCCTCGAACGCACCGCGCAGGTCGGCCATCGCGACCAGCAGTGCCTCGATGCCGAACCACGCCGAGACGCGCAGCGCGGTCGGATACACGTCGTTCGTGCTCTGCGACGCGTTGACATGATCGTTCGGATGCAGCTTGTCGTAGCGCCCCTTCTCGAAGCCCATGTGCTCGAGCGCCCGGTTCGCGATGACCTCGTTCGCGTTCATGTTGGTCGAGGTGCCGGCACCGCCCTGGATCACGTCGACGACGAACTGCTCGTGCAGCTTGCCGGCGATCAGCTCGTCGCAGGCGCGCTCGATCGCCGCGGCCTGCGCCGCGTCGATCACGCCGAGTTCGGCATTCGTCTGCGCGGCCGCCTTCTTGACGAACGCGAGCGCGCGCACGAGCTCGGGCATCGTCGCGACCGTCTGCCCCGAGATCGGGAAGTTGTCGACCGCGCGGGCGCTGTGCACGCCCCAGTACGCCGCGGCCGGGATCTGCATGTCGCCGAGAAAATCGTGCTCGTGGCGCGTGGCTGCTTCGTTCATGTGGTCTCTCCAATCAAGCGGTCGCCCCGGAGCCGGCTTTGCCGGGCCGGTGGCGGCGCCCCCTCGAGGGGGAGCGCCGGAAGGCGCTCCGGGGGTGGGTCAATAACTCCAAAAGATGCGTTGCAATTCCTTGCTGTCGGCGGTCTTCGTCAACGCGACGGCCGCGAGGATCTTCGCCTTCTGCGGATTCAGATCATGCGCCACGATCCAGTCGTACTTGTCGTCCGGCTGCTCGGAATTGCGCAGCACGAAGCCGTCGGGCACGCGCGCCGAGCGGATGATCTGCACGCCGTCGGCACGCAGCTTGCGCAGCGCAGCGACTTCGTAGTCGGGCACCGAGCCGTTGCCGGTGCCGGCATGGATGACTGCCTTCGCACCGGCCTTGCTGGCGGCCTCGGCCATCGTCGTCCCCATCTCGCCCGAGCCGTAGACGATCGAGACCATCGGCAGGGTCGTGATCGACTCGATGTCGAACTCGCTGCCCATCGTGTGGCGTTTCACCGGCGCGCGGAACCAGTAGGTCTTGCCTTCGACGACCGAGCCGAGCGCGCCCCACTGGCTGCCGAACGCGTTCGTCTTGATGTTGATGCGCTTGCCCGAATCGCGGCCCGACAGGATGTCGTCGTTCATCACGATCAACACGCCCTTGCCGCGCGACTCCGGCGCCGCAGCGACCGCGACCGCGTCGTAGAGGTTCAGCGTGCCGTCGGCCGACATCGCAGTGCCCGGGCGCATCGAGCCGACGACGACGATTGGCTTGTCGGTGTGCACCGTCAGCGTCAGGAAGAACGAGGTTTCCTCGAGCGTGTCGGTGCCGTGCGTGATCACGATGCCGTCGACGCCGGGCTCTTTCGCGAGCGCCGCGACGCGCTTGGCGAGCGTCACGAGCTTCTCGTTCGTGAAGCTCTCGGAGGCGATCTGGAACACCTGCTCGCCGCGCACGCTGGCGATGTCGGCCAGTTCGGGCACCCCGGCGATCAGCTTGTCGACCGGCACCTTCGCGGCCTGGTAGGTCGCGCTGTTCGCGGCCGAGGCGCCGGCGCCGGCGATCGTGCCGCCGGTGGCGAGCACGACGACGTTCGCCTTCGGCGCGGGCGACGTCTGCGCGAACGCGCCGAGGGCGCTGGCCAGCGCGAGCGCGGCGGCGCCGCGGATCAATCGTTGAATCGTGGACATGGGTCTCTCCTGGGGCTTGGACAAATGCTTGCCCTTCGGGCGGCGCCGCGGCGCGCCCGTGGGCGGGTGGGAATCGGTGGCGCCGTGGCTCGGCGCGCGGCGTGGGGTCTACTCCGTGCGCGACACCATCGTCTGCACGATGGTCTCGAGCTGGGCGCTCATCGGCAGGTCCAGGCTCACGCCCGACGGCAGCTTGCGCAGGAACCAGCGGTTGTAGCGGCGCTCGATCTCGCGGTCTTCGGCGAGCGCGTGAAAGGTGTCGTTGACCAGCCTCGTGAGCTGGGCATCGCCTTTGCGGAACATGATCCCGTACGGGTCGTACGAGAGGAAGTCACCGGTGACGACGTACTCGCCCTGCGCCTTGTTCTGCGCCAGCAGGCCGTAGAGCAGCACGTCGTCGGTCGCGAACGCATCGACCGCGCCGGCCGTGAGCTGCGCGAACGACGCCGCGTGATCGGCCGCGACGACGATGTTCATGTCGATCTTGAATTTCGCGGCCAGCTCGCGCATCGTCTTCTCGTTCGTCGTGCCGGCGGTGACGGCCACCTTCTTGCCGGCGAGATCGCGGAAGCTCTTGACCGGCGAACCCTTCCTGACCAGCAGCTTGGTGCCCGAGACGAACATCGTCGGCGAGAACGCGACCTGCTTCTGGCGCTCGAGGTTGTTGGTCGTCGAGCCGCATTCCAGGTCGACCTGGCCCGACGCGACCGCCGGAATGCGCGACTCCGAGGTCACCGCCCGCCACTTGATCGCGATCGTGCGGCCGACCTCTTCGCTGATCGCGTCGACGAGCAGCTTGCACAGGTCGATCGAGTAGCCGATCGGCTCGCCGCGCGCCGACAGGTACGAGAACGGGATCGACGACTCGCGGTGCCCGATCGTGATCGAGCCACTCTCGCGCACCTTGGCCAGCGTGCCGGTGAATTGGTCGGGCGCGTTCTGCGCGCCGGCCGGAAGCATGGCGAGCGCCATCAGGCCGCTGACCGCGAGCTTGACGATGAAGGCGGTCTTCATCGCGGGCTCAGGCGGGGATCGGGTGCGCCAGGGCCGCCGCCTCGGCGTCGATCCGGCGCAGGTTCACTGCGGCGGCGTCTTCCGACAGCAACTCGCCTTCCCATTTCGCGACGACCGCGGTCGCGATCGAGTTGCCGACCGCATTCGTCGCCGAGCGGCCCATGTCGAGGAAGGTGTCGACACCCAGGATCAGCAGCAAGCCGGCTTCGGGAATGTTGAACTGGTTCAGCGTCGCGGCAATCACGACCAGCGACGCGCGCGGCACGCCGGCCATGCCCTTGGAGGTCAGCATCAGGATCAGCAGCATCGTGATCTGCGTGCCGATCGGCAGCACGATCCCGTAGGCCTGCGCGATGAACAGCACCGCGAAGGTGCAGTACATCATCGAGCCGTCGAGGTTGAACGAGTAGCCCATCGGCATCACGAAGCTGGAGATCTTGCGCTTCACGCCGAAGCGGTCGAGCGCGTCGAGGATCTTCGGGTATGCGGCTTCGGAGCTGGCGGTCGCGAACGACAGCAGGAACGCCTCCTTGATCAGCACCAGCAGCTTGAACACGCGCGGGCCGAGGAACAGGAAGCCGGCGCCGACCAGCACGGCCCAGAGCACGAACAGGCCGAGGTAGAAGTCGCCCATGAAGACCGCGAACTTCAGCAGGATCTCCAGGCCGTTGACCGCAACGGTCGCGGCCATCGCCGCCATCACCGCGAGCGGTGCGAGCTTCATCACGTAGCCGGTGATCTTCAGCATCGCGTGCGAGAGCTCGTCGATCGCGGCGACCAGTGTCTTCGCCTTCTCGCCGAGTGCGGCCAGCGCGACCCCGAAGAACATCGAGAACACGACGATCTGCAGGATCTCGTTGTTCGCCATCGCTTCGGCGAACGACTTCGGCACCAGGTGGCTGACGAAGTCCTTCAGCGTGAACTTGCTCGTCGCCAGGTTGGCCGACGCGCCGATGTCCGGCAGCGGCAGCCCGAGGTTCTTGCCCGGCTCGAGCAGGTTGGCCATGATCAGGCCGAGGATCAGCGAGATCAGCGACGCGGTGACGAACCAGCCGAGCGCCTTGCCGAACACGCGCCCGACCGATTTCGCGTCGCCCATGTGCGCGATGCCGACGACCAGCGTCGAGAACACCAGCGGGCCGATCAGCATCTTGATCAGGCGCAGGAACACGTCGGACATGATCGACACGTAGCCGGCGATCTGCGCCGCGGCCTTCTTGTCCGGGAAGCTGGTGAAGATCATGTAGCCGAGCATGATGCCGATCACCATCGCGATCAGGATCCAGGCCGCGGGCGGCAGTCGCTTTTTCATGGGAGGTCTCGTCCTTGAAATCGTTGAACCGGCCGCCGGCCTGACTGGCACGGCGAGATGACGCTGCGATGAACAGCGGCGGAACTTTACGGGCGAGCCCGAATCGGCGCCAATGCTGAATCTCCGCCAGACTATGCGCGTTGCGCATAGTGGTCAAGGGCAAACCCTGAGAATGGCCGGAGCGGCTACCTGGACGAGGCCAGGAAGTCCCAGAGCGCGAGCGCGCCCGGTTTGGCGTGGCGGGCCATCTCGGGGCGCTCGCGGTAGATGCGGATGTCGATCTCGAGCTCGTGGCGCCCGGCCGGCGCGGCACGCACCAGGCGTCGGCTCTTCAGTTCCTTCTTGACCGAGCTGGCCGGCAGGAACGCGAGGCCGTGGCCCTCGATCGCCATCGCCTTCAGGCCCTCGGCCATGTCGGTCTCGTAGATCGGCTCGAGCTGCAGCGGCTCGTTCGACTGCTTGGCGATGACCTCGACGAGCCGGCCCAGGTACGCCCCCGGCGCGTAGCTGAGGAACGGCACGCGCTCGCCGGGGGTACCCGGCAGGCTGAACAGCGGCTCGCCGTCGGCATTGCCCTTCGCATAGGCCACCAGCGTTTCGTGGCCGAGGCTGAGCATCTCGTAGCGATCCGGATTGAGCTGCAGCGGTTGCGACGGGTGGTGATACGCCAGCAGCAGGTCGCAGCTGCCCTCGACCAGGTGCATCACCGCGTCATGCACGTTGAGCGCGATCAGCCGGCTCTTCATCGCGCCGAAGCGCTTGCGCAGATCCATCACCCAGTGCGGGAAGAACGTGAATGCGAGCGAGTGCGGCACCGCGAACTCGATCATGTCGTGGCCGGCCGCCTTGTGGCCGCGCATCATGTTGCGCGTGGTCTGCAGCGCGCCGAGGATCTCGAGCGCCTGCGCGTGCAGCGTCTCGCCGGCCGAGGTCAGGCGCGTCGGGTACGACGAGCGGTCAACCAGGTCGATGCCGGCCCAGGCTTCGAGCGACTGGATGCGGCGCGAGAACGCCGGCTGCGTGACGTGCCGCAACTGCGCCGAGCGCGAGAAGCTGCGTGTCTCGGCCAGGCTGACGAAGTCTTCGAACCACTTGGTTTCCACGCGGCAGAGTGTAACGAAGCGCCTGCCGACGCCCGGCTCAGGCGAGCGCCTCCTCGTCCGCGCGGCTCTGCTGCAGACGCCACATCTCGGCGTAGCGACCGTTCATGGCCAGCAGCTCGGCGTGTGTCCCGCGCTCGAGGATGCGGCCGAGTTCCATCACGAGGATCTGGTGCGCGTCGACCACCGTCGAAAGGCGGTGCGCGATCACCAGCGCGGTCTTGTTGCGCGCCGCGCTCTTCAGCTCTTCCTGGATCGCGCGTTCGTTGGCGGAATCGAGCGCCGAGGTCGCCTCGTCGAAGATCAGCAGCGGCGGGTTCTTCAGCAGCGTGCGCGCGATCGCGACGCGCTGCTTCTCGCCGCCCGAGAGCTTCAGCCCGCGCTCGCCGACCATCGTGTCGTAGCCCTTCGGCGTCGAGACGATGAAGTGGTGGATGTGCGCCGCCTTCGCCGCGCCTTCGACAGTCTGCCGGTCGGCGCCGGTGCGGCCGTACGCGATGTTGTATTCGACCGTGTCGTTGAACAGCACCGTGTCCTGCGGCACGATGCCGATCGCCTGGCGCAGGCTCTGCTGCGTGACCGTGCGGATGTCCTGCCCGTCGATCGCGATGCGGCCGGCGTTCACGTCGTAGAAGCGGAACAGCAGCCGCGCCAGCGTGCTCTTGCCCGAGCCCGACGGGCCGACCACCGCGACCGTCTTGCCGGCCGGGATCTCGAAGCTCACGTCGTGCAGGATCGTGCGGTCCGGGTCGTAGCCGAAGCGCACGTGCTCGAAGCGCACCGCGGCCCCATGCGGCTCGAGCGGCTTCGCATCCGGCGCGTCGGCGATCTCGCGGTTCTGCCCGAGCAGCGCGAACATCTTCTCCATGTCGATCATCGACTGCTTGATCTCGCGGTAGATCACGCCGAGAAAGTTCAGCGGGATGTAGAGCTGGATCATCAGCGCGTTGACCAGCACAAGGTCGCCCAGGCTCATCGTGCCGCCGACGACGCCGAGCGTCGCGCGCCACACCAGCAGCGTGACCGCGGTCGCGATGATCAGGCTCTGGCCGATGTTCAGCACCGACAGCGAGGTCTGCGACTTGATCGAGGCCTTCTCGAGCCGCTGCAGGTTCTCGTCGTAGCGGCCCTGCTCGAACTTCTCGTTCGAGAAGTACTTGACCGTCTCGTAGTTGATCAACGCATCGACCGCGCGCGTGTTCGCCTTCGAGTCCTGCTCGTTCATCGCACGCCGGAAGTGGGTGCGCCATTCGGTCACGGTGATCGTGAACGTGATGTAGACCACCAGCGCACCGAACGTGATCGCGGCGAACCAGCCGTCGAACTTGGCCGACAGCAGCCCGATCACCAGCGCGATCTCGACCAGCGTGGGCAGGATGTTGTAGATCGTGTAGTTCAGCAGCGACTGGATCGAGCGCGAGCCGCGCTCGATGTCGCGCGAGACGCCGCCGGTCTGGCGTTCGAGGTGAAAGCGCAGGCTCAGGCCGAGCAGGTGCTCGAAAGCCTCGAGCGAAACGCGCCGCGCGATGCGCGCTGCGACCGGATAGAACAGGTATTCGCGCAACTCGGTGAACGCGGTGATCGACAGCCGCAGCGCGCCGTAGGCCAGCAGCAGCGCGACCGGCACCGCGAGCACCGCGACCGGATCGCCGGGCTTCAGGCTCAGCGCGTCGACGAGCCGCTTCAGCACCAGCGGCACGCCGACGTTGGCCAGCTTCGCCGCGATCAGAAAGCTCAGCGCGACACCGACACGCCAGCGCCATTGCCAGACATAGGGCAGCAGCTTCTTGAGGGTCGCCCAATCGGAGCGCCGCACGGGCGGGGTGTCGCCGGGCGGGGCGGGAATGGCGAGCGAGGCGTGGCGCATCGGGGCAGGATGGGAAAGATGAAAGAATCGTGCGAACACGACAAGCGGGCAGGTGAAGCAATATGGCAGAGATTTCAAGTGACGGTGCGGCCGGCGAACCGCCGCTGCAGCTGCCCGACGACCGCCAGCTCGTGCTGCGCGTGATGCCGATGCCGGCCGACGCGAACGGCAACGGCGACATCTTCGGCGGCTGGATCATGGCGCAGGTCGACATCGCCGGCGCGGTGCTGCCGGCACGCATCGCGAAGGGCCGCATCGTGACGGTCGCGGTCAACGAGTTCATCTTCAAGCAGCCGGTGTCGATCAGCGACCTGCTGAGCTTCTACGCCAAGGTCGAGCGCATCGGCAAGACCTCGATCACGGTCAACGTCGAGGTCTACGCCGAGCGCAACCCGGCGGACCTGCAGGTCGTCAAGGTGACCGAGGCGAACCTGACCTATGTCGCGATCGATCGCGACGGCCAGCCGCGGCTGATCCCTAAGAGCTGAGCCGCTCGGCCGCGCCGGATTCCGGCGCCGTCTCGCGCGCCTGCGGCTCGACGGCCATCAGCGCGTCGAGAAAGCTGCGCCGCCACCAGTGCACGTCGGTGGCGCGAATCTGCGCGAGCAGTGCAGCGTGGCGCTCGCAGCGCTCGGCCAGCGGCATGCGCAGCGCGCGCTGGATCGCCTGTGCCGTCGCCGCGATGTCGTAAGGATTCACCAGCAGCGCCTCGCGCATCTGTTCGGCCGCGCCGGCGAAGCGCGACAGCACCAGCACGCCGGGATCGGCTTCGTCCTGCATCGCGACGAATTCCTTCGCGACCAGGTTCATGCCGTCGCGCAGCGGGGTGACCAGCGCGACCCGCGCATAGCGGTACAGCGCCGGCAGCCGGCGCCGGGCCCAGGTGCGGTGCAGGTAGCGGATCGGCATCCAGTCGAGCTCGCCGTAGTCGCCGTTGATCTCGCCGGCCAGGCCCTCGAGCTCGCGGCGCAGATCGTCGTAGGCATCGACGGTCTCGCGCGTCGGCGAGGCGATCTGGATCAGCGTCGCGCTGTTGCGGTTCTCGGGATAGTGCGCGAGCAGTTCGCGGAACGCGCGAAAGCGCCGCGGCAGGCCCTTCGAATAGTCGAGCCGATCGACACCGACGAGCAACCGCCGCTTGCCGTACTGGTCGTTCAGCATCGCCGCGGTCTCGCGCGATTCGGCGCTGCCGGCGAGGCGCCGGAACTCGTCGACATCGATGCCGATCGGGAACGCACGCGCGACGACGCGGCGGCCGAAGGCCGCGAACTCGCCGTCGCCGAGCGCGCTGGCGTTCGCCTCCTCGAGCACGAAGCGCGCGAAGTGGTCGGCGTCCATGCGCGTCTGCAGCCCGACCAGGTCGTACGCGAAGAACGACCGCATCAGCCATTCGTGGCCCGGGATCGCCGCGAGGATCGGCGGCGGCGGCAGCGGGATGTGCAGAAAGAAGCCGATGCGCTGGCGGCAGCCGAGCGCGCGCAGCTCGGCAGCGAGCGGGATCAGGTGGTAGTCGTGGACCCAGATCACGTCGTCGGGGCGCAGCAGCGCCGCGAGCTTGCGTGCGAACAAGCGGTTGACGCGCTGGTAGCCGGCGAAGAAGCCGGCGCCGAAATCCGCGAGGTCGAGCCGGTAGTGCAGCGCGGGCCACAGCGCCTGGTTCGCGTAGCCGGCGTAGTAGGCGTCGTGGTCGGCGCGCGAGAGGTCGAGCGTGACCAGCCGCACCGCGCCGGAGCGCTGCTCGTGCAGCTCGCCCTCGCCCGGCGTGCCGCCCTCGACGATCTTGCCGCTCCAGCCGAACCACAGGCCGCCGCTGCGCGAGAGCGCATCGCCGAGCGCGACCGCGAGGCCGCCGGCGGCCGGCTTGCGCGGATCGCCGACGCGGTTCGAGACGGCGACGAGCCGTCCGTGCGGGAGGTCGTGCAGCGTGGCCATCAGCGTTGCGCGGCGCGCGGGCCGGCACCGAGCCAGGCGCCGACCGCATCCGTGTCGGCGAGCCGATAGCGCGCCGCGCTTTCGCCCGGACCGACGCGCACGCCGAAGCCGCCGGCGCGTTGCGCGGCCCGGATGCCGTCTTCGTCGGTCACGTCGTCGCCGACGAACACCGGCTGTCGACCGGCGAACGGCGCCTCGGCCAACAGCGCCGTCACCGCCGCACCCTTCGAGACGCGACGCTGCTTCAGTTCGAAGACGCAGTGACCGCGGAACCATTCCCAGGTCGCGTCGGCCCCCGGCACGGCGGCCAGCGCCGCGACCAGCGCATCGCGACAGACCAATTCGAGTTCCGGCCGGGCGCGGTAGTGCAGCGACAAGCCGCTCGCCTTCGGCTCGAGGATCAGCCCGGCATGCCGCGCCGCGAGCGCGGCGGCACACTCGACCACACCGGCCGGCGGGCTCGCGTCGAGGCGCTCGATGTCGCCCGTGGCGCCGCGCCGTTCGGCGCCATGCGCGCCGGCCGTCGGCAGGCGCAGCGGCGCGAGGAACGCATCGAGCTGCTCGATCGGCCGGCCGCTGACGATCGCGAGCGCCCCGCCGAGCCCCTTTGCCAGCGCATCGAGCGCCGGCAGCACCCACGCCGGCACGCGCACATCCTGCGGGCGCGGGGCGATTGGCACCAGCGTGCCATCGAAATCCACGAACAGCGCTGCCGATGCGGACAAGGCGGGGGGCTCGGTCGAGATCAAGCTTTGACCCTAGCAGAGTTGCGCAAAATGTTGCTGCCCGGCACGCAAAACCGCAGCCGGGCGCGGGGGCAGTCCTGCGTCAGCGCGCGGCATCGGTGACCGGCTCCATTCGCTCGTCGCCACGCGCCGCGCGGCTGTCGTCGACGACCGCGCGCCATCGCGGCAGGTGCTGCGGGTGCTCGCGCTGCATGAAGCTCACGAGCCCTTCGCGGACGTGGCAGCGCAGATCCCAGGCCCGGCTCGAGTTGATCGCGGTGACCAGCAGGCGCAGTTCGACGCTGTGCTCGCCGGCCTCGGTCATCTGCAGCAGGCACAGGCGGCGGTCCCAGTCGGGCGAGGCCTCGCACAGCCGCTGCGCCTCGGTGCGCAGCGGCTCGAGCGGCATCCCGTAGTCGACGCGCAGGAACACGGTGCCGATGATCTCGGCGTCGGCACGGGTCCAGTTCTCGAACGGGTTCTCGATGAACCATTGCAGCGGGATGATGAGCCGGCGCTGATCCCAGATGCGCAGCACGACATAGGTGCCGGTGATCTCCTCGACGCGGCCCCAC
This sequence comes from Rhizobacter sp. P5_A1, assembly GCF_056400745.1. NCBI lineage: Bacteria > Pseudomonadati > Pseudomonadota > Betaproteobacteria > Burkholderiales > Sphaerotilaceae > Rhizobacter > Rhizobacter sp. P5_A1. The sequence goes on from NZ_JBFUKR010000001.1 coordinate 16,090, forward strand.
TCGCCCTTCACGATCAGCACGTCGTCGATGCGCAGCGGCTGGGTCAGCGCGATCTGCAGGCCGGCGATCAGGTTGCTGAACAGCGGCCGCGCGGCGATCCCGACGATCAGGCCGGCGACCCCGGCCGACGCCAGCAGGCTCGTGCCGATCTGGCGCGCGCCGGGGAAGGTCATCAGGATCAGCGCGACCCCGGTCAGGTGCACCATCACCATCGCGGTGCGGGCGAGCACGCGGGTCTGCGTCTGGATGCGGCGGGCCTGCAGGTTGTCGGTCACGTCGACCGGGTGCAGCGCGATCACGCCGCGCGCCACGCCGCGCACCGCGGCCACGCCGAGCCAGGTGATCGCGGCCAGCAGCAGCACACCGTTGGCGTGCTGGACGCGGCCGATCGCCGTCAGCTCATCGGGGGCGCCGTGCCAGACGACCTGCAGCGCGACCAGCGGCAGCACGACCCAGGCCGGCCATTCGCAGCGTTCGAGCACGGCCTTCGGCACCGCGGTGCCGCGCGCCAGCCGGCGCAGCAGCGGACGGCAAATCGCGAGCGTCACGAGCGCGACGACGACCGCGATCGCCGCCGCCAGCAAGGTCTGGAGCCATTCGACGGACAGCATCGGCATGCGGGCATCCTAGCCGTACAGGCCGGCGCGCCACGCGCGCCGGATGCAAGCCCGCGCCGTTCAGTCGACGAAGAAGTCGGGGATGAAATCGGTCGTGCCGGGCGTGACGCTGTATGCGTCGAGGTCGGTCACGCCGTGCTGGCGCAGCAGTACGTCGTCGATGAAGAAGTTGCCGCTGGTTACCTTGGCATCGCTGGTCAGGATCAGATAAGCAGCGTCCGAGAGGATCTCCGGCGTGCGGCAGCGGGCGATGTCGACGCCGGGGATCATCTGCAGCGCCGCGGTCGCGATCGCGGTGCGCGGCCACAGGCTGTTGACGCCGATGCCGTAGGGCCTGAACTCGCCCGCGTGGCCGAGCGTGCATTCGCTCATGCCGTATTTCGCCATCGTGTACGCGACGTGCGGGCTGAACCAGTGCTCGCGCATCGACAGCGGCGGCGACATGTTCAGCACGTGCGGGTTGCGACCGGCCTGCGCTGACTTGATCAGCTCGGGCAGGCAGGCCTGCGTGCAGAGGTAGGTGCCGCGCACGTTGACGCCGAACATCAGGTCGAAGCGCTTCATCGGCGTCGCGTTCGTCGGCGTCAGGCTGATCGCGCTGGCGTTGTTGACGAGGATGTCGATCCCGCCGAAGTGCGCGACCGCCTGCTCGACCGCCGCGAGCACGCTGGCCTCGTCGCGGATGTCGGTCTGCAGCGCGAGCGCGTGGCCGCCGGCGGCCTCGATCTCGGCGGCGGCCGAATGGATCGTGCCGGGCAGCTTCGGGTTCGGATCGCTGGTCTTCGCGGCGATCACGATGTTGGCGCCGTCGCGCGCGGCACGTTTCGCGATCGCCAGGCCGATGCCGCGCGACGCGCCGGTGATGAAGAGCGTCTTGCCCGCGAGCGTGTTCAGGTTCGTCATAGCGTCTCCTTGGGAAGCATGCGCTCGACGACGAAGCGCGCGAGCGCTTCGCCGCAGGCGCGGTACACCGGCTCGCCGGGGTGGAAGCCGTCGCTCGCCATCGCGCCGGGCGCGAGCTGGATCGCAATCGGCGTGTGGAACACGTTGCGGCGGGTCGCGGCCCAGTTCGCGATCGCATCGTCGTGGCGTCGCGCGTCTTCGCCCATCACGCCGCGCAGCGGTTGCGGCAGCAACGGGAACTGGTTCATCGGCGGCAGCGGCCCGAACAGCACGAACGTGGCGCGGCCCTCGCCGAGCAGCCAGTCGGCCAGCGCAGCGCGGTGCTGCACCGCGCGCTGCGGCGGGATCAGGCCGATCACGTCGTTGACGCCGGTCAGCACGACCGCGACATCGGCGACCGGCAGCATGTCCCAGCGCAGCATGTGGTGCAGCTGCGCGGTCGTCAGCCCCGAGCGCGCGCGCAGATGCCAGCGCAGCGCGCGCCCGCTGCGCCGGTGCAGCGCGCGCGTGAAGTGGCCGGCAAAGGCCTGGTCCTGCAGCGCGACGCCGACCCCGGCCGCCGACGAATCGCCGGCGATCAGCACGCGCAGCGCGCGGGCGCCGCTGCCCAGCTGGCCCTCACGCGGGCCGGCCGCCTCGGGCAAGGCCGGGGTGCGCTTGCGCGTGTTCAGTGCCTGCGCGATCAGCACCGGCGAGAGCACGAGTTTCAGCGCGAGCGACATGGCGTTTCATCATCTCAGAATTTCGAGAAATCGGGCTTGCGCTTCTGGAAGAACGCACCGAAGGCCTCCTGCGCTTCGGGGCTGCGCAGGCGCCTGGCGAAGATCTCGCCTTCGGCCACGATCGTCTCGCTCGCGAGCTGCGCGCGCGCTCGGCGCATCAGCGTCTTCGTGTCGCGCACCGCGCCCGGCGGCAGCGCGTTGAAGCGCTCGGCGATGCGCCGTGCGTGGTTCGCGACCTCGTTCGCCGGCAGCACCGCGTTCGCGATGCCGCACTCGACCGCGTCGGCGCCGGTGAACGGGTCGCCGAGCAGCAGCTTCTCGGCCGCGCGCGCGTTGCCCATCAGCTGCGGCACGATCAGGCTCGACGCGAACTCCGGCACCAGACCGAGGCTGACGAACGGCATCGCCAGGCGCGCCTCGTCCGACACGTAGACGAAATCGCAGTGCAGCAGCAAGGTCGTGCCGATGCCGATCGCCGCGCCGGTGACCGCGGCGACGAGCGGCTTGTCGCAGCCCATCAGCGCCCGCATGAACACAAAGGCCGGCGGCTCGCCGGGCGGGCGCTGCATGAAGTCCTCGATGTCGTTGCCGGACGTGAAGATGCCGGGCTGACCGGTGATCAGCACCGCGCGCACCGTGGCGTCGGCCTTCGCCGCATCGAGCGCGGCGGCCATCGCGTGGTACATCGCGCCGGTGATCGCGTTCTTCTTCTCGGGGCGCGCGATCTCGATCGTCGCGACGCCGTTCAGCGTGGCTGTCTTGATGCTCATGCACTCGTCTCCTGCTGCTTCATGGTGCCCCCAAGACGCCTTCGGCGTCGGCCCCCCAAGGGTGCGTCACCGCCTTGGGGCGGCCCGGCGGCGGTTGGAAACCCTGCAACAGCGCGACACTGCGCGCCCACAGGGATGATTGAAACTGCTCGCGAAAGAATCCGAAGTGGCCGATCCTTGCGGCCTTCACATCGGCCGGCGCGATCCGCTCGACGCGCCGCGGCGCGTTCGCGTACGAGTCGATCAGCACGTGCGTGCCGCGCTCGGTCATCAGCTCGTCGTCGGTGATCGACAACGCGACGACCGGGAAGCGCACCTGCGCGTACTGCACGCGCACCGCGTCGCCCTCGGCGCCCACCACGTAGCGCGGGTTCATGCACCAGCGCCGCCACTGCAGCACGACGCCGCGCGGCAGATCCCCGATCTTGCCGATGCGCTTGCCCGGAAAGTAGCCGAACAGCGCGGTCGCCACCGGCACCAGCACGTGCCAGAAGTACAGCACGATGCGCTTGAGCTGCGGCGCGTTGTCGCGCCAGTAGCCGCTGCCGGCCGCGACCGACAGCAGCCCGTCGACCCGGCCGCGGTTGCGCAACAGGCCCGGCAACTGCGCGCCAAGGCTGTGGCCGATCAGGTAGAGCGGCACGCCGGGCGCATGCGCGCGCAGCGCGTCGATCGCCGTGTCGTAGTCGCGGGCCCAGCTGAACAGGTCGGCGTGCAGGCCGCGCAGCGATTTCGTCTGTGCGGCGCTGCGCGAATCGCCCATGCCGCGGTAGTCGAAGGTCATCACCGCGAAGCCCTGCGTCGCGAGCCACCGCGCGAACGGCCGGTAGAAATCCTGGCGCACGCCCATCGCGCCGCCGATCAGCACGGCGCCCTGGATCGCGGCATCGCACGGGTACAGGCGCGCGGCGAGCGCGCTGCCGTCGTTCGAGTCCAGATTCAGTGGTTCCATGCTCAAGCCGCCTCGGTCCAGTGGTTCGCAAGATGCATCAGGTGCGCCCGCGTGTAGGCAGGCTTGTCGAGCGCACCGTACGCGAAGTGCGGCGCGAGCGGACCGGTGTGGCGCTCGAAGGCCCGCAGCGCGCCGATCGCGTGGTCGATCGCCGGGGCCAGCGACTGGCCGGGCGCGATGTCGGGCGCGCCGGGAATCGGCTCGTGCAGGCTGTGCGTCATCTGCCCGCCCGCATTGAAGAGCGCGAACGCGTACGAGCCGACGGTCGCGCGAAACCAGGCTGGCTTCGGGGCCGGGAAGCCGCTGATCGAATACTCGATGCTCTGCGCCGCGTGGTGCAGCACCTGCGCGAGGTCCCAGACGCCGGTCATGCGCGGCGGCGAGCCTCTGAGTTGCGCCAGCGTCTGGAGCGCCGCGTCGATCGACGCGAAGCGCTCGCTGCCGAGCGCTGCCGGGTGCACGGCGCTGACCACCATCGGCGCCGCGAGCGCGCCGACGCCGACGACGAGGCCGACCCGTCGCAACGCGCTGCGCCGTTCGGGATTCATCGCGCGCGGATCAGACACGCTCGAAGATGCCGGCCGCGCCCTGCCCCGTACCGACGCACATCGTCACCATCCCGTACTTCAGGTTGTGCCGGCGCAGCGCATGCACGACGGTCGCGGCGCGGATCGCGCCGGTGGCGCCGAGGGGGTGCCCGAGGGCGATCGCGCCGCCCATCGGGTTCACCTTCGCCGGATCGAGCCCGACGCTGTTGATGACCGCGAGGGATTGCGCCGCGAAGGCCTCGTTCAGCTCAATCCAGCCCATGTCGTCGAGCTTGAGGTTCGCGTAGCGCAGCGCGGCCGGGATGGCTTCGATCGGGCCGATGCCCATGATCTCTGGCGGCACGCCGCGTGCGGCAAAGCTGACGAAGCGCGCGAGCGGCGTCAAGCCGAATTGCTTGACCGCCTTCTCGCTCGCCAGGATCAACGCGCCGGCGCCGTCGCTGGTCTGCGAGCTGTTGCCGGCCGTGACGCTGCCCTTGGCCGCGAACACCGGCTTCAGCTTGGCGAGGCCTTCGAGCGAGGTGTCGGGGCGCGGGCCTTCGTCGAGGTTCACGGTGCGCGTCTTCACGCCTTGCTCACCGGTCGCCAGGTTCGGGAAGCGCGAGACGACGTCGATCGGCGTCATCTCGTCGGTGAACTCGCCCGCCGCCTGCGCGCGCAGCGCGCGCAGGTGCGATTCGAGCGCGAACGCGTCCTGCGCTTCGCGCGAGACCTTCCATTGCGCGGCGACCTTCTCGGCCGTGATGCCCATGCCGTACGCGATGCCGACGTTCTCGTCGTTCTCGAAGATGGCCGGGTTGAACGAGGGCTTGTTGCCGCCCATCGGCACCAGGCTCATCGATTCGGCGCCGCCGGCGATCATCACGTCGGCCTCGCCGACGCGGATGCGGTCGGCGGCCATCTGGATCGCGGTCAGGCCGGAGGCGCAGAAGCGGTTCACGGTCACGCCGCCGATCGGATTCGAAAACGCGAGCGCCACCGCGACGCGCGCCATGTTCATGCCCTGTTCGCCTTCGGGGAACGAGCAGCCGATGATCGCGTCCTCGATCGCCTTGGGGTCGAGCGACGGCACCTGCCGCATCGCGCTCTTGATCGCGGCGACGAGCAGATCGTCGGGTCGGGTGTTCTTGAAGTAGCCGCGGCCCGATCGGCCGATCGGCGTGCGGGTGGCGGCAACGATGTACGCCTCTTGAACTTGCTTGCTCATGTTCTGGTCCTCTTCGCGTTCAGTTGCGGACCGGCTTGCCGGTCTGCAGCATGCCCATGATTCTTTCTTGGGTCTTCGGGTGGTCGAGCAGGCCGCAGAAGTGCTTGCGCTCGAGCGCCATCAGGTACTCCTCGCTGACCAGCGAGCCGGCGTCGACATCGCCGCCGCAGACCACGTCGGCGATCAGCGCCGAGATGTGGAAGTCGTGCGCGCTGATGAAGCCGCCGTCGCGCATGTTCGCGAGCTGGGCCTTGATCGTCGCGATCGCATTGCGCCCGGCGACCGGGAACAGCGTGCGCGCCGGCGCGCGGTAGCCGCTCTCGTACATCGCCTTCGCCTGCTGGCTGGCGACGAACAGCAGCTCGTCCTTGTGCGGCACGATCACGTCGCTCCACAGCAGGTAGCCGAACTTGCGCGACTCGATCGCGCTGGTGCCGACCTTGGCCATCGCCGCGTTCGTGAAACCATCGGACAGGAACTTGAAGATGTCGGCGTTGGCATTGCCCGCGCTCGCCATCTCGGCCGCACGCCGCGCGATGTAGGTCAGGCCGCCGCCGCCCGGGATCAGCCCGACGCCGACCTCGACCAGGCCCAGGTAGCTCTCCATCGCCGCGACGCGCTTCGCCGAGTACACCGCCAGCTCGCAGCCGCCGCCGAGCGCGATGCCGCGGATCGCCGAGACGACCGGCACGCTCGCGTAGCGGATGCGCAGCATCGCGTCCTGCAGCTTCTTCTCCTCGGGCAGGATGCCCTTGCCGCCGCTCTTCATGAAGACCGGCATCAGCGCCTCGAGATTTGCGCCGGCCGAGAACACATCGTCGGGCGACCAGATCACCAGGCCCTTGTACTTCGCCTCGGCGATCTCGACGGCCTTGAGCAGCCCTTCGGTGACGAGCGGGCTGATCAGGTGCAGCTTCGCGGTGATGCTGGCGATCAGCACCTCGCCATCGAGGGTCCAGACGCGGACTTCGTCGTTCCTGAACTCCTCGGTGCCCGACTTCAACGGCGCCGCGGCGCCCGAACCGAGCACCGATTCGCGGAAGGCCTGGCGCTGGTACACCGGCAGCGTGCTCGGCGCGACCCAGCGCGCGTGCGCTGCGCTCCACGAGCCCTCGGCACGGTGCACGCCGCCGCTCTCGGCGACCGGCCCCTCGAACACCCAGGCCGGCAGCGGCGCGCTGCTCAGCGCCTTGCCCGCATCGATGTCTTCCTTGACCCACTGCGCGACCTGCGTCCAGCCCGCGGCCTGCCAGAGCTCGAACGGACCCTGGCTGACGCCGAAGCCCCAGCGCATCGCGAAGTCGATGTCGCGCGCGCTCTCGGCGATGTCGGCCAGGTGCACGGCCGCATAGTGGAAGCTGTCGCGCAGGATCGCCCACAGGAATGCAGCTTGCGGGTTCTTCGATTCGCGCAGCAGCTTCAGCCGCTCGGCCGGTGCCTTCTTCAGGATGCGCGCGACGATCTCGTCGGCCTTGCCGCCGCCGGCAACGTATTCGCCGCTGGTCGGGTCCAGGCGCAGGATGTCCCTGCCCACCTTCTTGTAGAAGCCGGCGCCGGTCTTCTGGCCCAGCGCGCCGCGCTCGATCAGCATCGCGAGCACCTTCGGCGTCGCGTAGCTGGCGAAGAACGGATCGCTCTGGAGGTTGTCCTGCAGCGTCTTGATGACGTGCGACATCGTGTCGAGGCCGACGACGTCGGCGGTGCGGAAGGTGCCGCTGCTCGCGCGGCCGAGCTTCTTGCCGGTCAGGTCGTCGACGACGTCGTAGCTCAGGCCGAAGGTCTCGGCCTCCTTCATCGTCGCGAGCATGCCGGCGATGCCGACGCGGTTCGCGACGAAGTTCGGCGTGTCGATTGCGCGCACGACGTTCTTGCCGAGCGCGGTCGTCACGAAGGCCTCGAGCTGGTCGACGACTTCGGGCTGCGTCGTCTTGGTGGCGATCAGCTCGACCAGCGCCATGTAGCGCGGCGGGTTGAAAAAGTGGATGCCGCAGAAGCGCGGCCTGATCTCTTCGGGCAGCACCTCGGAGAGCTTCGTGATCGACAGCCCCGAGGTGTTGCTCGCGACGATCGCGTGCGGCGCCAGCGCCGGCGCAATCTTCTGGTAGAGCGCCAGCTTCCAGTCCATGCGCTCGGCGATCGCCTCGATCACCAGGTCGCATTCCTGGAGCAGCTCGAGGTGCTCCTCGTAGTTCGCCGCCTGGATCAGCGCCGCGTCGTCGTTGATGCCGAGCGGCGCCGGCTTCAGCTTCTTCAGGCCTTCGATCGCCTTCGTGACGATGCCGTTCTTCGGCCCTTCCTTGGCCGGCAGATCGAACAGGATCACGGGCACCTTGCAGTTGACGAGGTGGGCGGCGATCTGCGCGCCCATCACGCCGGCACCGAGGACAGCGACCTTGCGCACGGGGAATCGGTTCATCTTCACTCCTTGATTACGAAAACTCGGGGCCACTGTCATTCAACGCGGATCCACGTCTGGTTGCGGTAGAACGGGCCGATGTAGCCGCGCACCTCGAGCGCCTTGCCGCCATCGATCGGCTTCAGGCGCAGCTTGTAGGTCTTGCCGTTGTTCGGATCGGTGATGTCGCCGCCGGTCCACAGCGCCTTGTCGTCGGCGTCCGGCCTGGCGTTGCGGACGATGGTCATGCCGACGATGGGCTTGCCCTTGCGCTCGTCGGCGCACTTGTCGCAGACATCGTTCTGCTTCGTCGGGTCCAGCACCTTCTCGACCTTGCCCGTCACGACCCCGCCGGCTTCGCTGAGGCGCACGAGAGACTTCTCCTGCTTCGACTCGTCGTCGATCGTCTTCCACAGGCCGACCGGTGTGGCCTGCGCCTGGGCCAGCGACGCGAACAGGCAAAGGCACAGGCACAGGCTCAAAGCGGTGCCGCGGTGGCGGGTGCGATGCATCATGGTGTGTCGTCTCCCTGGGTATCGACCGCGCGGCCGGTCAGAACAGCGCCTCGTCCATCTCCATCAGCGGCGCCGAGCCGGCACGCGCGCTGCGGATCAGCATCGCGGTCTCGGGCAGCAGCTTCGCGAAATAGAAGCGCGCGGTCGTCAGCTTGGCCCGGTAGAACGGATCGCCGCCGTCGAGCTTCGCGAGCGCGACCTTGGCCATGCGGGCCCAGAAGTACGCGAACACCAGGTGGCCGCAGACGCGCAGGTAGTCGACCGCCGCGGCGCCGACCTCGTCGGGGTTCTTGAAGGCCTTCATGCCGATCTCGGTCGTCAGCTTCGTGACCTTGTCGCCGAGGTCGGCGAGCGGGTTGACGAACTCCTGCATCTCTTCGCTGGTGCCTTCGTCCTCGACGAACTGCGCGACCAGCTTGCCGAACTTCTTCAGCTTCGCGCCGTTGTCGCCGAGCACCTTGCGGCCCAGCAGGTCGAGCGACTGGATCGTGTTCGTGCCCTCGTAGATCATGTTGATGCGCGCATCGCGCACGAACTGCTCCATGCCCCACTCGCGGATGTAGCCGTGGCCGCCGAAGACCTGCATGCAGTGCGAGGTCGCGATCCAGGCGTTGTCGGTGAAGAAGGCCTTGACGATCGGCGTGACCAGCGCGACCAGGTCGGCGCATTCGGCGCGCACGTCTGCGTCGTCGCTCGCGAGTTCCTTGTCGAGCTGCAGCGTCGTCCACATCGCCAGTGCGCGCGCGCCCTCGGCATAGGCGCGCGCGGTCAGCAGCATCTTGCGCACGTCGGGGTGATGGATGATCGTGTCGGCCGGCTTGTCGGGGTTCTTCACGCCCGACAGCGAGCGCATCTGGATGCGGTCTTTCGCGTAGGCCACGGCGTTCTGGTACGCGACCTCGGTCAGCCCCAGCGACTGCATGCCGACACCGAGCCGTGCCGCGTTCATCATCACGAACATCGCCGCGAGGCCCTTGTTCGGCTGGCCGACCAGCGTGCCGACCGCGCCATCGAGGTTCAGCTGCGCGGTCGCGTTGCCGTGGATGCCCATCTTGTGCTCGAGGCCGCCGCAGAAGATCGGGTTGCGGCTGCCGAGCGAGCCATCGGCATTGACGAGGAACTTCGGCACGACGAACAGCGAGATGCCTTTCGAGCCGCTCGGCGCATCGGGCAGGCGCGCCAGCACCAGGTGGATGATGTTTTCGGCCAGATCGTGTTCGCCGGCCGAGATGAAGATCTTGTTGCCGGTCAGCTTGTAGCTGCCGTCGGGCTGGGGTTCGGCCTTTGTGCGCAGCAGGCCGAGGTCGGTCCCGCAGTGCGATTCGGTCAGGCACATCGTGCCGGTCCAGTGGCCGCTGGTGAGCTTGGGCAGGTAGGTCGCCTTCTGCGCGTCGGAGCCGTGCGCGTGCAGCGCCTCGTAGGCGCCGTGCGAGAGGCCGGGGTACATCGTCCAGGCCTGGTTCGCCGAGTTCATCATCTCGTACATCGCCTGGTTCACGATGTGCGGCAGGCCCTGGCCGCCGAACGCCGGGTCGCAGCTCAACGCCGGCCAGCCGCCTTCGACGTAGGTCGCATAGGCGGCCTTGAAGCCGGTCGGCGCCTTGACCTCGTGGGTGCTCTTGTCGAGCACGCAGCCTTCTTCGTCGCCGCCCTGGTTGATCGGCGCGAGCACGTTGGCGGCGAACTTGCCGCCTTCCTCGATCACCGCGTTGATCGTGTCGACGTCGATGTCGGCGTGCGCGGGCAGCGCCTTCAGTTCATTGACGACCTGGAGCACTTCGTGCATCACGAACTGCATGTCGCGCAACGGCGGCGTGTATTGGGGCATGGAAACTCCTGGAGGGTGAAATCGGATCAAGTGGATGCGGCGCTGCGCTTGCGGCGCGCCGGCGGCGCGGCCGCGGCGGGCGCCGCGATGTAGTGCGACAGCACGTTCTCGAAGCCGGCGCGGGCACGCGCATCGGCGCCCGGGCGACGCAGGAAGCGCGCGTCGTGGTGCAGCGCGAGGACCAGGCCGTGGATCTCGAACAGCATCTGCTGCGGGTCGGTGTCGGCGCGCAGGTGGCCTTCGTCGATCGCGAGGCGGATCGCGCGCACGAGCGCCGCGTGCCAGGTCTGCACCATGCTGACGAGCGCGTCGCGCACCGGACCGGGCCGGTCGTCGAACTCGACCGCGCCGCTGATGTAGATGCAACCCGCGTCGATCTCGACCGAGACGCGCTTGAACCAGCGGTCGTACATCGCGCGCAGCCGCGGCAGGCCGCGCGGCGCCTTCATCGAAGGCACGAAGATCTCTTCCTCGAACTTCGCGTGGTACTCGCGCACGACCGAGATCTGCAGTTCCTCGCGCGAGCCGAAGTGCGCGAACACCCCCGACTTGCTCATCTGCGTGACCTCGGCCAGCGCGCCGATCGAGAGCCCCTCGAGCCCCATCTGCGAGGCGAGCGCGAGCGCCGCGTCGAGGATCGCCGCGCGTGTTTGCCGCCCCTTCATCAGCGGGCGCGAGGCGCTCGCGGCAGGGGCAGCGGCGTCGCGCTGGGGTTCTTCGTGCAGGAGCGTCGGGTCGGTCACTTTGGCGTGCGGCCAGCGAGGCTGGACATTAAAACGAACGATCGTGCTATTTTGCAGAGGATTGAATGACCGTGGCGTGTCCCGGCGTCGATTTCCGCTGTTTTTCTAGGCTGCCGTGCCTAGAAGCCGGCGCGGCCGCACCCCGGTCTCGAGGGTTAACCCGAAAAGCGCGTCCCCCACGGCGCCGTTGCTACCATCTCCGGCCACGCAACAGGCGGCCAGCGCGCCGAGGTCATCGATGAAGATCGCAGTGGTGGGTTTGGGCGCCGTCGGCGGCTTGATGGCCGCGCGACTCTCGGCGGCCGGGCATCAAGTCAGCGCACTCGCGCGCGGCGCAACGCTCACGGCGCTGCGCGACCGCGGGCTGCGTCTGGTGATGGCCGGCCAGCAGACGAGCGTGCGGATCGCCGCCAGCGACGACGCCGCCGCGCTCGGCGCGCAAGACCTCGTGATCGCCGCGCTGAAGGGCCCGGCGCTCGCCGCGGCCGCCGCGTCGATGCAGCCGCTGCTCGGCGCCGAGACGATCGTGATGCCGGCGATGAACGGCGTGCCGTGGTGGTTTCTGCAGGCCGCGCCGGCGGGCGTCGCACTCGCCGACCGCAGGCTCGCCAGCGTCGACCCCGACGGCCGCATCGCCGCGCTGCTGCCGCTCGAGCGCGTGCTCGGCTGCGTCGTCCACCTGACCTGCTCGAGCCCGGAGCCGGCGCTGATCCGGCACGGCTTCGGCGACCGGCTGATCGTCGGCGAGCCGGCCGGCGGGCGCTCGGCGCGCGCCGACGCGGTCAGCGCGGCACTCGCGCAGGCCGGCTTCCAGACCGAGGCCAGCACCGATGTCCGCCGCGAGATTTGGTACAAGCTCTGGGGCAACATGACGATGAACCCGGTGTCGGCGCTGACCGGCGCCGAGAGCCACCACATCATCGACGACCCGCTGGTGCTCGCCTTCATGCTCGGCACGATGGAAGAGGCGGCGCGCATCGGCGCGCAGATCGGCTGCACGATCACGCAGTCGGGCGACGAACGCATGGCGGTCGCGCGCCAGCTCGGCGCGTTCAAGACCTCGATGCTGCAGGATTCGCTGGCCGGCCGGCCGCTCGAGATCGACGCGCTCGTCGGCGCGGTGCACGAGATCGGCACGCGGCTGGGCATCGCGATGCCGAACATCGGCGCGCTGCTCGGGCTGACCCGGCTGATGGCGCGCGAGCGCGGCCTGTATCCGGCCTGACATCCGGGTCGAACATGACGCGCCGATGACGCGGCGCGGCGAATTCGAGACACTCCGGCGCGGGCCGCCGGGTGGCGCATGATCGGGGGTTGAGGGAACACCCGCCGATGCATTACGCTCGAAACCTCATGGAAGTACTGCAACTCGACATTTCCGGTCGTCCGCAGGCCTGGATTTCGGCCAAGGAAGCGGCCGTGATCTACGCGAGCGACGGCGTCGCCTGGACACTCGGCGATGCCTTCTTCGTGCTGCGCGGCGGCACGCAGCGGCGCACCGGGTTGCAGTCGCGCATCGAGGTCCATCCGATCATCGCGGTGAAGGGCTCGGTGCCGAGCCGGGCCTGGCGCCAGACGCCGGCGCTGTCGAACCCGAAGCTGTTCGCGCGCGACCGCGGCATCTGCGCGTATTGCGGCCACCGCTTCCATTTCGAAGACCTGACCCGCGAGCACATCGTGCCGACCTCGCGCGGCGGGCACGACACCTGGATGAACTGCATCACCGCCTGCCGGCCGTGCAACGGGCACAAGGGCAACCGCCTGCCCGAAGAGCTCAGCATGTCGCTGATGTACCTGCCCTACGTGCCGAACCTGCACGAGGACATGATCCTGCGCGGCCGCCGCATCCTGGCCGACCAGATGGAGTTCCTGCTCGCCAGCGTGCCGCGGCACAGCCGGCTGCACGGTTAGGCGTTCCGGCTTACTCGGGAATGAGGCGCCACGCGCCGTTCGTCAACTGCATCAGCTCGCGGCCGCGCTTGTCGAAGCCCGAGTGATCCGCGGCCGACATGTTGTAGACGCCCTGCGTGCCGACCAGCTCGCGCGTGGACTCCAGCGCGTCGCGCAACGCGGCGCGGAACGCCTCGGTGCCGGGCTGGCCGCGCCGAAGCGCCTCGGGCACCGCGCGCTGCAGCAGCAGGCCGGCATCGAACACATTCGCGCCGAAGGTCGCCGGCTTCGTGCCGTAGAGCTTCTCGTACGCGCCGATGTAGTCGAGCGCGACCTTCTTCGACGGATTGCTGTCGGGCACCTCGCCGAGCACGAGCATCAGGCTCGCCGCCATCACCGCGCCGTCGACCGCCTTGCCGCCCAGACGCACGAAGTCCGGTGTCGCGGCGCCGTGGGTCTGGTAGATCTGCCCCTTGTAGCCGCGCTCGACCAGCGTCGTGTGCGGCAGCACGGTCGGGCCGCCGGCGGCGCCGATCAGCACGGCGTCGGGGTTCGCGGCCGCGATCTTCGTCGCCTGGCCGATCACGCTCTGGTCGCTGCGCTGGAAGCGCTCGTTCGCGATCAGCTTGATGCCGGCCTTCTCGATCATCGGCACGAACACGCGGTACCAGGATTCGCCATAGGCATCGCCGAAGCCGATGAAGCCGACCGTCCTGACACCCTTCTTGACCATGTGCGCGACCAGCGCCTCGCAGATCAGGCTGTCGTTCTGCGTCGTCTTGAAGACCCAGCGCTTCTGCTCGTCCATCGGCAACACGACCGCGGTCGTGCCGACCGGCGCGAGCATCGGCGTCTTCGCCTCGGAGATGAACTGCAGCGCCGCCATCGAGTTCGGCGAGCCCGAGGGCCCGATGATCGCGTCGACCTTGTCGATCAGCAGCTTCTTCAGCAGCGCGACGGTCTGGGTCGAATCGGAGGCGTCGTCGAGCACCGTGTACTCGACATCGAGATTGCCGATCTTCTTCGGCAGCAGCGCCGCGCTGTTCTTCTGCGGGATCCCGACCGCCGCGGTCGGGCCGGTCGCCGAGGCGATCACGCCGATCTTGAGCTGGGCTTGCGCGGCCAGCGTCGTCAGTGCGGCGAGCGCGAGGGCGGCGAGTCGGGCGGTCGAGAACGACGATTTCATCGAGAGAATCTCCGAGGATGGTTGGATGCGCGTGTCTCGCCGCCCGACGCAGGGATCGTGCCGGCGCGCCAGCCGCGAAGCATAGCGGGCCGAACCCCGTTCAACAGAAGAGCGCATGCGACAGCGCCGATCGCCGCTCCGCGAGAAACGTGCGCAGCCGCTGCGGATAGTCCGCGGCGGCGGCGCCGATGACCGACGGGCGTTGCGCAAGAACGCCCCGCCACCCGCGAACCCGCGGCGCGCCGTCGAAGATGCCGAAGTCGCGCAGCGGATCGATCACGTCGAAGTACCGGAACACCGGCGCGAACGCAGCGTCGACGAGACCGAACGCCGCACCGCCGAAGAACGGGTCGCCCGACAGCGCGGCTTCGATGCGCGCGAAGCGCGCGGCGAGTCGATCGCGGCATGCGGCCAGCGCCGCAGCGTCGGGCGCCTTGTAGAAGCCGGCGATGTCGCCGAGCAGCGCCGACGCGAATTCGATCCACGCGCGATGCTGCGCGCGCCGCAGCGGATCGGCCGGGTGCAGGCGCGGCGCGATCGTCTCGTCGAGGTACTCGCAGATCACGGCGGACTCGAAGACCGGCGTGCCATCGACCAGCAGCACCGGCGTCTTGCCGAGCGGCGAGATGGCACCGAACCAGTCCGGCTTGTTCGCAAGATCGACCTCGCGGCGCTCGAACGACGCGCCCTTCTCCGCGAGCACGATCGCGGCACGCTGCACGTACGGACACAGCGCATGCGAGACCAGCGTCAGCCGCGGCGCAGTCACTTGAGCAGTCCCTCGGCGCGCATTGCGGCCTGCACCTGTGGGCGCGCGGCGATGCGGGCGAGGTAGGCCTGCAGCTGCGGATACGCCGCCAGCGACATGCCGAGCAGGCCGGCCCAGTTCAGGATCGTGAACGCATAAGCATCGGCGACGCTGAAGCCGTCGCTCAGGTGCTCGTGCGCCTCGAAGTGGCGGTCGAGCTCGGCGAAGCGAAGCGCGAGCCTGGCCTTCACCGCGGCGCGCGTCGAGTCGGCCGTTTCCCGGTGCCAGAGCCACGGGCTGAAGCCCTTGTGCAGCTCGCTGCTGATGAAGGTCAGCCACTCGGTCACGCGCTGGCGGCGTGGGCTGCCGGGAGCGCCGATCAGCGCCAGCGACGCTTCGCGGTCGGCGACGTACTGCAGCAGCGCGGCCGCTTCGGTGTGGCGCGTGCCGTCGTCGAACTCGAGCAAGGGCACGTAGCCGCGCGGCGAGACGCGCCGGTAGTCGCTGCCGTCGGCGAGCGTGTGCGTCGCGAGATCGACCTTCACGAGCTCGAATGGCAGGCCGGCCTCGCGCAGCGCGATGTGGACGGCGAGCGAGCAGGCGGCGGGGGAGAAGTAGAGCTTCATCACGGGTTCCTCGGGTTCAACGGGTTGCGGGTGAAGCGACTTTATGATTGCATCATCGCCATTGAAATAGGCACTCGAGCAAGCAATGAATGCACTGATGCAATCTCGCCTTGGGCCCGCCGAGCTCGGCGTGGTGCTTGCGCTGCTGCGCGCCGGCAACCTTGCGGGCGCGGGCCAGCTGCTCGGCGTGGACGGCTCGACCGTCTTTCGCACTGTCCAGCGCGCCGAGAAGGCGCTGGGTCAGCGGCTCTTCGAGCGCTCGCGCAGCGGCTACCGCGCGACCGAGCTCGGCCTGCGACTGGCGCAGCACGCCGAGCGCATCGAGGCCGAGCTCGAGGCCGCCCGCGGGGCCGCGCAGCTGGAGCGTGGCACGGTCAGCGGCACGGTGCGGATCAGCACGACCGACACGGTCGTGCACGGCCTGCTGCTGCCGGCCCTGCGCGAGTTGACCACGCTGCACGCGCGGCTGCAGCTCGAGATCAACGCCGGCAACGAACTCGCGAACCTGAGTCAGCGGGAGGCCGACATCGCGATCCGCGCGACGAAGCGCCCACCGCCGCATCTGGTCGGGCGACAGCTCGGGCCGATTCGCGTCGCGGTGCATGCGGCCAGACCGGGCGGCCGGCGCAAGGCGCCTGCGTTGGATCTCGCGAGCGCAGCATGGATTGCGGTCGACGACGCGCTGCCCGAGCACCCGTCCGTACGCTGGCGGCGCCGGCACCTGCCGCAGGTGGTGCCGCGGATGCTGACGAACAGCATCCTGTCGGTGCTCGACGGGATCGTCGCCGGGCTCGGGATTGGCATCGTGCCGCTGTTCCTCGCGCGCGGCCGCAGCGACCTGGTTGCGATCAGCGCGCCGCTCGACGAGTGCGAGACTCAGCTCTGGCTGCTGACGCACCCCGAGTCACGCCATCTGCGGCGCATCTCGACCGTGGCCTCGCACCTCGCGGGTGCGATCGCGCTCGAGTGACGTGCCGCAGCGCAGCGCCGCTCGCTCAGCGCGCGCCGAAGCGCGCGTTCTCGAACAGGTCCTTGAACTCGCGCGGCTGCGAGCGCCAGTACTGCGGCGGCGCGTCGACTTTCGCGCCGAGCCTGGCCGCCGCGTGCCAGGGCCAGCGCGGGTCGTAGAGCATCGCGCGCGCCAGCGACACCGCGTCGGCTTCGCCGTTGGCGATGATCGCCTCGGCCTGCTCGGGCTCGGTGATCAGCCCGACCGCGATCGTCGGCAGGCCGACCTCGGCCTTCACGCGCTGTGCGTACGGCACCTGGTAGCCCGGGCCGAGCTTGATCGCCTGCTGCGGCGAGACCCCGCCGGTCGTCACGTGGATCGCCGCGCAGCCGCGGCGTTTGAGCGCCTGCGAGAGCGCGACGGTGCCGTCGATGTCCCAGCCGCCGGGCACCCAGTCGGTCGCGGAGATGCGCATCCAGACCGGCCGGTCGGCCGGGAAGGCCTCGCGCACGAGGTCGAAGATCTCGAGCGGGAAGCGCATCCGGTTCTCGAGGCTGCCGCCGTATTCGTCGCCGCGCTGGTTCGCGATCGGCGACAGGAACTGGTGCAGCAGGTAGCCGTGCGCGCCGTGGATCTCGATGCCGTCCAGCCCGAGCCGCGCGGCGCGGCGGGTCGCGTCGACGAAGCCCTGGCGCACGCGTGCCAGGCCGGCGGCGTCGAGCGCCAGCGGTGCATCCTCGGTCGACGCGTGCGGCAGCGCCGACGGCGCCACGGCCTGCCAGGCGCCGGGCTCGCCGAGGCGGATCTGCGCCCCGCCCTCCCAGGGCGCGCGGCTCGAGGCCTTGCGGCCGGCGTGCGCGAGCTGCAGCGCGACCTTGATCGGCGCATGCGCGCGCATCGCGGCCAGCACGCGCGCGATGCCGGCCTCGTTCGCGTCCGAGTACAGGCCCAGATCGCCGGCCGTGATGCGCCCCTCGGGCAGCACCGCGGTCGCTTCGACGATCAGCATGCCGGCGCCCGAGAGCGCGAGGTGGCCGAGGTGGATCATGTGCCAGTCCATCGGCGTGCCTTCGTTCGCCGAGTACTGACACATCGGCGCGATCACGATGCGGTTGTCGATCCGCAGCGGGCCGATCTGCAAGGGTGTGAAGAGATGACTCATGGGCTGACGCGGCAGGCGTTCGGGTTCGGGTGGATGGGGGCGACGGTGCGGACAGCACCATACCCCGAAGCGCTCTTCGCCGTGTGGATCAGCAGCGCGCCGACCACCATCGCGATGCCGACGAGTTCATTGGCCGAGGGCAGCTTGCCGAGCGCAACGCTGAGCAGCAGCGCCGAGATCGGCACGAAATTCAGGAAGGCAGTCGCCGTGGCGGCGCCGAGCGCGCGCACGCCGTAGTTGAAGGCCAGCACCGCGATCGCCGAGGACACCAGGCCGACATACAGCAGCGCATGCCATGACAGCGCGAGGCCGGCCGCGCTCGGCGCGTGGGCCAGACCGAGGATCGTCGCGAGCACCGCGCCGAGCAGCAGCAGCGGCCACGACGCGAGCACCGTCAGCGCGGTGTATTCGAGCACGTCGAGCGCGGCGAAACGCGCGGTGCCGCGCGTGTACGCGATCCAGCCGAGCGTGCCGACGAATGCGATCGCATCGCCGAAGCCGGTCGGTGCGCCCGTGTGGTCGTTCGAGAGCACGCCCGAGACGACGACCACGCCGGCGAGCGCCAGCGCACTGGTCAGCAGCGTCGCGCGCGTCGGCCGCACGCCATCGAGCGTCCAGCGCAGCAGCTGCGTGGTCATTGGCGTCGTCGCGATGATGACCGCGCCGTGCGACGGCAGCGAGTGCGCCAGCCCGATCAGCAGCATCACGCTGAAGACGCCGAAGCCGGCGACGCCGCGCAGCGCCAGCGGCGCCGCATGCACGCGCAGCTTGCGCCACGGCACCGCGCCACGCGGTGCCAGCAGCGCGACGAACACCAGGGCCGAAAGGCTGTAGCGGATCAGCGTGAACCAGACCGGATCGACCTCGTGCAGCGCGCCCTTGCTGACCAGGAACATCGCACCCCAGCCGGAGGTGGCGAGCAGCAGCGCGGCAGCGCCGAGCGCGCGTGGCTTCGTGAACATGCAACAAGCTCCGCAGACAATGAATGCGGCGAAGCATCGGCGCCCGGCTGCGGCAGCGCCATTCGCATCTTTGGAGCCGGGTCTCAGGATTTGCGAACGGACAGGCGCACGCGCAGCGCCCAGAATCGGCGCCATGGAGCTCTATCAACTGAAGACCTTCGTCGCGATCGCGCAGGAGGGCAGCCTGACCCGCGCCGCCGAGCGAGTGTTCACCAGCGCGCCCGCGGTCAGCGCGCAGCTGAAGGCGCTGGAGGACGAACTCGGCGTCAAGCTCTTCGAGCGCACGCCGCGCGGCATGGCGCTGACCGAGGCCGGCCAGCGCCTGCTCGAGGAAGCCGAGCGCACCTTGGCGTCGGCGACGCGGCTGCGCTCGGCCGCCGAGCAGTTGCGCGGCGTCGCGCAAGGCGTCGTGCGCTTCGGCACCGTCGTCGATCCGGTCGCGCTGCGGCTCGGAGAGGTGCTGGTCAAGCTCGCCGAGCGGCACCCGCACGTCACGCTGCAGCTGCGCCAGGGACTGTCGTACCAGACGCTGGCAGCGGTGCAGAACGGCGAATTGGACTGTGCCTATGTGCTCAGCGACAGCGAGGCGGTCGAAGGCCTGGAGCTGCGCCGGCTCGGCGCGGTAGACCTGGTCGTGACGCTGCCCGCCGCGACGCCGCACAGCGACATCACGCTGGCCGAGCTGACCGCGCTGCCCTGGGTCGGCACGCCGCCTTCGTGCATCCTGCGCGCGCATGTCGAAGCGCTGTTCGTGTCGGCCGGCCGGGAGTACCGTCCGGGCCAGACCGCCGACAGCGAAAGCGGTGTGCGCAGCATGGTCGCCAGCGGCATGGGCGCCGGGCTGCTGCGCCTTGACCAGGCGGCGCAGGCCGAGCGCAACGGCGAGTTGAAAATCTGGAACGGCTGGCGCTCGCACACCTGGCTGTGCTGGGTCGCCGCAGCCGATGGCCGGCGCGCGGCGACGGTCGATGCGGTCAGGGCGACGGTGTGGGAGGTGTGGGGCTGAGCCGACGAGGCCTCAATGGCCTTCGGCGTCGGCCTCGGCCTCCGGCCACAGCGCCGGAAAGTAGAAGCGCAGCGCATGCAGCGGCAACCCGAAGCGCAGCTTGCCCTGCGGCGTGTCGGACTTCAGCAAGCCGCGCTTGACCAGCGCCGTCAATGCCGAAACGGCCGTGCGATCGCCCAGGCCGGTCATCGCCTTGAACTCGCCCCGCTCGAGCTCGCCGCCGGTCAGGAACAAGTAATGCAATGGACGCAGCGCCTCGCGGCGCACACCCGATCGCAGGGTCTGCTCCTCGAACGCGAGGCAGGCCGCGATGCGGCGCTCCATGGCCGCGAGATCGAGCAGGCCCGTCATGAAGCGGACCTGATCGAGACAGACATCGAGCACGTAGTCGATCCATGCGACCAGCGCCTGCTCGCTCAGGTTGCCGCGACCATCGAGATCGCTGCGGCGCGGCGCATCCGCGTCGGCCAGCAGCGCGTAGTAGCGCTCGGTGGAGCGCGCGAAGCCGCGCAGCGGTGACCACAGCCCGTTCGTGTAGCCGAGTGCATTCAGCATGGCGTGGGTGTGCAGCCGCATCACGCGGCCATTGCCGTCGATGAACGGATGGACCCAGCCGAGCCGCTGGTGCGCCGCCGCCAACGCGACCAGCGACGCCTCGCCGCGACGCACGCCGCGATAGAACGCGGCCCAGCGTTCGAGCAGCGCATCGAGGCTCGCGTGGGACGGCGCAACATGCTCGCCGACCCGCACATCACGCGGACGCAGTTCGCCCGCCACGATCGGTTCGCCTTCAGGTGTGGCGAGATCATGCGCCGGCAGACGCGCGAACAGCTCGCGGTGCAGATCGCACACGGCGCCGACGCTGTAGAGACGCTCGGCGCCGGCATCGCCGACATAGCGCTGCTCGATCGCCGTCTCCGCCTCGATGTGGGCCACGGCGAGGCGTTGGCGGGCTGCGAGATTCTTGTCGTGGGAGAAGTCCTTGCGCAGTGCCTGTTCGATCTCGTGCGGGCGCGTGTGCTGGCCCTCGATGCGGTTCGTGTAGTACGAGTTCATGCCGCGCAGCAGCACACGCAGCTCCGGCGCGATGGATTGGCCGGCCAGCTGGGTGGCCGCCCGCGCGAGGTCATGCGCCTTGGCGAGCAACGGCCCCTGCTGCCGGGTGGATGGAAGCAGCGGCTCGAACTGGTGAGGCGAGTCGCACATGCAGAACCATTTTGCCAACATTCAGGCATGCATAGTTCATTGATTTAAAAGATATTTATTCCTCTTTTGCCAAGATTTTTGCGAAGATGTTTTCGCCCGTCTTCCTGGCGCAGCCGCGGCGCACGTGTCAATAGTGCGGCGGCAATTCGTCGCGCGGGTCGCGCGTTGCGTTGGTCTCAGCGGTCGGCGCCTGCTGGCGCAAGACGGCGACCTCGCGCAGCAGCCAGTCGATCTGGTCCTGCTGGCGTGCGACCAGGCGGTTCAGATGGTCCACCAGGTCTTCGGCGAAGCTGGCCTTGACCTCCAGATCGGTCAGGCGTCGTTCGATCGGGTCGTCGGTCATCGGCTGGATTTTGGTAGGCCGCCCGTGAGTCGAACACGGCACCAACAGATTATGAGTCTGCTGCTCTAACCATCATGAGCTAGCGGCCCGAAGCTGGGGGATTGTAGGCAGCGGGCGGCCCGTGGCTCGTGGCTCGCCGCTACTTGGTGCTCAGCGCGTTGCTGACCAGCCGCGACGTGATGTCGACGATCTGGATCATCCGGTCGTAGGCCATGCGCGTCGGCCCGATCACGCCGAGCGTGCCGACGATCTGGCCGTTGACCTCGTACGGCGCCGAGACGACCGAGAGTTCCTCGAACGGCACGACCATGCTCTCGCCGCCGATGTAGATGCGCACGCCCTCGGCACGGCTGCTGACTTCGAGCAGGCGCATCAGCTGGGTCTTCTGCTCGAACACGTCGAAGAGCTTGCGCAGACTGCCCATGTCGCTGGAGAAATCCTGCACCGTCAGCAGGTTGCGCTCGCCGGAGATCACGACCTGCTCCTGGCTGTCGGCGTGCGCCTCGCTGCCGGCCTGGACCGCGGCCTGCATCAGCGTCGCGATCTCGCCGCGCAGCGCATCGACCTCGGTCTTCAGGCGCTCGCGCACGTCTTCGATCGTCAGCCCGCGGTAGTTCGTGGTCAGGTAGTTGCTGGCCTCGATCAGCTGCGACTGGGTGTAGTCCTGCGCGGTGAAGATCACCCGGTTCTGCACATCGCCGTCGGGCGCGACCATGATCACCAGCACGCGCCGCTCGCTCAAGCGCATGAACTCGATGTGGTGGAACACGCTCGCCTTGCGCGGCGCGGTGATCACGCCGACGAAGCTCGACAGGTTCGACAGCAGCTGCGCGGCATTCGCGATCACGCGCTGCGGCTGGTCGGGCGGCAACTGCGGCGGCGCGGCACCCATGCCGACGAAGGGCTGCGCGGTCAGCATCGTGTCGACGAAGAGCCGGTAGCCGCGCGCGGTCGGGATGCGGCCAGCGCTGGTGTGCGGGCTCGCGATCAGACCGAGGTCTTCGAGATCGGCCATCACGTTGCGGATCGTCGCCGGCGAAAGCTCGAGACCGCTGGCGCGGGAAAGCGTGCGCGAGCCGATCGGCTGACCGTCCGCGATGTAGCGTTCGACCAGGGCTTTCAGCAGGGTTTTCGCGCGCTCGTCCAGCATGTTTCGATTGTAGGTTGCACGGCGTGGGCAGGGGTGTTCGGCGGCCGGCCGAAAGGGGTCGCTGTGGTGTAATCCCGCGCATGGCCAACCGCTTTCGTCACGCCGCGCTCGTGGGCAAATACCAGGCCCAGGGGATCCGCGATGTGCTCGAGGAAATCGCCCAATTCCTGACGCGCCAGGGCCTCGAAGTCTCGCTCGAACAGCAGACCGCGCTGAACACCGGCATCGACGGTTTCGGCGCGCTGACCGTGGCCGAACTCGGCCGCGACTGCGACCTCGCGATCGTCGTCGGCGGCGACGGCACGATGCTCGGCATCGCGCGCCAGCTGGCCCGCTTCGGCACGCCGCTGGTCGGCATCAACCAGGGGCGCCTGGGCTTCATCACCGATGTCAATGTCAGCCAGTTCGCCGAAGCGCTCGCGCCGATGATCGCCGGCGACTACGAGGAAGAACGCCGCACGATGCTCGAAGGCGGCGTCTGGCGCGACGACGCGCTGATCTTCGAGGGCTTCGCGATGAACGACGTGGTCGTCAGCCGCGGCGCGGCCGCGAGCATGGTCGAGCTGAAGGTCGACATCGCCGACGAGTTCGTCGCGAACTTCCGCTCCGATGGCCTGATCATCGGCTCGCCGACCGGTTCGACCGCCTATGCGCTGTCGGCCGGCGGGCCGATCCTGCACCCGGGCATCGCCGGCTGGGTGCTGGTGCCGATCGCGCCGCACGATCTGTCGAACCGGCCGATCGTGCTGCCGGACACGGGCGAGATCAGCATCGAGATCGTCGCCGGGCGCGATGCCAGCGTCAGCTTCGACATGCAGTCGCTCGCGAGCCTGCTGCACGGCGACCGCGTGCGCGTGCGGCGCTCGGCGAGCCAGGTGCGCTTCCTGCATCCGCGCGGCTGGAGCTACTACGCCACGCTGCGGCGCAAGCTGCACTGGAACTCCGGGGTGAACTGAAATGCTGCGCCGGCTGTCCTTGCGCGATTTCGTGATCGTCGCCGCGCTCGAAGTCGAGTTCGACGCGGGCTTCTCGGTGCTGACCGGCGAGACTGGCGCGGGCAAGTCGATCCTGGTCGATGCGCTGCAGCTCGCGCTCGGCAGCCGCGGCGACGCCGGCGTGGTGCGCGAAGGTGCGGCGCGGGCCGAGATCGGGGCCGAGTTCGATGCGCCGGCGAGCCTGGCGGGCTGGCTCGACGAAGCCGGCTTCGATGCCACCGGCGAGACGCTGCTGCTGCGCCGCACGATCGATGCGCAGGGCAAGAGCCGGGCCTGGATCAACGGCAGCGCCGCGACACTCGCACAGCTGCGCGAAGCCGCCGATCACCTCGTCGACATCCACGGCCAGCATGCCTGGCAGAGCCTGACGCGCGCGCCCTCGGTGCGCGCGCTGCTCGATGCGTTCGCCGGCGTCGACGCGGCACCGCTCGCGGTGCTCTGGTCGGACTGGAAGCAGGCCGCCGAGGCCTTGACGGCCGCCGGCACGCAGCAGGCCGGCCTCGACCGCGAACGCGAGCGCCTGGCCTGGCAGATCGGCGAACTCGACAAGCTCGCGCCGGGCGACGACGAATGGGCCGAGCTCGAAGCCGAGCACAAGAAGCTCGCGAACGCGCAGGCGCTGATCGACGCCGCGCGCAGCGCGCTCGATGCCGTCTGCGATGCCGACGACAACGCCGATGCCCTGACCGGCCGCGCGCTGCATGCGCTCGAAGGCGTCGCCGCGTTCGACGCGCAACTCGCGTCGACGATCGAAGTGCTGCAAGGCGCGCAGGCCCAGCTGCAGGACGCCGCGCACACGCTGAGCGGCTACCTGCACCACACCGACCTCGAGCCGCAGCGGCTGCAGGCGCTGGACGATCGGCTCTCGGCCTGGATGGGCCTGGCGCGGCGCTACCGCCGGCCGCCCGAGGAACTGCCCGCACTGCTCGCGCAGTGGAAGGACGAGCTTTGCGCACTCGAGGCCGCGGCCGATCTCGAAGCGCTGCAGCGCGAACTCGCGCGTGCGCTCGCGGCCTTCGAGGCCGAAGCCAGGCGTGTCTCGGCGGCACGCCGCGCGGGTGCGCCCCGGCTCGCGCAGGCGGTCACGCAGGCGATGCAGCAGCTCGGCATGGCCGGCGGCCGCTTCGAGGTCGCGTTATCCAGGCAGGAGGCGCCGCAGTCGTTCGGAATGGAGTCGGCCGAGTTCCTGGTCGCGGGCCACGCCGGCAGCACACCGCGGCCGCTGGCCAAGGTCGCGTCGGGCGGCGAGCTCTCGCGCATCGCGCTGGCGATCGCGGTGACGACGAGCCAGCCGCAGCGCGGCGCCGCGGCACGCGACGAAGCTGCAGCGACGCTGATCTTCGACGAGATCGACGCCGGCGTCGGCGGCGCGGTGGCCGAGACGGTCGGCCGGCTGATGAAGCAGCTCGGCCGCGACCGGCAGGTGCTCGCGGTCACGCACCTGCCGCAGGTCGCGGCCTGTGCCGACCATCACTTCGTCGTCTCGAAGCAGCTGCGCGACGGGCTGACGCTGAGCGAGGTCAACCCGGTCGGCGGCGAGCTGCGGGTCGCCGAGGTGGCGCGCATGCTCGGTGGCGAGCGGCTCTCGAACACCCGTCTCGCCCACGCGCAGGAGATGCTCGCGGTGGGTGCCGATCCGGCGCCGTCGGCACGCGGGCGCAAGCGGTCATGAACGCGATCGAAGGCCCCACCAGCGCGACCTCGCCCCGCGAGGTCGTGCTGGTCAGCGGCATCTCCGGCTCCGGCAAGTCGGTCGCGCTGCATGCGCTCGAGGATGCCGGCTTCTTCTGCGTCGACAACCTGCCGCCCGAGCTGCTGCGCGAGTTCCTGCGGCTCGAGCACGACCGGCTCGATCGGCGCCTCGCGATCGCCGTCGATGTGCGCAGCGCCGGCTCGTTGCCGCACCTGCTGCCGCTGATCCAGCAGCTGCGCGCCGAGGGCGTCGCGATCCAGGTGGTGTTTCTCGATGCGAGCACCGATGCGCTGGTGCGGCGTTTTTCCGAGACGCGCCGACCGCACCCGCTGTCGGCCGACTCCGCGGCGCATCCCCCGGGTGATGCGGCGCCCGACACGCGCCGCGCGCTGGTCGAGGCGATCGAGCTCGAACGCGAGCTGCTCGCCGAGCTGCGCGAGGTCGCCACGGTCGTCGACACCAGCCAACTGCGCCCGGCCCAGCTGCGCATCTGGGTGCGCGACATGGTGCGCGCGGGCAGCAACCGGCTGACGCTGGTGTTCGAGAGCTTCGCGTTCAAGTACGGCGTGCCGCTCGACGCCGACTACGTGTTCGATGTGCGCGTGCTGCCGAACCCGCACTACGTGCGCGAGCTGCGCCCGCTGACCGGGCGCGACGAGCCGGTCGCCCACTACCTGCGCGCGCAACCCGAGGTCGGCGAGATGCTGGCCCAGATCGAGGCCTTCATCGCGCGCTGGCTGCCGGCGTTCGAAAGCGACCAGCGCAGCTACCTGACGGTCGCGATCGGCTGCACCGGCGGTCAGCATCGCTCGGTCTATTTCGCGCAGACGCTGGCCGAGCGATTTCGCGGCCGCTCGGCAACGCTGGTCCGTCACCGTGAGCTCGATGCCCGCTGAACCGGCCGCGCAGGAGTTGCCGCTGTTCCCGCTGCAGGCGGTGCTGTTCCCCGGCGGCCTGCTCGGCCTGACGGTCTTCGAAGCGCGCTACCTCGACCTGATCACGCACTGCCTGCGCGATCGTGCGCCCTTCGGCATCGTCGGGCTGCGCAGCGGCGGCGAGGTGCGGCGCAAGGGCGAAGAGACTGTCAGCTTCGAGCCGATCGGCACGCAGGCCGAACTGATCAGCGCCGACAGCGATCGGCCGGGGATCCTGCAGGTCCGGTGTCGCGGCACGCAGCGCTTCAAGGTCGACGCGAGCCGGCAGCAGGCCGACGGCCTGTGGCTCGCGCGCACCAGCGCGATCGACGACGACGAGACGCTGGCGCCGAACGAAGCACTGCTCGCCACCGTGAAAGCGCTGGCGACGACGATCGCGACGCTGAAGCAGACGAAGAACGAAGCGCCGTTCCTGGAGCCTTACCGCTTCGACGACGCCGGCTGGGTCGCGAACCGCTGGTGCGAGATTCTGCCGATCTCGCAGGCCGCGAAGCAGAAGCTGATGGAGCTGCCCGATCCGATCGTGCGGCTGCAGCTCGTCGACGACTTCCTGCGCAGCAAGGGCGTCGTCAGCTGACCGGCTGGGCCGACGCTTGCAGCAACAGTTTGCGCAGCGGCGAGGGCAGGCCGGCGGCGAGCGCTTCGTCGAGGCCGAACCAGCGGCCACTCGGCCACAGCGCCTCGATGCGCTCGCGCCGCGTTGCCGCCAGTCGGTCGGGCAGGGTCCAGCGGATCGGGTGCAGCGTCCAGTCCAGATGCGTCAGCACGTGCGTGAAGCTCGGCAGTGATTCGCCCCGCCCTGGCCACGCCGCGCTCGCGGTCTCGAAGCGCTGCGCCGAGTCGAACTCCGGCAGGCTCCACAGGCCCGCCCACACGCCGGTTGCCGGGCGCTGCGCGAGCCAGACCGCGTCGCGCCATTGCAGCCACAGCCACACGTGCTCGCGCGTGCCGCGCTTGAGCTTGCGGGTCTTGATCGGATAGCGCTCCTGTGTGCCGACGCGCGCCGCGGCACAGTCGATCTGAACGGGGCACAGCAGGCAGCTCGGCGCGCGCGCGCTGCACAAGGTCGCGCCCAGGTCCATCAGCCCTTGCGTGTAGCGCTCGATCTCGCGTTCGGGCAGCAGCGCGCCGGCCTGGTTCCAGAGCGCACGCTCGTGCCTCGTCTCGGCAAGATCGCCTTCGAACGCGAGCGTGCGCGTCAGCACGCGCTTGACGTTGCCATCGAGGATCGCGACCCGCTCGCCGAAGCAGAACGCCGCGATCGCTGCGGCCGTCGAGCGGCCGATGCCGGGCAGCTGCATCAGCTCGGCGCTGCTGCCGGGAAAGCGCCCGCCATGCCGCTCGACGACCGCCTGCGCGCAGGCGTGCAGGTTGCGCGCACGGCTGTAGTAACCCAGGCCGCTCCAGAGCGCGAACACGTCGTCGAGCGAGGCGGCGGCGAGCGCCGCGACATCGGGAAAGCGCTGCAGGAAGCGTGCGTAGTAGCCCAGAACGGTCGCGACCTGGGTCTGCTGCAACATGATCTCGGAGAGCCAAACGCGGTAGGGATCGCGCGTGTTCTGCCACGGCAGCGTGTGCCGGCCGTGCGTGCGCTGCCACTCGATCAGCCGCGTCGAGAACGACGCGGCCGGCCCGTCAGGCCTGCGCACGTTGGCGCGCGGCACCGAGTTCGAGCGACTGCGGCAACTGCAGCGAGATCAGGTCGTTGCCCGCGACCGGTCCGGCAAGGCTGCGCTCGCGCAACGCATCGAACAGCTGGCGAGCGCGGCGCAACAGGCCCTGCAGCCGCTCGTCCTGCGCTTCGAGTTCGACGATGCGCAGTTCCAGATCGCTCGCCGCGCTCTGCACGCGCTCGAGCGATTCGCGCCGGCGCCTGAAATTGCGGCGGCGCTCGCGCAGTTGCGAGTCGACCTGCGACGAGGTTGCCTTGTTCCACAGTTCGAGCTCGGCGCTGGCGTTCTCGAACACCACACGCAGCTTGGAAACCAGCATGCGGCGGAACTGCTCCATGAACTTCGGCTGAGCCAGGCGCAGCGCCTGGCTCAGGCCGAGGTACTGCGTGTAGCTGGTCTCGATCTCGCCGAGTTCGCCGATGAAGCTCGCCAAGTCGGGCGACTTGCTCATCGCCAGGCTGAAGCCGAATTCGCCGTTGAGCTTGCCGAATGACGCACCGAGCATGTCTCGGATCTCGTTGCTGCGCTTCTGGCCTTGCTCGAGCAGCAGGCGCAGCCGCGCACACATCGCAACGAAGGCCTTTCTCGCACCGAGGTTCAGCAGCGACGCGCTCATCTGCGCCTGCATCTCGGCCACTTCTTCGCGCAGCCGATCGGACGACAGCCCGACCAGCGCATCCTTCAGCATGCGGCTGTGAACGACACGCAGCGCCTGCAGCCGCACCGTGCATTGCTCGAATTCGGTCGTCTCGGCATCGATGCGCTCGAGCATCAGCCGCAGCTTGCCGCCGCTCTTGCCGCGCAGTCCGCGCAGCTCGAACATCTGCTCGGCGAGCTGGCGACGCTGGTCGCCCAGGCGCCGCGCGACATGGTTTTCCAGTTGCTGGGCGCCATCGGTCACGACCTGCTGGAGCACCTGGCGGCGCTGCGGCAGCAGCTGGGAGCCGAGCGCGGCTTCGAGCGCCGGCAGGCGGCTTTCGAGGAGCGCCCGGTCATCGTTCGCGACCCGCGCCGCAAGCGCCTGACGGGCCGACAGCGGGAACACGCGCTCGACGCCGATGCCGAGGGTGCGCGCGGTCTCGGCGCACTGCGAGGCGATCTGCGCATCGACCTGCTCGGCTGTCGCGAGCGGGTCGGCCAGCGCGTCGATCTTGTTCAGCACGACGAAGCGCGACAGCGCGTGCGTGCCGAGGTGATCGCGCCAGACGCCGAGGTCGGACTTGGTCACGCCGGTGTCGGCGCCGAGGATGAAGACGGTCGCGTGCGCGGCCGGCAGCAGGCTCAGCGTCAGCTCGGGCTCGGCGCCGATCGCGTTCAGCCCCGGCGTATCGAGCACGACCAGGCCTTGCTTCAGCAGCGGATGCGGATAGTTGATCAGCGCGTGGCGCCAGGCCGGCACCTCGACCCGGCCTTCGCCGTCGACGGGTGGGTTGTCGTCGACCTGCTCGTCGTCCCAGAAGCCGAGTTCGCGCGCGCGATCCTTGCCGACGAACTTCGTGCGCGTGACCTCCTGAAGCGATTCGGCGAGCCGCTCTGGGTCGCTGATCTGCAGCGGCCGGATGGTCCACGCGCGGCGCTGGGGTCGCAGCTCACCGAGCGACAGCCCTTCGAGCCGGGTCTCGATCGGCAGCAGCATCAACGCGGCGCTTTCTTCCGCGTCCCACGCCAGTTCAACCGGGCACATCGTCGTGCGGCCCGGTGTCGCCGGCAGTACGCGGCGGCCGGTGTCGGCGAAGAAGATCGCGTTGATCAACTCGGACTTGCCGCGCGAGAACTCGGCGACGAACGCGACCACGAGCTTCTCGTTGGCGAGGCGCTCGCGCATCGCGCCCAACTGCGCCGAGGCGGCCGCGTCGACCATCTCGTGGTCGGCCAGATAGCGCCCGACATCGTCGAGCCGCCGCGCGAGCGTCGTTCGCCAGCCGCTCAGGGCGTCGAGGCTGATCGCGAACGAAGGGGTCATGGGCTGCAGGATTTGGCGTGAGGTCCGGACGGCGGGTCATGCTAGCGCAAGGGCGCTGCACTGATCCGCCGGAAACATCTGCTCACCAACGAGTTCGGCGCGAAGCGCGAATGATTGCTCGATTGGGCCTATCGCCGCTGGCATCCGGGGCAGAAGTAGCTCGCCCGCTGGCCCTGCACGATGCGCTGTATGGTGCCGGCGCAACGGACGCAGCCCAGCCCGTCGCGGCCGTAGACGCGCGCCTGCAACTGGAACGCGCCGGCCATGCCGTGCGCGTCGCGAAAGTTCCGCAGGGTCGATCCGCCAAGTTCGAGGGCGCGCGCGAGCGTGTCGCGCACCGCGGTGGCGAGGCGCTCGCAGCGCACGCGGCCGATGCGGTCGCTGCGCGTGCGGGGGTCGATGCCGGCCTCGAACAGCGCCTCGCAGGCGTAGATGTTGCCGGCGCCGACGACGATGGCGCCGCCCAGCAGCGCCTGCTTGATCGCGACGCGCTTGCCCGCCAGCGCAGCATGCAGATGCGCGCCGGTGAACGCCGGGTCGAAGGGCTCGACACCGAGTCCGCCGAGCAGTTTCCCAGCCGCACCGGAATCGATCGCCGGCGACCAGACGACCGCGCCGAAGCGCCTTGGATCGGTCAGCCGCAAGGTGCCGCGCGCGGTCACCAGATCGAAGTGATCGTGCGGGCCGGGCTGGCCGGCCGCCGCATCGAATGCGAGCGAACCCGACATGCCCAGGTGCATCAGCAGCCCGCCGTTGTCGAGCGCGAGCCACAAATATTTACCTCGCCGCGTGACCTCGCCGACCGCCTGCGATATCAACGTTTCGGGCGCGATGCCGAGCGGCCAGCGCAGTGGTTTGCCGACGCGCACCGCGTGGATTCGCGCGCCGCGGATGCGGCTCGCGAAGCTCTGGCGCGTGACCTCGACCTCGGGCAGTTCAGGCATGCGGGCAATTATCCGGCGGCTCCGCGCGCACACCCGGCGACCTAGAATGAAATGCAGCTTCAGGAGAGAACCGATGTCAAGCTCCAAATCCCGATCCGGCCGCACGCAGGCACTGCCTGCGCTGCTGGTCTGCCTGATGCTGGGCTCGTCGAGCGCGTTCGCACAGGATGCGGCAGCGCCTGCGAAGCAAGCGCCCGAGAAGATCGAGAACTCGGCGATGAACGGCCCGCTGTTCCAGCAGCTGCTGATCGGCGAGATGGAAGTGCGCGAAGGCGATCTGGGTGCCGGCTACCAGCTGATGCTCGACGCCGCGCGCCGCACGAAGGACGAGCAGCTGTTTCGCCGCGCCACCGACATCGCGCTGCAGGCCCGCGCCGGCGACGACGCGCTGGTCGCAGTGAAGGCATGGCGTCAGACGCTGCCGGGATCGGTCGACGCGCTGCGCTACCAGGTCCAGTTGCTGGTGCAGCTGAACCGCACCGCCGAAGTCGTCGAACCGCTGCAGGCGCTGATCAAGGCGACGCCGCCTGACCAGCGCGCCGCACTGATCAACGCATTGCCGCGCTTCCTCGCGCGCAGCAACGATCGCAACCAGGCGGCGCAGATCATCGAGCAGGTCTTGCTGCCCTATGCCGACGCACCCGAGACGCGAGTCGCCGCGCGCGTCAGCATCGGCCGCGGCTGGCTCGGCGCGATCAACGGCGAGAAGGCACTGGCGCTGGCGCAGAACGCACACCACACCGACCGCAGCGCCGAGGCGCCGGCCGGCCTCGCGCTCGAGATGATGCCCGGCATGCCGGCCGCCGAGGAGATCGTCAAGGACCATCTCGCCGCGAAGCCCGACAGCAACGCCGTGCGGCTGGTCTATGTGCGCACGCTGCTCGCGTCGCAACGCCTGGTCGATGCGACCCGCCAGCTCGAGACGCTGACGCAGAACTCGCCGAAGCTGCCGCAGGCCTGGTTGACGCTGGGCGCGCTGCATGTGCAGCTGCGCGAACCGGCACCGGCGACCGCGGCACTGCTGAAGTACGTCGAGCTCGTGCAGGCCTCGGACATGCCGGCGGCCGAGATGGCCGGCGCAGCCACAGCCGGCGATGACGAAGAAGAAGCGCCGCCGGCATCGAAGGACGACGCGTTGACCCGCGGCTACCTGCTGCTCTCGCAGGCCGCCGATCAGCAGAACGACTTCAAGGCCGCCGAGGCCTGGCTCGCGAAGATCGACAACCCGAAGCGCGCACTCGAGGTGCAGGCGCGCCGCGCGTCGCTGCTGGCGCGCGAAGGCAAGGTCTCGCAGGCGCGCGAACTGATTCGCCGCCTGCCCGAGAAGGCCCCCGAGGACGCACGCGCGAAGGTGCTCGCCGAGGCCCAGGTGCTGCGCGACGCGAAGCTCTGGCGCGACGCGAACGACGTGCTGGCGCAGGCCAACAAGAAGTACCCCGACGACGTCGACCTGATCTACGAGCAGTCGATGATGGCCGAGAAGCTCAATCGCCTCGCCGACATGGAGCGGCTGCTGCGCCGCGTGATCGAGCTGAAGCCCGACCACCAGCACGCCTACAACGCGCTCGGCTATTCGCTGGCCGAGCGCAACGTGCGCCTGCCCGAGGCACGCACGCTGATCAGGAAGGCACTCGAACTGAGCCCGGGCGAACCATCGATCACCGACAGCCTGGGCTGGGTCGAGTACCGGCTCGGCAACAAGGCCGAGGCGGTGCGCCTGCTGCGCGAGGCCTACCGCGGCCAGCCCGATGCCGAGATCGCGGCGCACCTGGGCGAGGTGCTTTGGGTCAGCGGCCAGACCGACGAAGCACGACAGGTCTGGCGCGAGGGTCGCAAGCGCGACGCGACGAACGACGTGCTGCGGGCAACGCTGGCACGCCTGCGAGTCGATTTGTGAGTTGGCAGGGTCGCGCGTCGGCGCTGCTCGCGGCGCTGCTGATGAGCGCCTGCGCGACGGTGCCGCCGGGCGCGCTGCCCGTCGGCGGCGAGACGCTGTCGGGGCGCCTGGCAGTACGCGTCGAAGGCGGTGATGGCGCAGCGCCGCGTTCGGAGAATGCGACGTTCGAGCTGCAAGGCAGTGCTCAGGCCGGCCGGCTGGATCTGTCGACGCCGCTCGGCAGCATCCTCGCCCAGGCGCGCTGGGCACCGGGTTCGGTCGTGCTCGCGACGCCGCAGGGCGAGCGGCGCTTCACCGACCTCGACGCGCTGACCCATGAGGTGCTCGGTGAGAGCGTGCCGGTCGTCGCGCTGTTCGATTGGCTGCGCGGCCGGCCGTGGCCCGGGGCACCGAGCGCGGCAAGCGTCGCGCCGGCCGAAGCCGGCTTCGCGCAACTCGGCTGGGCCGTCAGCCTCGCGCGCTTCGACGAAGGCTGGGTCATCGCCCGGCGCGCGCGCGCGCCGGGCGTCACGGTGCGCGCCAAGCTCGACCGGCCGTGAACGCGATCTACGACGTGGCCGCGCCGGCCAAACTGAACCTGTTCCTGCACGTGGTCGGCCGCCGCGCCGACGGCTACCACCTGCTGCAGTCGCTGTTCGTGCTGATCGACTGGTGCGACACGCTGCACTTCGAACTGCGCGCCGATGGTGGGCTCGCGCGCCACGACCTCGGCCCGGCGCTGCCGGCCGACGACCTGTGCCTGCGTGCGGCGCGTCGGCTTCAGCTCGAAAGCGGCATCGCGTTGGGTGCCGACATTTCGGTCGTGAAGAACGTGCCGTGGGGCGCCGGCCTCGGTGGCGGCAGCTCGGATGCCGCCTCGACCCTGCTCGCGCTGAACCGCCTATGGGGCCTGAACTGGCCTCGTGCGCGCCTGTTGCCGCTGGCGCTGGCGCTCGGCGCCGACGTGCCCTTCTTCGTCGCCGGCCGCAACGCGATCGTCGAAGGCATCGGCGAACGCCTGACGCCCGCGCCGGTGCCGCGGCAATGGCTGGCGGTCGTCAAACCCGCCGCCAGCATCGAGACCCGTGCCATTTTTGCCAGTCCGCTGCTGGTGCGCGATACCGAGCCTGCTATACTTGAAAGCTTCGCTGCAAACGCCAAGCAGAGTGTTGTTGAACCCGGTTTCGGGCGAAACGACCTGCAGGCAGCGGCGGAGGCAGAATGCGCGCAAGTGGTGCAGGTGGCGTCGGTGCTGCAACAGCAGTTCGGCAACAGCCGCATGACGGGTTCGGGCAGCGCGGTGTTTGCGAGAGCAGGCACCGGGCCGGAACCCACGGCAATGATCTCGAAAGAGATCTCGAAAGAGATGCCGTCGCTGGCGTCGGGCTGGATCGGCAGAATGTGCCGCAGCCTCGATGAACATCCGCTCGTCGGATGGGCCGCTGACTGAAAGAGGTTGCGGTTGGCAGTCGAAAGACTGTCGACCTGTGTAGGGGAGTCGCCAAGTTGGTTAAGGCATCGGATTTTGATTCCGACATGCGAAGGTTCGAATCCTTCTTCCCCTGCCAAAGTTTCTGATCCCGGCGTCGCCGGGAGTTCGTGATTCCCGGCTGCCCTGCCAAGGTGCAGCACCGGGGCTGATTCGGAGGGTCGCAGCTTGCGCCCGCAAAGCCTCGTCGGAGGGAACAACGTGCTTTTCAACACCTTGCTGTTCACCGGAAATGCGAACCCTGCGCTCGCGCAGGAGATCGCGACGCATCTGGGCGTCGAGCTCGGCAAGGCCCGCGTCGGCCGCTTCTCCGACGGCGAGGTCGACTGCGAGATCCAGCAGAACGTTCGCGCCCGCGACATCTTCGTGATCCAGCCGACCTGCGCGCCGACCAACGAGAACCTGATGGAGCTGTGCATCATGGTCGACGCGCTGCGCCGCGCATCGGCCCGGCGCGTCACCGCGGTGATTCCGTATTACGGCTACGCGCGCCAGGATCGCCGCCCGCGCTCGACGCGCGTGCCGATCAGCGCGAAGGTCGTCGCCAACATGCTCGAGGCGGTCGGCGTCGAGCGGCTGCTGACGATGGACCTGCATGCCGACCAGATCCAGGGCTTCTTCAACATCCCGGTCGACAACATCTATGCCTCGCCGGTGCTGCTGTCCGATCTGCAGAGCAAGCGCTACGACGATCTCGTCGTCGTCTCGCCCGATGTCGGCGGCGTGGTGCGGGCGCGCGCGCTGGCCAAGCAGCTGAACTGCGATCTGGCGATCATCGACAAGCGCCGCCCGAAGGCGAACGTCTCCGAGGTGATGCACGTGATCGGCGACATCGACGGGCGCACCTGCGTAATCATGGACGACATGACCGACACCGCCGGCACGCTGGTCAAGGCCGCCGAGGTGCTGAAGGAGCGCGGCGCGAAGCGCGTGTTCGCGTACTGCACGCACGCGGTGTTCTCCGGCCCGGCGCTGGAACGCATCAAGAATTCGCAGCTCGATGAGGTGGTGATCACCAACACGATCCCGCAGAACGAAGACGTCAAGGGTTGCGCGAAGGTGCGCCAGTTGTCGGTCGCCTTCCTGTTCGCCGAGACAATCCGGCGCATCTCCGACGGTGAGTCGGTCACGTCGCTGTTCGCCGAGCAGAATTCGAACTTCTAGAACACGAGAGCGAACTCCCTCGGGGTTCGCTCTCTGTCGCGAGGCTTGTTGGCCTCGCGTTTTATGAAGAGCCTGGTCGCGGGCCTTCACACTTTGGAGCGTTACATGAAATTCACCGCTTTCGAGCGCACGTTGCAGGGGACCGGAGCGAGCCGCCGCCTGCGCAATGCGCAAAAGGTTCCCGGCATCGTCTATGGCGCGGGCAAGGCATCGATGATCGAACTCGATCACAACGCCCTGTTCTTCGCGCTGAAGAAGGAAGCCTTCCATTCGTCGATCCTCGAGATGGAACTCGCCGGCAAGACCGAACAGGTGCTGCTGCGTGACTACCAGATGCACCCGTTCCGCCCGATCGTGCTGCACATCGACTTCCAGCGCGTCGACGCGACGACCAAGGTCGTCAAGAAGGTGCCGCTGCACTTCATCAACGAAGAGAACTCGCCGGCCGTCAAGACCGATGCCTGCATCGTCAACCACGTGATCACCGAGCTGCGCATCTCGTGCCTGGCTTCGCAGCTGCCCGAGTTCCTGACGATCGACCTGGGCGACCTGACCAAGGGCCAGACGCTGCATGTCAACGACATCAAGCTGCCGGCCGGCACCAAGGTGATGACGCAGGGCAAGCCGAATCCGGTGATCGTGTCGGTCGTCGCGCAGGCGGCCGAGGAAGAGGTCGTCGCGGCACCGGTGGTCGCTGCCCCGGCAGAAAAGACCAAGGCCAAGAAGACCGAGAAGCAAAACAAGAAGTAAGAAACAAGAAGAACGCACCCGCAAGGGTGATCCAAGGCCCCACCTCGGTGGGGCTTTTTTGTGGCCGCTCGGGCTCGATAATTCGGACCATGATTCGACT
Organism: Rhizobacter sp. P5_A1; assembly: GCF_056400745.1. NCBI lineage: Bacteria > Pseudomonadati > Pseudomonadota > Betaproteobacteria > Burkholderiales > Sphaerotilaceae > Rhizobacter > Rhizobacter sp. P5_A1. Next base: position 52,100 of record NZ_JBFUKR010000001.1, read on the forward strand.
CCTTGTCGGCCTGGGCAACCCCGGCCCCGAATACGAAAACACCCGGCACAACGCCGGCTTCTGGTTCATCGATGCGGTCGCGCGCCAGTTGAAGACCCGGCTGGCGCCCGAGCGCGGCTACTTCGGCTTGGTCGCGCGGGTGAACCTGCCTGCGGGCCCGGTCTGGCTGCTCGAGCCGATGACCTTCATGAACCTGTCGGGCAAGTCGGTCGCGGCGCTGGCGCGCTTCTTCAAGATCGCGCCGGGCGAGATCCTCGTCGCGCACGACGAGCTCGATCTTCAGCCGGGCCAGATCAAGATGAAGCTGGGCGGCAGCCACGCCGGTCACAACGGGCTGAAGGACATCCAGGCCCAGCTCGGCAGCGCCGACTTCTGGCGCCTGCGCTTGGGCATCGGCCACCCGGGCGTGCGCGCCGAGGTGGTCGACTACGTGTTGCGCAAGCCGCTCGCCGAACAGCGCGAGGCGATCGACAAGGGCATCGAGCAAGGCGTCGCGGCGCTCGACCTGCTGGTCGTGGGCGACATGGAACGCGCGCTGATGAAGGTGCACGCGAAGCCTCCGCGCCCGAAGCCGCCGAAGCCGCCGCTGCCCGCCCTCCCCGACCCGTTGAAGGAATCGCCATGAAGCCGATCGCTGCCGTGTTCGTGTCGCTGTCGATGCTCGCGATGACCGGTGCGCAAGCGCAGGTGGTCTATCGCTGCGGCAGCGCGTATTCGCAGACACCCTGCGCGCAGGCCAGCATCGTCGTCGATGTGGGCGATGCGCGCAGTGCGGGCCAGCAAGCCGAGGCGCGACGCGTCGCCGCCGACGAACGGCAGCTGGCCGCCGAGATGCGGCGCGAGCGTCTTGCCGAGCAGCGGGCCACCCGGCCCGCCGGCGCCGGCAGCCTCAGCGGCCCCGCACCTGCCAAGCTGGCGACGGTCGCAGAGCACCCGCGCAAGAAGAAGCGCGGGGTGGCGAAGCCGTTGTCGACGACCGACTTCGTGGTCTACCAGCCGGCCAGCCGCCAAAGGCGCAGCAACGGCGCCTGACGCCGCTCAGCCGCCGGGCGCAGCGGCCGCCGCAGCCTGCAGCCGCCGGTACTTCGCCCACAGCGACTCCTGCGATTCGACATGTTCCGGGTTGACCGGGATGCAGTCGACCGGGCACACCTGCACGCACTGCGGCTGATCGAAATGGCCGACGCACTCGGTGCACTTCGCCGGGTCGATCTGGTAGAAGTCCGGGCCCATCGAGATTGCCTGGTTCGGGCACTCGGGCTCGCAGACATCGCAGTTGATGCATTCGTCCGTGATCAAGAGCGCCATTGATCCTCCCTCGCCCGGACGAATACAGGATGCGCTTGCAAGCGCATCCTGCGACCCGCGGCGCAACGCACGCGTTGCGAAAGCCCGCCGGTCGTGTCGGTGATCAGAAGTGCCACATCAAGACCCCAAGAACCTCAAGCTTCGGGCGACTTCACCCGCAGGTGCAGTCGACTCAGCACCGAGGGTGACACGAACTTCGAAACATCACCGCCCAAGGTGGCAATTTCACGCACGAAGGTGCCGGAAACGAACTGATAGCGGTCGCCCGGCGTCAGGAACACGGTCTCGACCTCCGGCATCAGCTGCCGATTCATGCCGGCCATCTGGAACTCGTATTCGAAGTCGCTGACCGCGCGCAACCCGCGCACGACGACCTTGCCTTCGTTGCCGACGACGAAGTCGCGCAGCAGCCCGCGAAACGCCATCACCTCGACGTTCGGGTATTTCGCGGCCAGCTCGGTCGCGATGTCGAGCCGCTCCGCGATCGTGAACATCGTGCGCTTGTGATGCCCCGCCGCGACCGCGACGATCAGGCGCTCGAACAGCCGGCTCGCGCGTCGCATCAGGTCCTCGTGACCCAAGGTCATCGGATCGAACGTGCCAGGATAGACAGCGGTGAGTTTGGTCACGGAGGTCAAGGCGCGCTCCAGCGGGTTGGATTCGGGCGCAGTGTAGCCGGGGGCATCGGGCATCGGTCGCGCCTCAGTCGATTCGTTGCAACAGCCGGAAGTGCACTGCGCCGGCACGACCCTCGCGGTGCAATTTCAGCCCGGCTGCGGGCGCGACTGCGTGTCCAGCCTCGACATAGACGAAGCCCTGCGGCACCACCAGGCGCGCCGCGAGCGCCAGCGCCGGCTCGACCAGCGGCGCATCGAACGGCGGGTCGACGAAGACCAGCTCGAACGCGGCGGGCGGACAGCGCGCCATCCAGGCCAGCGCATCGGTTGCCTCGATGCGCACCGCGTCGGCCTTCAGGCGCAGCTTGGAGTCGTTCAGGCTGAGCGCGAGCCGGCGTTCGCGCTCGAGCAGGACGACCTGGTCGGCGCCGCGCGAGGCGGCCTCGAAGCCCAGCGCCCCCGAGCCGGCGAACGCATCGAGGCAGCGCCAGCCGCTCAGGTCCTGGCCAAGCCAGTTGAACAGGGTTTCGCGCACGCGATCGGGCGTCGGGCGCAGGCCCGGCACATCGGCCACCGGCAACTTGCTGCGCTTCCACATACCGCCGATGAGCCGCACCTCATGGCGCCGGGCCGTCGCGGTCACCGGTGCACCCAACGGCAAGGGCCACGAAGAGGCCCCTTCGCGGCCCTCGCCGGTCCCGCCAACCGGGAGTGAGCCTCTTCGGGCGGCCGTGCGGGGCTCACGACCGAACCGGGATGCCGTCGCGCGCCAGCAGCGCCTTCGCCTGGCCGACCGTGAACTCGCCATAGTGGAAGATGCTCGCGGCGAGCACCGCGTCGGCGCCACCGATGCGGATGCCTTCGGACAGGTGCTCGAGCGCGCCCACGCCGCCCGATGCGATCACCGGCACGCTGACCGCATCGCTGACCGCCCGCGTCAGCGCGAGGTCGAAGCCGCTCTTCGTGCCGTCGCGGTCCATGCTGGTGAGCAGGATCTCGCCGGCACCCTGGCGCGTCATCTCGCGTGCCCACGCGACGGCATCGAGCCCAGTGTTCTTGCGTCCGCCGTGGGTGTAGACGTCCCAGCCGTCGCCTTCGGCGCGCCGCTTCGCATCGATCGCGACGACGATGCATTGCGCCCCGTACTTCTGCGATGCATCGCGGATCACCTGCGGATTCGCGACCGCCGCCGAATTGAAGCTGACCTTGTCGGCGCCCGCGTTCAGCAGCCGCCGCACGTCCTCGACCGCGCGCACGCCGCCGCCGACGGTCAGCGGGATGAAGACCTGCGAGGCGACCGCCTCGATGATGTGCAGGATCAGGTCGCGGCCATCGCTGGTCGCGGTGATGTCGAGGAAGGTCAGTTCGTCCGCGCCCTGATCGTTGTAGCGCGCGGCGATCTCGACTGGATCGCCGGCATCGCGCAACTCGACGAAGTTGACGCCTTTGACGACTCTGCCGCCGGTCACGTCGAGGCAGGGAATGATTCGTTTGGCCAGCATCGTTCGATTATCGCGGCGCGCGGCCGCGTTCCCGCAGTGGAGCCGGTGTCGCTCGGCGAGCGAACCGGGTCAAGCGCCGTTGAGCTCGTCTGCGCGCGCCTGCGCCGCGGCGAAATCGAGATCGCCGCTGTAGATCGCGCGGCCGCAGATCACGCCGGTGACGCCCTGGTCTTCGACCGCGCAGAGCTTGTCGATATCGCCGAGCTGGCTCAGGCCGCCCGAGGCGATCACCGGGATCGTCAGCGCGCGAGCGAGTGCGACGGTCGCGTCGATGTTGATGCCGGACAGCATCCCGTCGCGGCCGATGTCGGTGTAGATCACGCCTTCGACGCCGTAGTCCTGGAACTTCTTCGCGAGGTCGACGACCTCGTGGCCGGTCAGCTTGCTCCAGCCATCGGTGGCGACCTTGCCGTCTTTCGCGTCGAGGCCGACGATGATGTGCCCGCCGAAGGCCGAGCAGGCATCGCGCAGAAAGCCCGGGTTCTTGACCGCGGCGGTGCCGATGATGATGAACGACAGGCCATCGTCGAGGTAGCGCTCGATCGTGTCGAGGTCGCGGATGCCGCCGCCGAGCTGCACCGGGATCTCTTCACCGACCTCGGCCAGGATCGCCTTGATCGCGCTCTCGTTGACCGGCTTGCCGGCGAATGCGCCGTTCAGGTCGACCAGGTGCAGGCGTCTCGCGCCGGCATCGACCCACCGCCGCGCCATGCGCGCCGGGTCTTCGCTGAAGGTGGTGGAGTCGTTCATGTCGCCCTGCTTCAGGCGAACACAGTGACCGTCTTTCAGGTCGATGGCAGGAATCAGCAGCATGGCAGTGGGCGACGTGCGAGACGCGGGACGCCGCTCAGGGGGTCCAGTGAAGGAAGTTGCGGTACAGCGCCAAGCCGTGTTCGGCGCTCTTCTCGGGGTGGAACTGGGTGGCGAAAATGTTATCGCGCGCCAGCGCGCAGGTAAAGCGCGTTCCATAGTCGGTTTCGCCGACGCTGTGGCGCGGCTCCGACGGGCGCGCGTAAAAGCTGTGAACGAAGTAGAAGAACGCGCCGTCCGGCACGCCGTTCCAGATCACGTGCGGCCGCACCTGGTACACGCGGTTCCAGCCCATCTGCGGCACCTTGTAGCGGCTGCCGTCGGGTTGCAGCTGGCCTTCGAGCTCGAAGCGGTGCACGCCACCGGGGATCAGCCCCAGCCCGTCGGTCGGCCCCTCGTCGCTGCGCGCCAGCAGCATCTGCATGCCGACGCACACGCCCAGCATCGGCTTGTTCGCGGCCGCGTGCAGCACGGCCTCCTGCAGCCCCGAAGCGCGCAGTTCGGACATGCAATCGGGCATCGCCCCCTGGCCCGGCAGCACGATGCGCTCGGCGGCGTAGACCTCATCGGGCTTCGCGGTGACGATCACGTCGAAGGCCGAATCGCGGGCGACGTGCAGCACGGCCTGCGACACCGAGCGCAGGTTGCCCATCCCGTAGTCGACGACCGCGACGGTCTTCCTCATCTCAGAGACTTCCCTTCGTCGACGGGATCACACCCGCCGCGCGCGGATCGATCTCGAGCGCCATTCGCAGCGCGCGCGCGAAGGCCTTGAAGATCGTCTCGCACTGGTGGTGCGCGTTGTCGCCCAACAGGTTGTCGATGTGCAGCGTCACGCCGGCATGGTTCGAGAAGCCCTGGAAGAACTCGTAGACGAGCTGCGTGTCGAGCGCGCCGACCATGCCGCTCTTGAAGTCGACGCGCATGTGCAGGCCGGGCCGGCCGGAGAAATCGATCACGACGCGCGACAAGGCTTCGTCGAGCGGCACGTAGGCATGGCCGTAGCGGCGCAGGCCCTTCTTGTCGCCGACGGCCTGCGCCATTGCCTGGCCGAGGGTGATGCCCACGTCTTCGACGGTGTGGTGGCCGTCGATGTGCAGGTCGCCCTTCGCGTCGATCGCCAGGTCGATCAGGCCGTGGCGCGCGATCTGGTCGAGCATGTGGTCGAAGAAGCCGATGCCGGTCGAGAGCTGCGCGCTGCCGCTGCCGTCGAGGTTCAGCGCGACGCGGATCTGCGTCTCGTTGGTGTTGCGGGTCACTTCCGCCTTGCGTTCGACCGTCGTCATCACAGGCTCGCTTTCAGCGCATCGATCATCAGCGTATTTTCTTCCGGCGTGCCGACCGTCAGGCGCAGGCAGTTCTTCAGCAGCGGGTGCAGGCCTTCGATGTTCTTCACCAGCACGCCGCGAGCCTTCATGCCCTCGAAACTCTTCTTCGAATCGGGCACGCGCACCAGGATCATGTTCGCATCACTCGGAAACGGCGTCGCGCCGGGCAGCTCGGCGATCAGGCGCAGCAGCTTTGCGCGCTCGGCGCGCAGCACCTCGGCCTGCGCCGCGAACTCGTCGGAGTGGGCCAGCGCGAACAGCGTCGCCTCGGCATTCAGCGCGCTGATGTTGTACGGCGGGCGCACCTTGTCGACCTCGTCGATCAGCGCCGCGGCGCCGACCATGTAGCCCAGCCGCACGCCGGCCAGGCCGAACTTGCTCAACGTGCGCATCACGAGCACGTGCTCGTGCGCGGTTTGCGAACCCCCGACCCTGCCCATCCACGATCGCGACGAGAACGGCTGATAGGCCTCGTCGAACACGACCAGGCCGTCCTGCTTGCCGACCGCCGCGACGATGCGCTCGATCGCGCCCTCGTCGTACAGGTTCGCGGTCGGGTTGTTCGGATACGCGAGATAGGTGATCGCCGGACGATGCGTTTCGATCGCGGCCAGCATCGCGGCCTCGTCGAGCTCGAAGTTCGCGGTCAGCGGCACGCCGACGAACTTCAGCCCCTGCAGCCTGGCCGACATCTCGTACATCACGAAGCCCGGCAGCGGCGCGAGGATGCTGGCGCCGGGCACGTCGCAGGCCAGCGCCAGCAGCGAGATCAGCTCGTCCGAACCGTTGCCCAGCATCAGCTTGCAGCCGGCCGGCAGTTTCACGTAGCTCGACAACGCCGCGATCACGTCGGCGACGCAACCGACCGGGTAGCGGTTGATCGCGACGCGCCCGAGCCGCTCGCCGAGCTCGCGTTGCAGCGGCTCGGGCAGCCGGAACGGGTTCTCCATCGCGTCGAGCTTCACGAGCCCGGCGCTGTTCTGGATCGCATAGGCGTGCATCGACTGGATGTCCTGGCGGATCGTCGTTTTCAGTCGTTCGTCGAGCGTCGCCATCACGGGCCGTCCTTCTTGGGTGTCGTCGTCAATCGCATCTCGGCCGCACGCGCATGGGCCTGCAGCCCCTCGCCGTACGCGAGCTCGGCCGCGATCAGCCCGAGCGTCTGCGCGCCGGCCTCGCTGACCTCGATCAGGCTGCTGCGCTTCTGGAAATCGTAGACGCCCAGCGGCGACGAGAAGCGCGCGGTGCCGGAGGTCGGCAGCACGTGGTTCGGGCCGGCGCAGTAGTCGCCCAGGCTCTCGCTCGTGAAGGCGCCGAGGAAGATCGCGCCGGCATGGCGCAGCAGCGGCTCCCAGCGATGCGGGTCGCGCGAGCTGACCTCGAGGTGTTCGGGGGCGATGCGGTTGCTGATCTCGCAGGCCTCTTGCATGCTGCGCGTGCGGATCAGCGCGCCGCGGCCTTCGAGCGACGCGCGGATCACGTCGCGCCGCGGCATCGCCGGCAGCAGGCGGTCGATTGCGGCCTGGACCGCGGCGATGTAGTCGGCATCCGGGCACAGCAGGATGCTCTGCGCCATCTCGTCGTGCTCGGCCTGGCTGAACAGGTCCATCGCGACCCAGTCGGCCGGGGTCGTGCCGTCGGCGAGCACGAGGATTTCGCTCGGCCCGGCGATCATGTCGATGCCGACCTGGCCGAACACGCGGCGCTTCGCGCTCGCGACATACGCGTTGCCCGGGCCGGTGATCTTGTGCACCGCGGGGATCGTCGCGGTGCCGTAGGCGAGCGCCGCGACCGCCTGCGCGCCGCCGATCGCGAACGCGCGATCGACGCCGGCGATCGCTGCGGCCGCCAGCACCATCGCGTTGCGCTCGCCGCGCGGCGTCGGGACAACCATCACGATCTCGGCGACGCCGGCGACCTTCGCCGGCAGCGCGTTCATCAGCACGCTCGACGGGTAGGTCGCCTTGCCGCCCGGCACGTAGATGCCGACGCGGTCAAGCGGCGTGACCTTCTGGCCGAGCAGGCTGCCGTCTTCGTCGCGGTAGCTCCACGAACGGCCGCAGGCCTCGAGCTGGCGCTCGTGGTAGCGGCGCACGCGCTGCGCGGCGGACTCGAGTGCGTGGCGCTGGGCCGCGGGAATCGCATCGAGCGCCGCGAGCAACTCCGCACGCGGAATTTCGAGCGCCGCGACATCCGGCGCGCTGACGCCGTCGAAGCGCGCGGTGTATTCGAGCACCGCGGCATCGCCGCGCGCGCGCACATCGGCGACGATCGCCGCGACGCTGTCCTCGATCGCGCGATCGGTCTCGGCCGACCAGTGCAGCACGCGCTGGAACGCGGCGTCGAACTCGGCGGTCGTTGTGTCGAGCCTTCGGATGTCGACGCTCATGGCAAGGGCCCCACCGCCTTCTCGAACGCATCGATGATCGCGCGGATCGGCTCGCGCTTGAGCTTCAATGCGGCCTGGTTGACGATCAGGCGCGACGAGATGTCCATGATCCGCTCGACCTCGAGCAGGTGGTTCGCACGCAAGGTGCTGCCGGTCGAGACCAGGTCGACGATCGCGTCGGCCAGGCCGGTCAAGGGCGCCAGCTCCATCGAGCCGTAGAGCTTGATCAGGTCGACGTGCACGCCCTTGTTCGCGAAGTGATCGCGCGCGATCTGCGTGTACTTGGTCGCGACACGGATGCGCGAACCCTGCTTCACGGCCGCCCCATAGTCGAAATCGGAGCGCACCGCGACGCTCATCCGGCACTTCGCGATGTTCAGGTCGAGCGGCTGGTAAAGGCCCTCCCCACCGTGCTCGAGCAATGTGTCCTTGCCGACCACGCCGAGGTCGGCGCCGCCGTACTGCACGTAGGTCGGCACGTCGGAGGCGCGCACCAGCACGAGCCGCACGTCGGGCCGGCTCGTGCCGACGATCAGCTTGCGGGTCTTCTCGGGGTCTTCGGCGACCTCGATGCCCGCGGCCTTCAGCAGCGGGACGATCTCGTCGAAGATCCGGCCCTTCGGCAACGCGAACGTGATCATGCTCATCTGATTCGCTCGATGTCGGCGCCGATCGCGCGCAGCTTGGTTTCCATCCGGTCATAGCCGCGATCGAGGTGGTAGATGCGCTCGACGAGCGTGTCGCCCTCGGCGACGAGGCCGGCGATCACGAGGCTGGCCGAGGCGCGCAGGTCGGTCGCCATCACGGTCGCGCCCGAGAGCTTGTCGACACCATGCACGAGCGCGGTGTGGCCGTCGATCTCGATCTTCGCACCCAGCCGCACCAGCTCGTTGACGTGCATGAAGCGGTTCTCAAAGATCGTTTCGGTGACGGTCGCCGCGCCGCGCGCGATGCAGTCGAGCGCCATGAACTGGGCCTGCATGTCGGTCGGGAACGCCGGGTATTCGCTGGTGCGGAAGCTCACCGGCTTCAGCCGCCCGGCGCTCTTCACGCGGATCCAGCCGTCACCGGCTTCGATCTGCACGCCGGCCTCGCGCAGCCTCTCGATCGGCACCTCGAGGTGGTGCGCGTTCGCGCGTTCCAGGCGCACATCGCCGCCGGCCGCCGCCACCGCGCACAGGAAGGTGCCGGTCTCGATGCGATCCGGGATCACGGTGTGCGTGACGCCGTGCAAGCGCTCGACACCTTCGATGCGGATGCGGCTCGTGCCGTGGCCTTCGATCTTCGCGCCCATGCCGATCAGCATCTCGGCCAGATCGGGAATCTCGGGTTCCTGCGCGGCGTTCTCGAGCACGGTCTCGCCGTCGGCGAGCGTCGCGGCCATCAGCAGGTTCTCGGTGCCGGTCACGGTGACCATGTCGGTCGTGATGCGCGCACCTTTCAGGCGCGCCGCGGTCGCGACGATGTAGCCGTGTTCGACCGTGATCTGCGCGCCCATCGCCTGCAGGCCCTTGATGTGCTGGTCGACCGGCCGCGAGCCGATCGCGCAGCCGCCCGGCAGCGAGACGCGTGCCGTGCCGAAGCGCGCCAGCAGCGGGCCGAGCACGAGGATCGACGCGCGCATCGTCTTCACGAGCTCGTACGACGCCTCGCGCGACGTGAGTGTGGCGGCGCTCAGCGTCACGACATCGGGGCTTGCGTCGCTGCGCTCGGTCGCGACGCCCATGCTCCCGAGCAGCTTCAGCGCGGTGCCGACATCCTGCAGGCGCGGCACGTTGCGCAGGGTCACCGGCTCGGCGCTGAGCAGCGCGGCGCAGAGCTCGGGCAGCGCGGCGTTCTTCGCGCCGGAGATCGTGACCGTGCCGTCGAGGCGGCGGCCGCCGCGGATCAGGAGTTTGTCCATAGGTGGGTGTCGCCCCAGCGTTCACACGGCCTTCGGCGCAGGTGGATCGGGGGGAGCCGACACCACGCCGACAGCCGCAGAGAGCACTGCGGCCGTTGTCAGTGGTGGTGGTGTGCGGAAGCCGCGCCGGGCTCGGCGGCGTTGGTGGAGGCCCATTCGGCCGGCGTCAGCGTCTTCATCGACAGGGCGTGGATTTGCTCGCGCATTCTATCGCCGAGCGCCTGGTAGACGCGCTGGTGGCGCCTGATGCGCGGCGCGCCCTCGAACTCGGCCGAGACGATCGTCGCGAAGAAGTGCTGCCCGTCGCCCTCGACATCGATGTGTTCGCAGGCCAGCCCTTGCGCGATGAAACGCTGGACCTCGTCGGGGGTGGGGTTGGCCATGATGGCGCGATTTTAGCGGCACGAAGGTCGCGGCCGCTGGCTACGATCGCAATTCGCCCAACTTGCGAAAGGCTCAAAGTGCCCAGCATCTTCCACCTCGCGTTCCATGTCCGCGACCTCGCCGTCGCGCGCCGCTTCTACGGCGACACGCTCGGCTGCACCGAGGGTCGCAGCGCACCGACCTGGGTCGACTACGACTTCTTCGGCCACCAGATCTCGCTGCACCTGGGCGAACCGTTCGCGACCACGCGCAGCGGCCAGGTCGGCGAGCACTTGGTGCCGATGCCGCATTTCGGGGTCATCCTGGAGCTGGCGGACTGGCAGGCATTGGCCGAACGGCTGCAAGCGCGCGGCGATGTCGAATTCGTCATTCCGCCCAGCCTGCGCTTCGAGGGTCAGCCGGGCGAGCAGTGGACGATGTTCTTCATCGACCCGTTCGGCAACCCGCTCGAGATCAAGGGCTTCAGGTCGCTGCAGGCGGTCTACAAAGTCTAGTGTCTGATCTTGTAGCCGATCCTCAGCAGGTGCAGGCAGAACCCGCAGACCGCCAGCAGGCTACCGGCCACGACGAGCAGGCCGACCCACGGCGAGACATCGCTGACGCCGAAGAAGCCGTAGCGGAATCCGTCGATCATGTAGAAGAACGGGTTCAGATGGCTCACGCCGTTCCAGAATGGCGGCAGCGAGCCGACCGAATAGAACACGCCGGAGAGAAAGGTCATCGGCATGATCACGAAATTCTGGAACGCGGCGATCTGGTCGAACTTCTCGGCCCACAGGCCGGCGATCAGGCCGAGCGCGCCCATCAGCGCGGCGCCCGCCAGCCCGAACACGACGATCCACAGCGGCTGCACCAGGTGCAACGGCGCGAACCAGACCGTCGCGATCATCACGCCGGCGCCGACGACCAGCCCGCGCACGACCGAGGCGCCCACATAGGCGACAAACCAGGCCCAGTGCGACAGCGGCGCGACCAGCAGAAACACCAGGTTGCCAGTGATCTTGCTCTGGATCAGCGACGAGCTGCTGTTCGCGAACGCGTTCTGCAGCACGCTCATCATCACCAGGCCGGGGATCAGGAAGCTCGTATAGCCGATTGCGCCGAACACTTTCACGTGGTCTTCGAGCACGTGGCCGAAGATCAGCAGATACAGGATCGCGGTCAGCACCGGCGCCGCAACGGTCTGGAACGAGACCTTCCAGAAGCGCAGCACTTCCTTGTAGAGCAAGGTGCTCGTGCCCGATAGAGCCCCTCGTCCCGTGAGTACACGGGCCGATCCCCCTGGGCCACGCAGGGGCCCCTCCGTGGCCCTTGGATTCGGGCCGGCTTCGGGCGGCCCGGCGCTCGGCCCGACGCTTCGATCACCGCTCATGCGGCGAATCCCACAGGAGACATCGTCCGCGGCGGCCCGTTCATGATCTCGAGGAACACGTCTTCGAGGTCGGCGCGGCCGATTTCCAGGTCTTCCGGCTGGCACCCGGCGTTGCGCAGCACGCCGAGGATGATCTCGACCTCGTGCGCGTCGTGCGCGGTGATCTGCACGATGCGGCCGGTCACGCGCGATTGGGCGGCCAGCGCGGCCGGCAGCGGCGTGTCCATCTTGAAGCGCAGCATCGTGCTCGCGGTGCCGGCCAGCAGCGCCGACGTGCGATCGAGCGCGACGATGCGGCCCTGCTTCAGCATCGCGAGCCGCCCGCACAGCGCCTCGGCCTCTTCGAGGTAGTGCGTCGTCAACAGCACCGTGTGGCCCTCCCGGTTCAGCCGCGCGACGAACTGCCACAGCGTCTGGCGCAGTTCCACGTCGACCCCGGCGGTCGGCTCGTCGAGCACGATCACCGGCGGCCGGTGCACCAGCGCCTGCGCGACCAGCACACGGCGCTTCATGCCGCCCGAGAGCTGGCGCATGTTCGCATCGGCCTTGTCGGCCAGGCCGAGGTTCGCGAGGAGCTCGTCGATCCAGGCGTCGTTGGCGCGCTTGTCGGCGCGCACGCCGAAGTAGCCGCTCTGGATGCGCAAGGCCTCGCGCACGCTGAAGAACGGGTCGAACACCAGTTCCTGCGGCACGATGCCCAGGCGGCGCCGGGCCGCGGCGTAGTCGGTCACGACATCGTGGCCGAGCACCTTCACGCTGCCGCGCGTCGCCCGCGCGAGGCCGGCGAGGATGCTGATCAGCGTCGTCTTGCCGGCGCCGTTCGGCCCGAGCAGACCGAAGAATTCGCCCGGTGCGATGTCGAAGCTGACATCGTCGAGCGCATGAATGGGGCGGTTGCCGCTGTACGTCTTGCCGACGTTCTGGAATGAGATGGCTGGCATGCAGCCTTGGATTGTAGGCAGCGGCCCGCTTTCGCGCTCGCGGCGACCCTATGGCCGATGCCGATGCGCGGCCTGAACGCTTGATGCTAGTGTGCTGTCCCGCAGATATCTGCGGGACAGCACACTAGATTGCCCGCCGAGACCACCCACGAGCCATGGCCACGCAAACCAAGAAGCCGCGCCGCACCGCCGAGCGCATCCTCGAAGTCACGCTGGCGCTGTTCAACCGCTTCGGCGAGCCGAACGTCTCGACGACCCTGATCTCGGCCGAACTCGGCATCAGCCCCGGCAACCTGTACTACCACTATCCGGCGAAGGACGAGCTGATCAACAGCCTGTTCGACCGCTACGAACACGCGCTGGCCGAGCTGCTGCGCGCGGCCGATGACGTGGCGAACGTCGAAGACGCGTGGCTCTTCTTCCACATGCTGTTCGAGCTGATCTGGGCGTATCGCTTCCTGTACCGCGACCTGAACGACCTGCTCTCGAAAAATCGCCGGCTCGAGACGCACTTCCAGTTCGTGCTGAAGAACAAGGGCAAGGCGGTGCAGCAGGTGCTGGCCGGCCTGGCGCGCGGCAACGCGATGCGCATCGCCGCCGCCGACGCCGAGCCGGTGGCCACCGCGATGGTCGTCGTGCTGACCTACTGGCTGAGCTACGAGTACGTGCGCGACCCGCGCAATGCGCTGGAACCCGCGAGCGCCGGCGCCGCGCTGCTGCGCGGCGCGTTCCACGTGCTCAGCCTCCTGTCGCCCTACCTCGAACCGGCACAGCGCGAGCACCTGCACGCGCTGGTCGGCCACTATTCCAAAGGAGACTGACGCGATGGCCAAATGGACCCCCTTCCCGCACGACGCTGCCGACTACACCTACGACACCGCCGCGCTGAAGAAGCACTGGGCACGACTGCACGCCGGCGATGCCGAGCCCTTGCCGAGCGACGCGAAAGTGCTCGCGGCCTGGGCGCTGTTCCACGCCGGCGCGTTCGAGAAGGCCGTCGAGGCCGGGCTGAAGGTGGGCGGCGCCGGCATCACCGTCGCGAACAAGGCGCAGGCGATCTACGCGAACTACCTCGAGAAGAGCGAGAAGACCAAGCTCGCGCTGTTCATGGAGGTGGCCGAACGCGCCGAAGCGCAGCTCGCCAGCGACCCGAAGAACGCCAACGCGTACTACTTCATGGCCTACGCGCTGGGCCGCTACAGCCAGGGCATCAGCATCGCGAAGGCGCTCGCGCAGGGCCTGGGCAGCAAGGTCAAGAGCGCGCTCGAGACCACGATCAAGCTCGCGCCCAAGCATGCCGATGCGCACATCGCGCTCGGTGCCTTCCACGCCGAGGTCATCGACAAGGTCGGCTCGCTGCTCGGCCGCACGCAAGGCGCGAGCAAGGACGCGGGCCTGTCGATGTACAAGACCGCGCTGAAGCTGAACCCGACATCGGCGATCGCGATGGTCGAGTACGCGAACGGCCTGGTGATGCTCGAAGGCGACAAGAAGATGAAGGAGGCGACGAAGCTCTACGAAGACGCCGCCGCCTGCGCACCGATGGACGCGATGGAGCGGCTCGATGTCGAGATGGCGAAGGCCGAGCTCGAAGACTGAGCCTCAAGCCCCCTCTGACCACGGCAGCATCATCGTGACCAGCAGCAGCTTCTCGAACTCCGGCTCGAAGCGGTCGATGATCTGCTGCGGGTGCGGGCACAGCTTCTTGTCGGTGATCAGCCCGAACTGAACCCCGCCACCGTACGACAGGATCGAGACGCCGACGCCGATGTCGCCCGACGCCGGGACCCAGAACATCGTCTGGCGCAGCGTCGCACCGCAGAACTTCAGCGGCGTCAAAGGCCCCGGCACGTTCGTCATCACGGCCGTCGCCTTCTTCGCGAACAGGCCGAGCAGGCCGTCCTGCACCGGCTTGATCAGCAGCCCCGCGACCGCCAGCACCGCGAACGCGAGCAGCGGCTGGTAGCTGTCCTTCAGCTGGTTCATGCGCACGCGCACCGCGTAGACGCGCTCGATCGGATTGTCGATGCCGATCGGCAGTGTCAGCGGCGCGAGGCCGAAACGGTTGCCCAGTTTCCAGGCTTGCTCGAGCGGGCGCAGGTTGACCGGCACCATCGCGCGGATCTCCTTGCCGGTCGGATCGTCGCCCTGCTCGCGCAGCCAGGCGCCGATCGCGCCGGCCACGCAGGCCAGCAGCACATCGTTGATCGAGCAGTTCAGTGCACGGCCGACGGCCTTGACCTGGTCCAGCGGCAGCGGCTCGCCCCAGGCGACGATCTTCTGGCCGATCGGCCTGCCCTTCAGGATCGTCGGCGAGTCGTCCGGCATCATCGCCATCGCGCCGACATCGCCGAGCACCTTGGCCGCGGTGCGCGCCATCTCGACCGACCCGGCGAGCCCCTGCTGCGGGTTCGACAGCATCTCCATCGCCTTGCCGACACCGCCGCCGTACATGCCGATGGCCTTCGCGGCCAGATCGGTCAGCGGCTTCATCACGGCGTCGGAGAGCCAGTCTCCTTCCGTCTCGGGCGGCTCGCGGTGCCGCCGCTTCGGCGGGTCGGCGCCGCCATCGGTGATCGACATCATCACCGAGATCAGCGCGATGCCGTCGCCGATACAGTGGTGCACGCGCGCGACGAGCGCGCTGCCGCCTTCGTAGCCGTCGATCAGGTGGAACTGCCACAGCGGGTGGTCGGGATCGAGCGGCGTGTTCGCGAGTTCGCCGACGAGCGCCTGCAGCGCCTCGCGCTCGGTCTGGCCGCGCGCGCGGTGCAGCGTCTGGTGCAGCACGTGGCGCCGCACATCGAAGGCCTCGTCGGTGACCCAGTTCGCGCCCATCGCGTCGGGCACGACGCGCTGGCGGAAGCGCTCGTACTTCAGCAGCTTGTCCTCGACCCGCTCGCACAGCGCCGCATGCGTGATCGCGGGCTGCAGCAGCCAGACGCCGACGATCATCATCAGGTTGACGTCGTTGTCCATGCGCAGCCACGCGGTGTCCACGCGCGACATGCGCTGCGAGCTGCGCTCGGGTGGGGTCTGCATCGGGTTTCTCCTCGAGTTCTTCTTGTGGGGCCGCCGAAGATGCTGGGTAACATGCGCTGCGTCAATGCACATTTTCACCCAGAGGAGCACGCCCATGGCCGACCTGAAGTCGCAGTTCGAGCAAGCCGTCAAGGATTCGAAGAGCCTGCCGGAAAAGCCCGACAACATGACGCTGCTGAAGATCTATGCGCTGTACAAGCAGGCCAGCAGCGGCGATGTCGAAGGCAAGCGCCCGGGCTTCTCCGACATGGTCGGCCGCGCGAAATGGGACGCCTGGAACGAAGCCAAGGGCAAGGGCAGCGACGAGGCGATGCAGGCGTACGTCGACCTGATCGAATCGCTGAAGTAGCCGGCGCTAAAGTAGCCAGCGCTACTTCTTCGGCTTCGGTGTCTTGACGGCCGCCTTCCTGGCGGCCGGCTTGCTCTTGGCGAGCAGGGCGTCGAGGTTGCCTTCGATCTGCGACTCGATCGTCTTGCTGAACGCGCCGAGCAGCAAGCCGAGCTTCGCGTCGAGCTCGAAGTGGTCGGCCGCGACGATCAGCTCGCCCTTCACGCCGGCGCGCGTGAACTCCACGGTGTCGCTCGTCTCGCCCTCGATGATCGTGCACGCCATGTCGAACCTTCGCTCGGCGTCTTCGGCCCACTGCAAGGCGACCTTGCGCGCCTCGGCCAGGCCGAGCGCATGTTCGCGGTGAATGTGGATGTCGGCCATGCTGGGGTTCTCCTAAGGCAGTGCGTTGCGTCGTTCGGTGGCTGGCAGGGCCGCGATCCGCTTGACCTCGGCGTAGAAAGCGGGCCAGTCGCGCCCCACGCGCACGAACAGGCGCTCGAAATTGGGCACCAGTTCGTTGTACGCGCCGAGCACGCCGAGGGCTGCATTGTTGGCGCGCGCGAACCAGCCGTCATACCCTGAATACCCGCCCCAGTGCTCGCGTTTCAGCACCTCGTACTCGGCACGCAGGCCGATCATCAGCGCCGACTTGCCGGCGCGCTTGTCGGCGTCGCTCGCCGCGCTGGTGTAGAGCGCGTCGAGGCGCTCGCGGTAGCGCCCGGTCAGCGCGCGGAAGTCACCCCGCCGCGCCTCGAAGCGTTCGTACTCCTCGCGCGCCTGTGCATCGGCACGCTCGCGCAGCCAGCGCTCGCTGCCGAGGCGCTCGACCGCTGTCGCGAACGATTCGTTGAACACCGTGTCGCCCTGCGCGAACGCGATCTGGTGCGCGAGCTCGTGAAAGATCAGCCGCGCCAGCTCGCCCTCGGGGTAGTTGATGAAGGTGTTGAGCAGCGGATCCTTCAGCGCATCGCCCGGCAGCAGGCCGAGCGTCGAATACGCCGGCACGCCGTAGACGCTCGCCTCCAGCCCCTGCGCGCGCAGCCCGTCGGCGAACGCGTTCGCGTCCTTCGGGTCGTAGTAGCCGCGGTAGCCGACGCAGCCGACGACCGGGAAGCACCAGGTCTGCAGGCGCAGGCTCAGCTCGGGCGCCGCGACGACGTTCCAGACCGCGGCGCTGCGGTTCAGGTCGGCGTAGCGGCGGTAGCTGGCGTTGTCGGGTTCGCCGAGATCGCTGACCGCGAAGTCGCGGATGCGCTGGGTCAGTTCGAGCCGCGCGCGCAGCGGCGCGGGGGTCTGCGGGTCGGCCACCCATTCGGGCACCGGCCGGGCGGCGCGCACGATCGCCAGGTGCCCGCCGACCGACTGCGCGTAGTAGCCGATCGTGCTGCAGCCCGAGGTCAGGCAGACCGCACCGGCCGCGAGCAGCGCGAGGCCCACGCCACCCAGACCCGCCATGCTCAAGGTCAGCCGCCAGCCACGTTTCACGACACGGCGGGTTCGATGGGCCGCAGGTCGCCCGCGCCCGCACCAGCCGGGCGCACGTCCACGAGGCAGTCGTAGAAACTCGGTGCGCGGCCCATGTCGGTGAGCCGCTGGTGCGTCACTTCGTTGACATTGCTGCCGCCCGCGCCGAGCTTGCGCCACCACACGCCCAGGCCGTTGACGACGCCGACGCGCGCGCGCGGGCTCACGACCGCCTTGCACAGGTAGCTGCCGCGGTCGTTGAACACGCGCACCATCTGGCCGCTCGCGATGCCGCGCAGCTGCGCATCGACCGCGTGGATCTCGACCAGCGGCTCGCCCTCGATGTCGCGCAGGCTCCTGACGTTGACGAAGCTGGAGTTCAGGAAGTTGCGCGCCGGCGGCGAGATCATCGCGAGCGGAAAGCGCCGCGCCAGCTCGGGCGCGCTCGCGGCGGCCTCGTAGTTCGGCACGTGATCGGGCACACCATGCGCCAGGGCATCGATGATGCAACGGCCATCGGCGCTCGGGAAGCCGCCGTGCGCGAACGGCGCGTCGTCGATCGGCAACTTGAACCAGCCGGTCGCTCGCAGCGTATCGAAGTCGACCTCGGCGTTGAACGCGGCGCGCGCCAGCGCCTCGTCGTCGTCGGCAAAGCACGGTTCGTCGAAACCCATCCTGAGCGCGAGCTCGCGAAAGATCTGCGTGTTCGGCTTCGCCTCGCCCAGCGGGGCGACCGCCGGCTCGTTGATCATCACGTAGGTGTGGCCGTAGCTGGTGTGCACATCGAGGTGCTCGAGCTGCGTCGTCGCCGGCAGCACGTAGTCGGCATGGTCGGCGGTGTCGGTCATGAAGTGCTCGAGCACGACCGTGAACAGGTCGTCGCGGGCGAAGCCGCGCACGACCTTCGGCGACTCGGGCGCGACCGCGACCGGGTTGCTGTTGTAGACGATCAGCGCCTCGATCTTCGGGCCGAACGCGCTGCCGTCGGGCAGCAGTTCACCTGCCTCGCGCAGCAGGTCGTCGCCGATCGTGCTCATGTTGATCGTGCGCGGCGTGCGGCCGGCGAGCAGGTCGGGCCGCTGCAGTGCGACGTCGTTGCGCACGCGCTTGAACCAGCCCGAACTCGACAGCAGCAGGCCGCCCGCCCGGTGCCGCCACGCGCCGACCAGGCACGGCAGCAGCGCGATCAGCCGCGCCGCGTTGCCGCCGCCGCGCACGCGCTGCATGCCGTAGTTCAGGCGGATCGCGGCCGGGCTCAGCGTGCCGTAGTCGCGCGCCAGACCGCGCACCTCGTCGGCAGCGATGCCGCAGACCTCGGCGACACGCTCCGGCGGCCACTGCAGCGCGCGCTCGCGCAGCTTCGGCCAGCCGGCCACGTCGACATGCGCCGCGAGGTAGTCGTGGTCGAGCCAGCCGTTGACGATCAGTTCGTGCATCAGCCCGAGCGCGAGCGCACCGTCGGTGCCGGGCAGCAGCGCGATGTGCTGGTGGCACTTCTCGGCGGTCTCGGTGCGGCGCGGGTCGATGCAGACGAGCTTCGCGCCGGCGCGTTTCGCGGCCTGCGCGAAGGTCCAGAAGTGCAGGTTCGACGCGATCGAGTTGCTGCCCCAGATCAGGATCAGTCGGCTCTCGGCATAGAACTCGAGGTGCATGCCGACCTTGCCGCCATAGGTCGCGGCGAGCGCCTCGCCGCCGGCGCTCGAGCAGATCGTGCGGTCGAGCAACGAGGCGCCGAGCTTGTTGAAGAAGCGCGCCGCCATGCTCTCGCCCTGCACGAGCCCCATCGTGCCGGCATAGCTGTAGGGGACGATGGCCTGCGCCGCGTCAGGCCCGCGCGCGGCGATCGTCTTCAGGCGCGTGGCGATGTCGGTCAGCGCTTCGTCCCAGCTCACGCGCACGAACTGGCCGAGGCCTTTCGGGCCGCTGCGCTTCATCGGGTGCAGCACGCGCTCGGCGTGGTAGGTGCGCTCCGGGTAGCGCGAGACCTTCGTGCAGAGCGCGCCGTGCGTCGGCGGGTGGTCGGGGTCGCCCTGGACCTTGATCGCGCGGCCATCCTGGACCGTGACGCGGATCGCGCAGGTGTCGGGGCAATCGTGCGGGCAGGCGGCGCGTACGGTGGTCGTATTCATGTCGGTGAACTATTGCACACGGGGTCGGCCGGCTATCGTATGCGCCGGGCCACATCCGGGTGACCGACTGCGCGTGAACCCCTATGCTCGCAGCATCCCTGGGGAAACAACCAGACGGGCCCGGCGCGACGCGCCGCGAACGCCCGAGACACCATCGTTGGGGAATCCATGAAACGTCGTGACGCGATCAAGTGGCTGGCGGGCTCGAGCGCCGCGCTGGCGCTGCCGGCGCTGGCCGAGAACAGCCGCATCGTGCTGGGCCAGTCGGCGGCGTTCAGCGGCCCGGCCGCGCAGCTGGGCATCCAGATGAACATGGGCGCGCGCATCTTCTTCAATGCGCTGAACGCCAGCGGCGGCGTGAACGGCAGCACCATCGAGCTGCGCACGCTGGACGACGGCTACGAGCCGGATCGCTGCAAGGCGAACACCGAGAAGTTCATCAAGGACGAGGTGTTCGGCCTGTTCGGCTATGTCGGCACGCCGACGTCGCTGGCGGCATTGCCGCTGGTCGTCGACGCGAAGATCCCCTTCTTCGGCCCGTTCACCGGCGCCGAGGCGCTGCGTGATCCGCTGCACAAGACGGTGTTTCACCTGCGCGCGTCGTATTACGACGAGACCGCGCTGATCGTCAGGCAGCTGACCACGCTGGGCCTGAAGAAGATCGCGGTCTTCTACCAGAACGATGCGTACGGTAAGGCCGGGCTCGAGGGCGTCGTGCGCGCGCTGAAGGCGCAGGATCTCGCGCCGATCGCGCTCGGCACCGTCGAGCGCAACACCGTCAACGTCGCGCAGGCGGTGAAAGACATCGCGCCGAAGATGCCCGACGCCGTCGTGCAGATCAGCGCCTACAAGTCGTGCGCTGCGTTCATCCGCGAGGCGCGCAAGGCCGGCTACGGCGGCACCTTCTTCAACGTCTCCTTCGTCGGCACGCAGGCGCTGGCCGACGAGCTCGGCAAGGAAGGCCGCGGCATCATGGTCAGCCAGGTGATGCCGTTCCCGTTCTCGACCACGACCGCGATCTCGCGCGAGTACCTCGACGCGGTGCGCAAGACCGGCGGCGAGGCGCAGCCGAACTACTCCAGCATGGAGGGCTACCTCGCCGCGAAGGTGCTGGCCGAGGGCCTGAAGCGCGCCGGCCGCAATCCCTCGCGCGAGACGCTCGTCGCCGGGCTCGAGTCGATCCAGAACGCCAGCTTCGGTGGCTTCTCGGTCAATTTCGGCCCGCGCGACCATGTCGCCTCGCGCTTCGTCGATCTCTCGATGCTGACCGAAGACGGCAAGGTTCGGCGTTGAAGGGCGCGGCCCCGGCCTGGGCACGCCGCTGAGGACCGATCGGCCGGGGCCACGAGCACCGCGGCGCGACGGGCCAATGCGCCGCGCGCCGGTGGGGTCGGCAGTGCGGCGCTAAACTGGCTCGATCCCGTTTTCACGCAGCGGTCCGGCCAGCCGCCTTCGCAGGCACGCGCGCCGGGCACGCTGCATGCAAGGAGCCGCAGCATGCGCATGATCGAATCCATCCTCGCCGACGCGGCCTCCATCGCCGCAGTCCGCCGCGACATCCACGCCCACCCCGAGCTGTGCTTCCAGGAGCAGCGCACCTCCGACGTGATCGCGAAGCAGCTCACCGACTGGGGCATCCCGATCCACCGCGGAATGGGCACGACCGGCGTCGTCGGGATTCTGAAGAGCGGCACGAGCGCTCGCGCGGTCGGCCTGCGCGCCGACATCGACGCGCTGCCGATGACCGAGCACAACACCTTCGCGCACGCCAGCCAGCACCCCGGCAAGATGCACGCCTGCGGTCACGACGGCCACACCGCGATGCTGCTCGCCGCGGCCAAGCACCTCAGCAAGCATCGAAACTACGACGGCACGGTCTATCTGATCTTCCAGCCCGCCGAGGAAGGCGGCGGCGGTGCGCGCGAGATGATCAAGGACGGCCTGTTCGAGAAATTCCCGATGGAGGCGGTGTTCGGCGCGCACAACTGGCCCGGCATGGCGGTCGGCCAGTTCGCGCTGAAGAGCGGCCCGGTCTTCGCGAGCAGCAACGAATTCAAGATCACGATCCACGGCAAGGGCGCACACGCCGCGATGCCGCACAACGGCGTCGACCCGGTGCCGGTGGCCTGCCAACTGGTCCAGGCGTTCCAGACCATCATCACGCGCAACAAGCGGCCGATCGATGCCGGCGTGATCTCGGTGACGATGATTCACGCCGGCGAGGCCACCAACGTGGTGCCCGACAGCTGCGAGATCCAGGGCACCGTGCGCACCTTCACGCTCGAGGTGCTCGACCTGATCGAGCGGCGCATGCGGGAGATCACCGAGCACACCTGCGCTGCCTTCGACACGCGCTGCGAGTTCGCGTTCAAGCGCAACTACCCGCCGACGATCAACCACGCCGCCGAAACCGAGTTCACGCGCCAGGCGATGACCGAGCTGGTCGGCGCCGACAACGTGCAGGAGTTCGAGCCGACGATGGGCGCCGAGGACTTCAGCTTCTTCCTGCTCGAGAAGCCGGGCTGCTACTTCCTGATCGGCAACGGCGACGGCAGCCACCGCGAGGGCGGCCACGGCATGGGCCCGTGCATGCTGCACAACCCGAGCTACGACTTCAACGACGAGTTGATCCCGCTCGGCGCGACGCTGTGGGTCGATCTCGCCGAGAAGTGGCTGAACACGGCGCGCTGAGCTGGCCATGAGCACTCGTCGCCCCGTCACCGAGAACGTCATTGACAACTTCGCGCAGACCTACGCGCAGGCGCGCGCCAAGTTCCTCGCCGCAGCCGACGCCGCCGACCTCGATGTGCAGAGCCACCCGCACCCGATGCTCGGGCGCGACGGCGAGCCGCTCGCGATGGATGTCGCCCGCGATGGCCCGGCCGATGCCGCCGCGCTGCTGATCGTCAGCAGCGCCTGCCACGGCGTCGAGGGCTTCTGCGGCTCGGGCGTGCAGACCACGCTGCTGCAGGATCGCACGTGGCGCGAGGCGGCGGCCGATGCGCGCGTCGCGGTGCTCTACGTCCACGCGCTGAATCCGTACGGTTTCTCGTGGTGGCGGCGCACGACGCACGAGAACGTCGACCTGAACCGCAACTTCCACGACTTCAGCCAGCCCTTGCCGCACAACGCCGGCTACGACGAGCTCGCGAGCGCGCTCGTGCCGGCGCACTGGCCGCCGACCGAAGAGACCGATGCGCCGCTGCAGCGCTACCTCGCGCAACACGGGATGGCGAAGCTGCAGGAGGCGATCTCCGGCGGCCAGTACGAGTATCCCGAAGGCATCTTCTACGGCGGGCGCAACCCGACCTGGAGCCATGTGACCTTGCGCCACGTGCTGCAGGAGCACGCGACACGCTGCGCGCGGCTCGGCTGGATCGACCTGCACACCGGCCTCGGGCCGAGCGGCGTCGGCGAGCGCATCTTCGCTTGCCGCGACGACGCCGCGGCGCTGCAGCGTGCCCGCTCCTGGTGGGGCGACAAGGTCACCAGCATCTACGACGGCAGCTCGACCTCGGCGCCGCTGCAGGGCCTGATGTGGCTCACCGCATACCAGGAATGCGCGCAGGCCGAGTACACCGGCATCGCGCTCGAGTACGGCACGCTGACGCTGATGGAGATGATCGCCGCGCTGCGCGCCGACCAGTGGCTCGAGAACCACCCCGACGCGCCCGAGGCACAGCAGGCGCAGATCAAGCAGCAGACGCGCGATGCGTTCTACGTCGACACCGACGACTGGAAGCGCCGGATCGTCGACCAGGCGATCGACGCGGCGCTCGGGGCCGCGCGCGGCCTGTCGGTGCGCTGAGGGCCGCCTCGCGCGCGCCTCCGAAGGCGTGTCCGGATTTGATCGTTTGTGGTCGATCTCCGCGCCGACAATCGGCGTGCGCCGGCCTATCGTTCAGGCTTCAACCACTGGAGTCCGCTGATGAACACCGCCCTGATCCTGATCGACGTGCAAGAGTCGTTTCGCCAGCGCCCGTACTGGGCCGGCGCCGAGACGCGCGACTTTTTCGCGCGCGTCAATGCGCTGGTCGACGGCTGCGCCGCGCGCGGCGTGCCGATCGTGCGCATCCTGCACAGCGACGGTCCGGCCGAGGCCTCGAACCCGTTCGCGCTCGAGTCCGGTCACGTGCGCCCGCTGACCGAGCTGGCGCCGTTCGAGGCCGCGGCCGAGTTCGTCAAGCGCCGCCACAGCGCGCTGGTCGGCACCGGACTGATGGTCTGGCTGCACCAGAACCACATCGGCCGGTTGATCATCGCCGGCATCCGCACCGAGCAGTGCTGCGAGACGACGGCGCGCCACGCCAGCGACGAGGGCTTCAAGGTCGACTACGTGGCCGAGGCGACGCTGACCTTCGACATGCAGCACCTCGACGGATCGCCGCTGCCTGCCGCCGCGATCGTTGCGCGCACGGCCGCGGTGCTGAAGGACCGGTTCGCGACGATCTGCAGCGTGGCGCAGGCGCTCGAGCGCGCCGCATGAGCCCCGCCCGGCCGCCCGAAGGGGCTCGCACCGCAGCGCGTAGCGCGGAGGTTACCCAGTGACGTCGAGGCGATGATCGACGTCCTGTTCGTCGTCGCACCGCGCTCGCTGCTGCTCGACATCGCCGGGCCGGCCGAGGCCTTCCGGCTCAGCAACCAGCACCTGAAGCGCAGCGGCGGCGTGCCGCGCTTCAATCTGCGCTTCGCCGGCGTGCGCGCGCAGATCGACAGCTCGGTCGGCCTCGCCGTCGCCGGGCTCGAAGCCTTGCCGACCGAGCTCCCCGCGCCGACCTGGGTCGTGCTCGTCGGCCAGCCGCGAGAGCTGCTCGCGAAGCCGGATGCCGACACGCGCGCGACCGCCCACTGGCTCGCGCACACGCTGGGCTCGCTGCTCGCCGGCCAACCGCAGCACCGGCTCGTGACGATCTGCGCCGGCAGCCTGCTGGCCGCGCGGGCCGGGCTGATCGGCGCGCGCCGCTGCACGACGCACCACGAGATCCTTGCGCAGCTGCACGAGGCTGCGCCGGCGGCGCAGGTCGTCGACAACCGCGTGTTCGTGGTCGACGGCACGCTCGCGTCGAGCGCCGGCGTGACGGCCGGCATCGACCTCGCGCTGCACCTGATCGCGCAGACCTGCGGCGAGCGCAACGCCGCGGCGGTCGCGCAGGACATGGTCGTCTACCTGCGGCGCAGCGCGCACGACCCCGAGCTCTCGCCGCTGCTCGCGCACCGCAATCACCTGCACCCGGCGGTGCACCGGGTGCAGGACGCGGTGTGTGCCGACCCGGCGCGCGAATGGACGATGCCGCTGCTCGCCGAAGTCGGCCACGTCACGCAGCGCCACCTGCTGCGCCTGTTCACGACGCACGCCGCGGTCTCGCCGCTGCACTACCTGCAGGCGATCCGCCTCGAGCGCGCGAAGCAGACGCTGAGCCGCGGCGCCAGCGTCACGCGCGCCGCGCAGGAAGCCGGGTTCAGCTCCGACCTGCAGCTGCGCCGCGCCTGGCGGCAGCGCTTCGCGGGCACGCCACGCACCGAGCGCGAGGCGCCGCAGTGACGCTCAGCCTCTCAGCGCAGCCGAAACGCCGGCACCGGCCGGGCGAATCCCTTCAGCGTGAGCTCGCCCGCGGGCTCGGCCGCGGCCTCGCCTTCGATCAACCCCCAGACCCGCTGCGACACCAGGATCTCGCCGCCGTGCGCTTCGCCGCACAGGCGCGCGGCGAGGTTGGTCACGGTGCCGATCGCGCCGTAGTCGATGCGCCCCGGGAAGCCGATCCCGCCCAGCGTCGCGAAGCCTTGCGCGATGCCCACCCCCATCTGCAGCGCGTGGCCGCGCTTGCGCCAGCGCGCGGCCAGCAGCGCCACCTCGCGCTGCATCGCCAGCGCCATGCGAGCGGCGCGCAGCGCCGGATCGGGGATCGGCACCGGATCGTTGAAGAACACCATGATGCCGTCGCCGGTGAAGCGTTCCAGGGTGCCCTCGAACTCGAGGATCAGCCGGCCCATCGCGGCGTGGTACTCGGCGAGCACGCCCATCACTTCTTCGGGGTCGGCGGTCTCGGTGAACGCGGTGAAGCCGCGCAGGTCGAGGAACACGACGGTGATCTCGCAGCGGTGGCTCTTCAGCGGATCGCCGGCGCCGCCGCCGACGATCGCCTCGGCCAGTTGCGGCGAGAAGAAGCGCCGCAGCCGACCGACCCGCTCGAGCTGCTGCACCCCCTCCTGCACACGCTCCTCGAGCGTGCGGTTCCAGTCGGCCAGTTCGTCCTTCTGCCGCTGCACCTGGTCGTAGAGCTGCTTGATGCGCAGCAGTGACCTGACTCGGGCCAGCAGCTCGGCCTGCGCGACGGGCTTGTTCAGGAAGTCGTCGGCGCCCGCTTCGAGGCCCTTGACGCGCTCCTGCGCCGGGTCGAGCGCGGTGACCAGCACGACCGGCAGCATCGCATGCGCGGGATCGGCGCGGATCGCCGCGCAGACGTCGTAGCCACTCATGCCAGGCATCATCACGTCGAGCAGCACCAGGTCGGGCGCCTCGGCGGCGAGTTTGGCCAGCGCCTCGGGGCCCGAGGCCGCGGTGACGGTCCGGTAGCCCTTGGCGCCCAGCAGGTCGGCGAGCAGCTTGACGTTCAGCGGCGTGTCGTCGACGACCAGGATCGTTGCGCTCATGGTGCCTTGCGCCCGTGTGCCAGAAACTGCTTCACCGTGTCCAGGAACTGCCTCAGATTGATCGGCTTGGTGATGAAGGCGTCGAAGCCCGAGGTCACGATCTTCTGCTGCTCGTCGGGCATCACCGAGGCCGACACCGCCAGCACCGGGATCGCATCGAGCGCGCGCTCCCGGCGGATTTCGCGCAGCGCGGCGATGCCGTCGATGTCGGGCAGCTGGATGTCCATCAGCACCAGGTCGGGCTTGGCCTCCTTGGCGATGCGCACGCCATCGGCGCCGGTCACGGCTTCGAGCGTCGTGTGGCCCTGGTGCTGCAGGATGTCACGCACCAGCTTCATGTTTTTCTCGTTGTCCTCGACGATCAGGATGGTGCTCATCTGGCTGCCTCCAGTTCCCGCTCGGGAAGGATAAACGCGAAGGTCGAGCCCTGGCCGGGCGCGCTGTCGACCTGCATCGTTCCGCCGTGCAACTCGACAAAGCGCTTGGCCAGCGCCAGGCCCAGCCCGGTGCCCTCGGCCTTGCGCAGATAGTCGCCGCCGGCCTGGCGGAACTCCTCGAACACCAGCGCCTGCTGGTCCGGCGCGATGCCCACGCCGGTATCGACCACCGCGATCTCGACCGCGTGTTCGAGGGCGCGTGCGCGCAGCGTGATCCGGCCGCCGGCCGGCGTGAACTTGACCGCGTTGGACAGCAGATTGATCACGACCTGCTTGAGCTTGCGCGCATCGGCAACCCAGTCGCCAAGCTGCGGGTCGACGTCGAGCGTGAGCGTCAGGCCCTGGCGCAGCGCACGCTCGCGCACCAGCGTGGTCGTGTTGTCGAGCAGCATCGGCAGGTTGAAGCTCGCCAGGTCGAGCTCCATCCGGCCGGCCTCGATCTTCGACAGGTCGAGGATGTCGTTGATCAAGGTGAGCAAGTGGTGGCCCGAACCGTGGATGTCGAGCAAGTACTCGCGCTGCTTGTCGTTCACCTCGCCGAACATCTCCTCGCTCAGCACCTCGCTGAAGCCGATGATCGCGTTCAGCGGCGTGCGCAGCTCGTGCGACATGTTGGCCAGGAACTCCGACTTGTGCTTGTTGGCTTGCTCGAGCTGCCGGCTCTTGTCCTGGATCTCGTGGAACAGCCGGGCGTTCTGGATCGCGATCACCGCCTGGTCGGCGAAGGTCTTGAGCAGCGTCAGCTCCTTGTCCGAGAATGGATTCGGTGGCCGCCGCGACACCATGATCACGCCGACCTCCTGTTCTTTCCACAGCATCGGCGCGAACGCGATCGAGTAGTTGCCGCCGCGCTCGGCGAGTTCGCGCAGCCGGCCCGGCGGGTCCGCCACCGCGAGAACATCCGGGTAGTGCACGACCTGACGCGTGCGCATCGCCAGCCCGCTCGCCGTTGCCTCGACCGGCAGCGGGCTGGCGTCGAGTGCACCCAAGGGCTCGCCGCGCGACGCGACGAAGCGCAGCAGCCGGTCGCCGTCGACCAGCAGCACCCCCTGGTGACTGGCTGCGAACAGCCGGGCACAGCTCTCGAGAATCTTGTCGAAGACAGGCTGCGTGTCAGCCACCGAACCGCTGATCACCCGCAGCACCTCGGCGGTCGCCGTCTGCTGCTCCAGCGCCTCCTTGGTCTCGTTGAACAGCCGCACGTTCTCGATCGCGATCACGGCCTGGCTGGCGAAAGTCTCGACCAGTGCGATCTGCTCGTTCGAGAAGCGCCGCACCTCGCGGCGCCAGATGAAGATCGTGCCGATCGCCTGGCCTTCGCGCAGCATCGGCACCGCGAGCATGGCGTGAAAGCCGATCCGCTCGAAGTTGGCGCGCGCGTCGGGGTACTCGGTGTCCAGCAGCGGCTCGATGTCCTCGACATGCACGGTGCGGCGCTCGATGAACGCACGCCCGTTGACCAGGCTGCGGCGGATCGGCACGCCATGGCCTTCGACCGGTCCGGCGGTGCCCGGCTCGCGCGACCAGACCGCCATCTGGCGCAGCACCTCGCCCTCGACCAACAGCACCGACGAGTGCACCGCGTCGCACAGCAGCGCAGCGCGCTCGGCGACCGCGACCAGCACCGGATGCACGTCGGTCGGCGACCCCGAGATCACGCGCAGGATCTCGGTGGTTGCGGTCTGGCGCTCCAGCGCCTGCTTGGTCTCGTTGAACAGGCGCACGTTCTCGATCGCGATCACGGCCTGGTCGGCAAACGTCTGCACGACGCCGACCTCGCTCGTCGAGAAGGGTTTGATCTCCCTGCGCGTCAGTCCGATCACCCCCACCGCGACGCCCTCCCGCAGCATCGGCACGGCAAGCACCGTGCGAAAGCCGTGGCGTCGCTGCATCGGGCCGGCGTCGGGGTACTCGGTATCGACGAGCGCCGCCACGTCGGCGACATGCACGACGTGCCGCTCGAGAAACGCGTGCGCGGCGACCGACGTCCGCCGCAGCGGCAGCAGCTCGCCACGACCGACCCCGACCGCGTCCGGCAGCGTGTAGCCGGTCATCGCGCGCAAGGCCCCGCCATCGGGGAGCCAGACGCGGCTGCCCTGCGCATGGCACAACTGTCCCGCGCGTTCCGACACCGCGTCGAGCACGGGCTGCACATCCGCCGGCGACTCGCTGATGACACGCAGGATTTCGCTGGTCGCGGTCTGCCGCTCGAGCGCCTCCTTGGTCTCGTTGAGCAGGCGAACGTTCTCGATCGCGATCACGGCCTGGTCGGCGAAGGTCTGGAGCAGCTTCACCTGCTTGTCGGGGAACACGCCGGGCTCCTCGCGGCAGACGCTGATCGAGCCGATGACCTGGCCTTCGCGCAGCATCGGCACCCCGAGGTTGGCGCGGTAGCCCGACTGCCGGGCGGCGTCCTTCAGGTCATAGTCGGGGTCGGCCAGAACGTCGGGGATCTGGACCGGCGCGCGTTCGAGGATCACGCGCGCGGTGATCGCGCCGCGCCCCGGCTTCATCGGAAAGGCCGCGAGCATGGCCCGGTTCGCCTCCGGCGACGTGCCGCGGAACGCGACCAGGTGCACCAGCTCGCCGTCGAAGCGCGCCACGCCGCCGATGTGCGCGTCGCACAAGGTCATGGCACGTTCGCAGATCGCATCGAACACCGGCTGCACGTCGGTCGGCGAGCTCGAGATCACCTGCAACACCTCGGCGGTCGCGGTCTGCTGCTCGAGCGCTTCCTTAGTCTCGTTGAGCAGGCGAACGTTCTCGATCGCGATCACCGCCTGGTCGGCGAAAGTCTTGAGCAGGTCGACCTGGCGCTGCGGGGTCGCGCCCGGCTCGCGCCATGCCAGCACGATGGCGCCGATGGCCCTGCCGTCCTTGAGCAGGGGCGCCGCGACCATGCGCCGCCACAGGCCGAGCCGCGCCGAAGTCTGGTCGTAGTCGGGGTCGGCGAGCGCGTCCTCCTCGACCTGCACCTCGCCCGAGAGGATGGCGCGGCCGCTCATCATCTGCGGGTGGGGTGGGCCGGGGTAGAACCGCCGCGCGTCGGCGACGGCCGCGGCCGGCCAGTTGCGCACGGCGACCTGGTGAACGAGCTCACCGTCGTAGCGGAACACGGCCGCGAGCGGCGTGTCGAGCAGCCTCGAGGCACTGTCCAGGATCGCTTCGAAGACCGGCGCCACATCGGTCGGCGAGGTGCTGATGACGCGCAGCACGCCGCTGATCGCGGTCTGGTAGTCGAGCGCCTCGCTCAGTTCGGCGGTGCGTACCTCGACCTTGTGCTCCAGGCCGGCGTACGAGGCCTTCAGCGCCGAGCCCATCCGGTTGAACTGCTCGGCCAGGCCTTCGAGCTCGTCACCGGTGCGCACCTCGATGCGTCGGTCGAGCTCGCCCGCGCCGATCTGCGCTGCGCCCTCCTGCAGCGCGCGCAGCGGCCGCACCAGCGCGCGCGCGAGCAGGTAGCTCGCCGCCATCGACAGCAGCAGCGCGAGCACGAGCACCAGCGCCATGCGCTGCAGGGTGGCGTACAGCGGTGCGAAGACCTCGGCGCGCGGCGACTCGACGAACACCGTCCAGGCCAGCGTCGGGATGCGCCGGAAGGCCGCCAGCACCGGCTCGCCGCTCAGGTTGCGGGCTTCGCTCGAAGGCGCTTCATCGGGCCGTGCCAGTGCGGCGACCTGCGGCAGCACGCTCAGGTCGGTCTTCTTCAGCACCAGGCTGATGTCGGGGTGCGCGATCAGGGTGCCGCTCGCGTCGATCACATAGGCCAGGCCCTTCTCGCCGATGCGAATTCTCGACACGACCTCCCAGACGAACTTGAGGTTGACCTCGGCCGCCGTGACCCCGCCGCCGCTGCCGGCCGGCCGGGCGATCGTCATGTAGGGCTCGGTGCCCTTGCGGAAGTAGACCGGGCCGAACCAGGTCTTGCCGGCGCGCGCGACCGTGTACTTCGGCTCCTGCGACAGGTCGGTGCCGCTGCCCAGCGCGTCCATCGCCAGGCGCGAGACGCGCAGCTGCTCCCGGCCGGCGGCGTCGATCCAGACCAGCTCGGTGATCGCCGGCGCCTGGCGCAGCAGCTTGAGGTATTCGATGCGCCGCGCCTCGAGCGCATCGCTGCCCGCGCCGCTGTCGATGCGCGGCAGCGCGGTCCAGCCGAGCTCGTGCTCGATGCCCTGCACGTACTGCTCGATCCGGTTCGCCGCGCCCTGCGCCTTCTCGTCCTGCAGGGCGGCCAGGTGATCCTGGTTCTCGCGGTGCGAGAAGTAGATGCCGACCGCGCCGCTCGCCAGCAGCATGCCGGCGACCAGCGCGATGATCAGCAGCGCGTACTTCGGAAACAGGCGCCAGCGACGCGTCACTCGATCACCCGGTCGGCAATCACCAGCATCTCCTTCGGGATCGCCAGGCCCAGATTGCGCGCGGTCTTCAGGTTGAGCACGAACTCGAAGTGCGTGGGTTGCTCGACCGGCAGCGTGTTCGGGCTCGCGCCCTTGAGCAGGCGGTCGACGTGGCGCGCGCTCAGGCGCGCGCTGTCGGCGATGCTCTCGCCGTAGCTCACCAGCCCGCCCGACTCGGGGAACTCGCTCGGGCCGTACAGCGCGGGCAGCCGGTGCTGCTGCGCCAGCCCGATGATGCGCGCGCGGTTGAGCAGGCTCATCGGATCGTCGGGGAGCACGAACACGCCACCGGCGCGCGAGCGCGCGATGCGCTCGAACGCGCCGGGCAGATCCTCGCCGCGCAGGTTCTCGGCGCTGCGCACTTCGACCCGCTGCAGACTCAGCTTCAAGTCCCTGGCAGCCTGCACCGCGTTCTGCCAGAGCGCTTCCTGTGCCGGGTTGTTGACGTTGACCAGGACCGCCAGCGGATCGGCCCCGGGCACCGACTGCACGAACAGGTCCAGCATCTTGGGCACGATGTCGTTCGACTGGCTCGATCGCCCGGTGACGTTGGTGCCGGGCCGCGCCAGTGACTGCACGAACGCCGAGGCGACCGGGTCGGACACGGCGACCATCACGATCGGAATGCTGGTCGTCGCGCTGCGCGCGGCGCGGGTCGTCGGCGTGCAGGTGGTGACGATCGCATCGAACTTCCTGTCGACGAATTCCCGTGCGAAGCCGGGCAGCCTGGCGACCTCGCTGTAGGCGTAGCGGCGTTCCAGCACCAGGTTGCGGCCCTCGACGTAGCCGAGTTCGTTCAGCCCGATCAGCAGGTTGCGATCGACCTCGTCGCGCTGCTCGGGCGAGCCCAGCAGCAGCAGGCCGATATGCGCCGGCACGGGCACCGCGGCCGGCACACGCGCCGGCCAGCCGGCCAGCCCCGCGGCGAGCGTCGATGCGGCGGCGAGCAGGGTTCTGCGGTTCGCGCTCATGGTGTCACCTCGCTCGAACCTGGGCCGTCGCGCCGCGATCGGGGTCGCGACCCGCTCGCGGCGCCGGACGCGCGGCCCGGTTCATGCTTCCACTGTAGCCGGCCGCAAGCGCGCGACGCGCTCATTCGATCACCTCGTCGGCGCGCAGCAGCAGCGATTGCGGGATCTTCAGCCCGCGCGCCCTGGCGGTCCTCAGGTTGAGGACCAGTTCGTACCTCGTCGGCAGCTCGACCGGCAGGTCGGCGGGCTTGGCGCCGCGCAGAATCTTGTCGACGTAGAGGGCCGAGCGGCGATACAGACTCGCGATGTCGGGGCCATAGGACATCAGCGCACCCAGCGCGACCGCATCCTTGGCGATGTAAATGTCCGGCAGACGGCGCAACGCGCAGAACCGGACGATCCGCGGCAGGTGCCGCATGGTGAGCGCAGAACCGTAGACATAGACCGCCTGCACGTCGTGCGCCGCGAGGTCGGCGAATGCGGGTTCGAGATCGGCATCGACCTGGATGTCGGCATGATGCATCGTGATGCCCAGTCTGCGCGCGCCGCCTTCGATCGCGCGCCGATAAGGCTGCAGCCCGGGGAAGCTGGCGTCGTACAGTCCGCCCAGCCGCGCGAGGCCGGGCAGCGCCTCCTTCAGCAGCTCGGGGCCCTTCGCCGTGAGCTCGGGCGACTGTTCCCAGGCCACGCCGGTGACGTTGCCTCCCGGATGGTCATAGCTCGCGATCAGGCCGCTCTCGATCGGGTTGGCGCCCGCTTGCATCACGATCGGTATCGAGGCGCTTGCCGCCTTGCCCACCTCGGTCTCGATATTGTTGCCGCAGACGATCAGATCGATCTTGGCTCGGACCATGTCGCGAGCCATGCGTTGCAGCACGTCGTGATCCCCATTGGCGAAGCGCCAGTCGAACAGAACGTTCTTGCCTTCGATCCAGCCCAGCTCTCTCAGGGCATCGACGAAGGCCTTTCGGAAGCCGGCAGGCGTTGGCTCGGTCTCTGCGCCAATGTTGAGGCGCCCGATGCGAAGCATCGCTGGCGTCTGGGCAAGACCTGGGTGCCATGCCTGCAGCCCGAGCGTCGTGAGCGAGATGACGATCGCACGGCGCGAGGGTCGCATTGCATGCAGAGGAATTGCCACGCGTTCGCCACCCGCCGGATTCGACGATGCCCGGATCGCTGTCCCCGCCATCGCCAGCTCTCCTCGAAGCGCTGCCTCGGAACAAGGCACGACGCAGGCTATACCGGCCGGGCGTGCGCTGTCCAGCGACGCGAGCGACGTGCGCACGCGCTTCAGCAAGCCCGCCGTCGATTCATCGAGCCCGCTCGCATCGCCTGACGCGAGCCGCGGCAGCAGGTCGTTCAGCACGGTCTGCCGCGTCGTGATGCCGCACTGTCCCGACCTCGATCGAATGAGCGCACGCGCCCCTCGCTTGCACTCGCCACGCAGCGCAAGCGCCGTCGCGCGATCATTCGATCACCTCGTCGGCACGCAGCAGCACGCTCTGCGGGATCGTCAGACCGATCGCTCTTGCGATCTTCAGATTCACGACGAACTCGAACTGGGTCGGCTGCTGCATCGGCAGTTCGCTCGGTCGGGCTCCGGCCAGAATCGTCGCGACGTACTCCGCGGCGAGACGGTAGATGGCGGCGAGGTCGGGGCCGTACGAGAGCATCGCCCCGGCGCGGTACGGTGTGAGCATCGGCAGGCGCTGCTCGGCGGCGAACGCGAGCCACTCGCTGCGCAGCGCGACGTTGATCTGCGTGGCACCGATCAACAGCGCGTCGGGCCGTTCGCGCTGCAGCGTCGCCGCAGCGGCGGCGAAATCGACAGCGTCATTGACGTCGACCGGCAGCCACTTCACGCCCTGCGATCGCGCCGCCGCCTCCTGTTCGCCCTGCACGGCGCTGACATCGGCCGCGCTCGTTCCGGCCGTCATCGCGCAGCGCGGGCAACGCGCAAAGGCGATGCGCGTCGCCGTTGGCACGGCCGCCTTCAGCAGTTCCAGCCGCTTGGGAACCATCTCGTCGGCCAGATTCGAGATGCCCGTCAACTGGCCGCCCGGGTGCGCGAGGCTCGCGACCAGGCCGGCGCGCACCGGGTCGGGAATCGCCGTCGTCACGATCGGCATGCTGCGGCTCGCGGCCATCACGGCGCGCGCCGCGGAACCGTTGCTGGCGACGACCAGGTCGAGCCGCGCCGGCATCAGCTCGGCCACGAACTCGGCGTAGCGTTCGTTGTGGCCTTCGGCGAATCGTTGTTCGATGACGAGGTTGCGGCCTTCGACATAGCCGAGTTGGCCCAGCCGTTGCACGAAGGCCTGCCAGATGCGCACGCCCTCCGGCGAGTCGTTGGCCGTGAAGCCGAGGTAAGCGATGCGGTACACGCGGCCCGGCGTTTGGGCGAGTGCGCTCGGCACGCAGGTCAGGGCACCAGCGGCCGCGGCCGCGCCGATGACGATGCGTCGATCCGTCATTCGATCACCTCGTCGGCACGCGCGAGAAGCGAGGGCGGGATGACCAGCCCGATCGCCCGCGCGGTGGCCAGGTTGACCACGAGCTTGATCTTCGTCACCTGCTCCACCGGCAAATCGGACGGCCTGGCTCCCCGCAAGATCCGATCCGCGTAGGCGGCCGACCGCCGCGCGATGTCGGCCACATCCCAGCCGAACCCCAGCAACAGACCGGCATGGGCGTACGCCGGTTCGGTGCTGATCGCGGCCATGCGGTGCGCGATGAAGAGTGCCGCGATGTCGCCTCGGCGCATGGAAAACTCTTCGGAGTCGTCGAACTTCACGGCGCGAATCCCCGCGGCAAGCATGCGCGCCAGAGCCAGCCTCAGGTCGTCGACACTGTCGGCCTCGAAGAACTCGAGCCTCGTTCCCAAGGCATGCGCCGCCGCCTGGCGCGCCGCAGTGACCTTGCGGAACTGCGGCCACGATTTCAGAGCGCTCGAGTGCAAGACGCCAACCGTCACGCCCTTGCCGACGGCTTCCACCAGCATCTGGATCGTCTTGTTCTCGAGTTGCGCACCGAGCACCGCATTGCCGGTGAGATTGGCGCCCGGCCTCGCCAGACTTTCGACCAGGCCCGCTTCGACCGGGTCACGCCACGAGCGGTCGAAAACGATCGGAATCGTGTGCGTCGCGTTCTTGGCAGCAAGACCGCTGCCGCCGTCGTCGACCGCGTAGATCAGATCCACTTTCATCGCCACGAGCTCGGCAGCCAGCCGCGCCAGCTGTTTCGACGCCTCGGGTTCGGCATACGTTCCAGCGTAACGGTGCACAAACTCGACGTCGCGGCCCTCCAGATGACCGCGGCGCCCCAGCTCGTCGACAAAGGTCTTCCACTCGGGGAACTGCACGTAGGCATCGATGTTGCCCAGCACGCCGATGCGACGCGGGCGCGCGGCGGACTGCCCGAGCGCCACGCGCGGCGCGGCCGTAACCACGGCCACGGCCGCGAGCAATGCCACGGCGCGCCGACGGCTCATTCGATCACCTCGTCGGCGCGCAGCAGCAGCGCTTGCGGGATCGTGATCCCGATCGCCCTCGCCGTCTTCAGGTTGACGACCAGCTCGAACTTCGTCGGCTGCTCGACAGGCAGGTCCGCGGGCTTCGCGCCCTTCAGGATCTTGTCCACGTACACCGCGGCGTGCCCGACGAACTCAGCCATGTTCACCGCATAGGCCATCAGGCCGCCGGCCTCGACCTGTTCGCGAAAGCTGTGCATCGTCGGCAAGCGGGCCTTCAGCGCGAGTTCGGCGAGGCCGGATCGGTGCACCAGGAACGTCGAGGTCGCGATCACCAACAGGGCATCCGCACGGCCCCGCGCCATCGCCACGAAGGCAGCGTCGAACTCCTCCGAGCCCCGTGCCGCCACATGTTGAAGCCGCAGGTTCAAAGATCGGGCGGCCGCCTCCAGTTCGCTCTGTTGGCGCGCAAAACTCGGATCTATCGGATTGCGCAGCACAGCAACTCGAGCGGCGCCGGGGATGGCTTCCTTCAAGATCTGCAGCTGCTTGCCGAAGATCTCCGAGCTGGTCGTGAACGTCGTCCCGGTGATGTTCCCGCCAGGCCGACTGAGGCTCGCGACAAGCCCCATCTCGACAGGATCGTTCGCAAAGATCATCACGATGGGAATGCTGCGCGTCGCGTTCTTGGCAGCCAACGCTGCGGATCCAGCCGGGGCGACGATCAGATCCACCTTGCGCCGCACCAGATCGGCGGCGAGCTCAGGCAGTCGCTCAATGTTCCCTTCGGCCCATCGGTACTCGATGACGAGGTTTCGGTCCTCGATCCAACCCAGCTCACGCAGCTTTCGGACGAACGCATCGAGCCCGCGCGCCACGGACTCACGGTTGGGCGTGCTCAGGTAGCCGATCCGGTAGACCTTCCCGGCCTGCTGCGCGTCCGCGCAAAGCGGTGCCGACGCGGCGCCGACCCCCGCGGCAACGAATTGCCGCCGCGACAGAGGCGAGAGAAGAACGAGGTCGCGTCGGTCCATGGATTTCCCCTGCGCCGCCGCCCCCGGAGTGCGGGGTGCCGTTCGCGACTGTGCACCCGGCGTGACGATTCGTACAGCTGCAGTCGCGTGCGCCGCACCGGCGCTCGGCGCCACGAAATCGACGCCGAAGTTCGCAGGGAGATCCGAAGCTCAGTCGCGCAGGCGGCGCAGCAGCGCGGCGGTCGACGCATCGAGCCCGTCGACCGCGCCGGACGCAAAGCGCGGCAGCAGGTCGCTGGCGAGCGCCTTGCCGAGCTCGACGCCCCACTGGTCGAAGCTGTTGATGCCCCACAGCGCACCGCTGGTGAACACGCGGTGTTCGTAGAGCGCGATCAGCGCGCCGAGTGCGCGCGGCGTGAGCTGCTCGAGCACGATCGTCGTGCTCGGGCGGTTGCCGGGGAAGCTGCGGTGCTTCGCGAGGGTCGCCGCGTCGAGCTGCTTCGATGCGGTCGGCGCGCTCTCGGAGAGCGCCTGCGCGCTCGTCTTGCCCTGCATCAGCGCCTGCGCCTGCGCCAGGCCGTTGGCCTGCAGCATCGTGTGCTGGCGCTCCAGCTGCTCGAGCAGCGGGCCGTGCAGGTTGCCGATGCCGTGCGTCGCGTGCTTGACGAGGATGAATTCGACCGGGATCACGTCGGTGCCCTGGTGCAGCATCTGGAAGTACGCGTGCTGGCCGTTCGTGCCCGGCTCGCCCCAGACGACCGGGCTGGTCGCGAACGGCACCGGCTCGCCGTCGAGGTCGACGCACTTGCCGTTGCTCTCCATCTCGAGCTGCTGCAGGTACGCCGGCAGGCGCCTCAGGCCCTGGTGGTAGGGCGCCACGCAGCGACTCGTGAAGCCGTGGAAGTTGCGGTACCAGACATCGATCAGCCCGAGCAGCAGCGGCAGGTTCTTCGCGGCCGGCGCCTTCGCGAAATGCTCGTCCATCGCGTGCGCGCCGGCAAGCAGCGCGCGGAAATGCTCGGCGCCGATCGCCAGCGCGATCGGCAGACCGATCGCCGACCACAGCGAATAGCGCCCGCCGACCCAGTCCCAGAAGCCGAAGGTCGTCTTGATGCCGAACTGCGCGGCGGCCTCGATGTGGGTCGTGGTCGCGACGAAATGCTTCGCGATGTCGGTGCCGCCGGCGCCCAGGAACCATGCCCTCGCGGCGTGCGCGTTGGCCATCGTCTCCTGCGTCGTGAAGGTCTTGCTGGCGACGATGAACAGTGTCTCGGCGGGTTTGAGCTTGCGCAGCACCGGCACGATGTCGTGGCCGTCGACGTTCGAGACGAAGTGAAGCGTCAGGCGCGGGTGCGCGAACGCATCGAGCGCCGGGACGACCATCTGCGGCCCGAGGTCGCTGCCGCCGATGCCGATGTTGACGATGTGCCGGATGCCGCTCGAAGCGGTGTCGCGCACGCCCTCGACATACGCGAACATCGCGTCGAGCACGCCTTGCACGTCGGCGCTGAACGGCCCCTTGCCGCGCGGCGCGCGCAATGCGGTGTGCAGCACCGCGCGGCCCTCGGTCGTGTTGATCGGGTCGCCGCGCAGCATCGCGTCGCGCCGCGCCTCGACCTCGCACTCGCGCGCCAGGTCGAGCAGGAAGTGCAAGGTCGCGGTGTCGATGCGGTTCTTCGACAGGTCGGCGAAGACCTCGGGCGCCTCGAAGCTCAGCGCACCGAAACGGCCGGCATCGCGCGCGAATGCGTCGCGCAGATCGAAGTCGCGACCGTGCGCTTCGTAGTGCCCCGCCAGGGCCGCCCAGGCCTCGGTTCGGTCACAGCGCGGATTCATGTCAACCCCTTGTCCGATGAGTACATCGGCCGATCCCCCGAGGGGATGCGGGCCGGCTTGGGAGCGGCCCGGCGCTCGGCCCGGGTCACTTCAGCCCCTCGATCAGCTTCTCGAGCTTGACGGCATCGGCCGCGAACGCGCGGATGCCCTCGGCGAGCTTCTCGGTCGCCATCGCGTCGTCGTTCAACGCGAAGCGAAAAGTCGCCTCGTTGTAGGTCACCGCATGGATCGGCGCCGCGCTCGCGGCCTTCGGGTCGAGCGCGCGCGGCAGCGGCGCGTCGTTCGCCTGCAGCTCGCCGAGCAGCTCGGGGCTGATCGTCAGCAGGTCGCAACCCGCGAGCGCCTGGATCTGCCCGATGTTGCGGAAGCTCGCGCCCATCACCTCGGTGTCGATGCCGAACTTCTTGTAGTAGGTGTAGATCTGCGCAACCGACTTGACGCCCGGGTCGTTCGCGCCGGCGCGGTCGGCTTCGTCCCAGCTCGCGCCGGCGTTCTTCTTGTGCCAGTCGTAGATGCGGCCGACGAACGGCGAGATCAGCTGCGCATCCGCCTCGCCGCAGGCCACGGCCTGGCAGAACGCGAACAGCAGCGTCATGTTGCAGCGGATGCCCTCGTGCTGCAGCACGCGCGCGGCCTGGATGCCCTCCCAGGTCGACGCGAGCTTGATCAGGATGCGTCCGCGCGCGATGCCGGCCTCTTCGTACATCGCGATCAGGCGGTGCGCCTTCGCGACGCTCGCCGCGCAGTCGAAACTCAGCCGCGCGTCGACCTCGGTCGAGACGCGCCCCGGCACGATCTTCAGGATCTCCAGCCCGAAGCGCACCAGCACCTCGTCGACGATCGCCTCGAGCGGCTCGCCGCGGTGCGCCGCGACCGTCTCCTGCAGCAGCGGCGCGTACTCGGGCTTCTGCACCGCCTTCAGGATCAGCGACGGGTTCGTCGTCGCGTCGCGCGGCGTGTACTGCGCGAGCTGCTTGAAGTCGCCGCTGTCGGCGACGACGGTGGTGAACTGCTTGAGCTGGTCGAGTTGGTTCATGGCGGGCCGGCGCGGTGTTCGTCAGGCGTCGATTAGAACCCGGCCCGCCGGCAAAGGTTGCGCCTGGCTTGCAGCTTGTTTGCCGAAAGTAACCCGCGCGGCACGCGCCGCGCGTCGCGTTGGCGGTCGCGTCAGCCGGCGAGCCCGGCGATGCTTTCGGCGCACCAGGACTTGTCGCCTTCGTCCAGCTGCTCGAACGCTTCGCGGGCCCGCGCCAGCGCCTGCGCGTGGCCGGTCGCGTTGCCGGCGGCGCGCTCGACCCGGCCGAGCGCCTCCCAGCCGAACAGCCGTTCGAGCGCGGCGCCGTCGTTGGCCGCGACGATCTCCAGGCAGGCCTGCGCATGCTCGCGGGCGCGCGCCAGGTCGCCAGCCTGCAGCCAGGTGTTCGCGAGCCGGTATTCGGCGCGCTCGGTTTCGAGCCAGGTGCCGGCGATGGCCCAGTAGTGGCGTGCGGTCTGCGCCGCCAGGATCATCAGCGCGCGGTCGTCGGCGCTGCGCTGCGGCTTCTGCTCGAGTGCGCTCGCGAGGTTGTTGCCGGTGACCGCGAGTGCGCGGTTCATCGGGTCGCTCGCCGGCAGGCCCGAGCGCTGCGCGAGGTCGAGCGCGTCGTGCAGCAGCCGGCTCGCGCGGGCGGTGTCGCGTTCGGCGAGGCTCGAGGCCGCCATCGCGCCGACGCGAATGCGGTCGGACGGCGACAGCGCGTCGAGCTCCGCGCCGTCGCCGGCCGCGAGCCGCAGGCCGGCGAGGCTGCGCGTGCGCGCCTGCCCGCTCGCCCCGTCGGGCGCGAATGCGGGCAGCCGCGCCAGCCGCTCGACGAACGCGATGGCCTGCTGCCATTGCCCCAGGTGCTCGCCGTAGACGTGCTGCCCGAGGTTCATCAGCTGGTTCAGCTGCGCCTCGTCGCCGACCAGCGGCAGCGCCTCGCCGAGTCGTTCGGCGACGGCCTGCGCGGCGTTGACGTGGTCGTCCCAGGCCTTGCCGATGAAGGTGTCGAAGTCCATGGCGTGTTCCCCCTGAGGCGCTACGGTAGCGGCTCCGCGCCGGCCGGGCCAGGGACATGCGGTGACATCGTCTGCAGCGCGGCGACCATGCGCGGCGCACCGAGCCGCTCGAACAGGGCAATCGCGCGGCACGCCGCGGCACGCGCCGCGGGCGCGGCGCCGCGCGCCTCGTGTGCCAGCACCAGCTCATGCTCGATCCAGGCCGCCTCGACCGGGAAGGCCGCGGCCAGCCGCAGGCCATCCTCGAGCGCGATGCAAGCGTCTTCCGGGCGGCCGACCAGGCGCAGCACCCGGCCTTCGAATTCGCGGTTGAAGCCTTCCTCGATGCCGAGGCGGGCGAACGCCGTCTTGCCGGCCGCCAACGCATCGAGCGCCGCCGCGGCTCGACCGCGGCGTGCGTGGATGTCGGCCTGCACCAGCGCGCCCATCGCGACACCGCGCCGGTAGTCGCCATGCGCGGCATGCGCCGCGGCCGCCTCGGCGTGCGGCGCCGCCACATCGACCGCGTCGCGCCGCAACGCGAGGATCGCGAGCGCGCAGTGGTTGATGCTGCGCTGCATCGGCGTGCCGGCGAGCAGGTACAGGTCGCGCGCCGCGAGCAGTTCGCGCTCGCCGGCCTCGAACTCGCCGGTCTCGTACAGGTCCATGCCCAGGTTGTTGTGCAGCCCGGCGATCGCCGTCGGCTCGAGGAAGCGGCGCAGCGCGAGCCCGTCGCGCCAATGCTGCTGCGCCTGTGCCGATTCGCCGCGCCAGTGCAGCAGATTCGCGCGCGTGCCGTGCGCGCCGGCGAGCAGCACCTTGTCGTCGCAGCGCTGCGCGGCGTCGAACGCGGCGCGGTTGTAGACCTCGGCCTCGGCCAGCTTGCTCTGGCGCCAGCACGCGATGCTCAGCCGGTGGTACAGCGTGCCCAGCACATGCAGCGGCAGATCGGGCACCGCGACGGCCTTCAGCAGGCGCTCGATCACGTCCCATTCGCCGACCGGGCCGAGCGTGTCGAGCAGCGAACTCGTCGCGAGCAGCGCACCCGCGGCGCGTTGATCGGCGGCCGACGCCAGGTCGATCGCCGCTCGCGGCAGTTCGAGCTCTTCGACGCGGCAACCCAGCACCGCGGCCAGCGCGAGCGCATTGGCGGGCTGGATCGTGCGCACCTGGCCGTGCAGCCAGCGGATCACGGTCTTCTTGTCGACACCGACCTGCTCGGCCAGCCACCACTGCTTCAGCCCGAGCTCGGCGACGCGGTTGCGCAGCCAGGCGCTGTTCAGCGTGAGGGCCGCGGCGTTGACCGGCGCAGGAAACTTGGGCATCATAATCATTGAAACTAAGTTACATCACGCTTCACTTCTCAAAGACGACGCGACCTCTGCAGCATGTCATTCGACCTTGTTTTCTTCGGCGGCACCGGCGACCTGACCTGGCGCAAGCTGATGCCCGCACTGTTCCAGGCCTTCCGCCACGGCAAGCTGCCGCCCGATGGCCGCATTCTCGCGGTCGCCCGCGACGACCAGACCGACGAGCATTACCGCGCCTGGATCAAGGAGCGCTTCCAGGACGTCGAAGGCGCGAAGCGCCCGAGCGACGAGGAATTTGCGAAGTTCGCCGAGATGCTGCATTACCGGCGCCTCGACCTGTCGCAGCCCGAGCACTACCAGCGCCTGAAGGACTGGTTGACCGAACGCACGGCCGACACCGTCGTGCTCTACCTCGCGACCAGTCCGTACCTGTTCCCGCAGATCTGCGCGCAGCTCGGCGCTGTCGGGCTGAACACGCCGCGCATCCGCGTCGTGCTCGAGAAGCCGCTCGGCCACGACCTCGCCAGCGCGCAGGAGATCAACCGCGTCGTGCGCTCGGTGTTCAAGGAGGAACAGGCCTTCCGCATCGACCACTACCTCGGCAAGCCCTCGGTGCAGAACCTGATGGCGCTGCGCTTCGGCAACGTGCTGTTCGAGCCGCTTTGGCGGCGCGAGAGCATCGCCAACGTGCAGATCACGATCGCCGAAGACTTCGGCGTCGGCACGCGCGGCGACTTCTACGACCGCACCGGCGCGCTGCGCGACATGATCCAGAACCACGCGCTGCAGCTGCTGACGATGGTCGCGATGGAGCCGCCGAGCCGCAACGACGCCGACGCGATCCGCGACGAGAAGCTCAAGGTGCTGCGTTCGCTGAAGCCGTTCACCGACGAAAGCGTCGCGCGCGACGTGGTGCGCGGCCAATACCGCGCCGGCAATGCGCAGGGCAGGAAGGCGGCCGGCTACCTCGAGGAAACCAAGGTGCCGCCGCGCAGCCTGACCGAGACCTTCGTCGCGATCCGCACCGAGGTGCAGAACTGGCGCTGGGCCGGCGTGCCGTTCTACCTGCGCACCGGCAAGCGCCTGGCCTCGCGCGAGGCGCAGATCGTCGTGAACTTCCGGCCGACGCCGCACAACATCTTCCCCGGCGTGAACCAGGCGAACCGGTTCGTGATCAACCTGCAGCCCGAGGACGGCCTCGAGCTGCACCTGCTCGCCGCGAAGGGCACGGGCCAGCATGAGAACCTCTCGCCGGTCTCGCTCGACCTGGACTTCGACAAGGCCTTCGCCGAGAACCGCGTCGGCGCTTACGAGCGGCTGCTGCTCGAGGCGATCGCCGGGCGCCTGAACCTGTTCGTGCGCAGCGACGAGCAGGAGCAGGCCTGGCGCTGGGTCGAACCGGTGCTCGACGCCTGGGCCCGCGAGACGACCGGGCCGCGGCCCTACGCGGCCGGCACCTGGGGCCCCGCGGCCGCCAGTGCGTTGGTCGCCCGCGACGGCTTCGCATGGGCCGAAGAACAATGATCCCGGCAATGGTGCTCGGGCCGCCGCGCCGGGCCGCCCCAAGTCGACATCACCATGCTTGACCGCATCAGGGCCTCGATCCCGGCCCTGCCGCCGGCCGAGCAGCGCGTCGCGAAGCTCGTGCTCGCCGACCCGCGCGCGTTCGCGAGCCTGCCGGTCGTCGAACTGGCCGAGCGCTCGCATGTCAGCAAGCCGACCGTGGTGCGCTTTTGCCGCAGCGTCGGCTACGACGGGCTGACCGACTTCAAGCGCAAGCTCGCCGGCAGCGTCAACGAGGGCGTGCCTTTCGTGCACCGCTCGGTCGACGAGGACGACAAGTGCGCCGACATCGTCGTGAAGGTGATCGACAACGCCGTCAGCGCGTTCCTGAAGTACCGCAACGACGCCGCGAACGGCGCGTTCGAGCGCGCGATCGCCGCGCTGGCCGAGGCCGGACTCAAAGGCCGTCGGATCGAGTTCTACGGCGTCGGCAATTCGGGCATCGTCGCGCAGGACGCGCAGCACAAGTTCTTCCGCCTCGGCGTGCGCGCGACCGCGGTCAGCGACGGCCACGTGCAGGTGATGAGCGCGACGATGCTGCAGCCCGGCGACTGCGCGGTCGTGATCAGCAACTCCGGCCACAGCCGCGACCTGCTCGATGCGGCCGAGATCGCGCGCAAGAAGGGCGCGACGCTGGTCGTGATCACCGCGAGCGCTTCGCCGCTCGCGACGATGGCGATCGGCGCCGGCCAGATCCTGCTCGCGGTCGATCACCCGGAAGACTACGACCGCTACAGCCCGATGGTGTCGCGCCTGCTGCACCTGGTCGTCATCGACATCCTGACGACCGCGGTGGCGCTGCGCCTGCCCGGCGAGCTGCGGCCGATGCTGCAGGAGATCAAGAAGAACCTGCGCGCGAAGCGCTACGCGCGGGCCGAGTGATGCGCGCGCGTCCGCGCCTTCAGTGCGGCGCGTCGGCGACGACGATCTCGACCTGCTCGGCCTGCGTCGCGCCGTTGACCTGCAGCCGCGCCGCCGCGATGCCCTGCCCCATCAGGTAGTCGCGCACGCTGAGCGCGCGGTCGCGGGCCAGCGCCGGCACGCGCGCGGGCGGGTCGGGCGGCGCGCTGACGCGCATCCGCGCGG
Source organism: Rhizobacter sp. P5_A1 (assembly GCF_056400745.1). Lineage (NCBI taxonomy): Bacteria > Pseudomonadati > Pseudomonadota > Betaproteobacteria > Burkholderiales > Sphaerotilaceae > Rhizobacter > Rhizobacter sp. P5_A1. The sequence goes on from NZ_JBFUKR010000001.1 coordinate 96,330, forward strand.
CCGTCTGCAGCTGGCTCTTCGCGAGCCGGTCGAGCACCGCGGCGAGCGGCGGCTTGACCTTGATCGCCCCGGTGTCGAAGCTGAAGCGCAGCGGCACGGTGGCCCGCAGCGCGCCGTCCTGCTGCATCGAGAAGACCACCGGCGTGCCGCGGAACAACTCGGCCAACCGCACCTGCTCCGACGCCAGCGTCGTGCGCGGCGCCGGCGCGGCGCGCGCTGGTACGGAGCCGGCCGGCGGCGCGGGGGGCGCCGACGGCGTCGTGCCGCATGCGGCGAGCACGGCGATCAACGGCGAGATCAGGAGCGGAAGCGGGAAAGAAGGTCGCATCGCCCGATTACAGCCTGGCGGCGTGTTGCGGGCGTAACCCCTTGTAGCGCGGTGCGCCGCCGCGCGGACGGTCGCTGCCTCGGCAGGCATAGACTGGGCCGCGAAGCACGGAGGACAGCGTTGATGGCCGCGCCCCGACCCCGCCACTTCTCGATGATCCGCGAGTTCCACCTCGCCGATGTGTTCACGCTCGGCAACGCGGCCTGCGGCACGGCGTCGGTGTTCTTCGCGATGCGCTTCGTCGGCAGCCAGGCGCTGGCCGACTTCCTGTGGGCGGCCGCGCTCGCGCCGGTCGCGTTCGTGTTCGACGTGCTCGACGGCCGCATCGCGCGCCGGCGCCACACGCACTCGGCGCTCGGCCGCGAGCTCGATTCGCTGGCCGACGTGATCTCGTTCGGCCTCGGCCCGGCGACGCTGGCCTACGCCGCCGGCCTGAACGGCGGCTGGGATGCGCTGGTGCTGGTCTATTTCGTCTGCTGCGGCGTCTCGCGGCTCGCGCGCTACAACGTCACCGCCGAGGCACTGTCGGCCGGCGCCGACAAGGTCGCGTATTTCGAGGGCACGCCGATACCGACCAGCGTGCTGCTGACCGCGCTGCTCGCGTTCGCGGCCTGGCAGGGGCACATCGGCGCTGCGCTCTACGGCGGCGCGTGGTCGATCGGGCCGTGGACGCTGCACCCGCTGGTGCTGCTGTTCGCGTTGTCGGGCACGCTGATGATCAGCAAGACGCTGCGCATCCCGAAACTGTGAGTGCGCGTGCGCCGTTCAGCGCGACCGACGCGCCTTCGAGCGCTGCGCGTCGCGCACCAGGCGCCGGGCGTTGATCAGCCCGCCGCGGTGGCCGAGGCCCAGCCCGAGCGTCGGCCAGACCAGCCCGAGGCCCTCGTCGACGACGAGCCAGCCGAGCCGATCCTCGAAACTGGCCTGTGCGAGTGCCGGGAATCCGGCGAGGTCAATCCTGAACAGCTGCTGGTTCCGCAACGTGATGTGCAGCTGCCCGCCCTCGAACGCGACGGTGCAGATCCTCAGGTCGTCGTGGGCATCGGCATGGGTCGGCATGGTGGCGGTCGGCGGCGTGTTGACCCGCACAGGGTCGCCGGTCGGCGGGGGCCGGCACGTGAACAACCGTCAACGCGCCGAAATCGGCGCGCGAATCGTTGAATTCTGCCGCCGGCGTTGCGCGGCAAGCCGCGCGCCGTAACTGACTGTTTCAGGAACGGCGGGCCGCGCGCGCGAGCGCCTGGCTCGCGAGCATCTCCGAGCCGACCGAGCGTTCCAGCGGCGAGCGCGACAGGCCGGATTGCGCGTAGTGCATGTTCTCGTACAGCTCGGCCGCGGCCGGATAGGCACCGAGCACGGCTTGAAGCGCGTCGTCGGGGATCTCCTGCGAGAGTGCGGCCGTGAGCTGGCGCACCAGCGCCCGGTATTGATCGGCCCCGACCGCGACGCTGCTGGTCTCGACGCGCTCGAGCAGGCGTGCCAGCGCGATCACGGTCTCGAGGCGGTTTCTCAGGGTTTCGAGTTGCGGTGCGGTCATGGGGTGCTCCAGCGGCGGCCCGGTGCGCGGGCCCATGCACCCCAGCTTTGGGCGCGCGCGTCGAGTTCAAGGGCGCTGCGGCGCGGTGATACAACGCCGCCATGTACGACCACAACCAGCTCGAACTGCCCGCCTCGTTCGTCGCGCTCTTCGTCGATCCCGGCCGCATCAAGCCGAACGCGTCGCGCGCCGTCATCAGCGCGCGCTACGAGTTCTGCGAAGACCTCGCAAACCACCTGTACGAGTACGCGCGGGCGCAGCACCACGACCTCGGCATCACCGAGGGCGACGTGCTCGAACGCGTGCTGCTCGGGCTCGAACAGCCCTCCTCGGGCGTCGACGCGGCCGAGGCACGCTGGGTCGTGCGGCGGCTCGCCGAACTGGAAGGCTGGCCGGCACTCGACGGCCTTTGACGCGTGGGGTCGGCGCGCAGCCGCGACAATGCGGGCACATGCTGACCCAGACCGCCTTGCCCGACACCCCGAACCCACCCAACCCGCGCCACGCCCAGCGTGTGCCGATCCACATCCGCAAGGAGCAGTTCAACCGCATCCGGCAGGCCGCCTACACGCTGCCGCAGGTCGTGAAGCCGGGCGACTACCTCGACGAGCGCAGCAGCAGCTTCGAAGAGCACCTCGACAAGCTCGGCCTCGTGCTGCTGCAGAAGCCCGTCGCCGGCGCGCGCCCGAGCCGCTGGATCGAGCCGGCGCTGATGGACAGCGCGCTCGCGCACCTCGACGCCGTCGGCAGCGGCCCCGGGGTGCGGCCGCTGATGCTGGAGCGCGCCGCCGCGCTCGAAGCGCTCGGCGTCTCGCGCCGCGCCGGCGCGTGGACGCGGCTGATCAGCCATGCGCTGCAGCTCTCGGAACCGGGCTGGCGCGTGCCGGTGCTGTTCCGCGTGCCGGTCGATGCCGGCGCGGTCTGGGCCTTCTTCCGCACCGGCGACAAACCCGCGTTGCTCGCGGCGCTCGGCAAGGTGCCGGCGTATCCGCATGCGGCCGAACTGGTCGAGCACCTCGAGACGCTGATCGCGCGCAGTCGCGCCGACCAGCCGCGGCATCTCGAATCGCTGTTGCCGAGGCTGCAATCGGAGTGCGCGACCCCGCAGCCGCTCGCCGAGCTGAAGACCGCCTGCAGCCGCGCGCAAGACCGCTGGGAGCACCAGGTCGCCGAGCTCGAGACGCTCGAGGGCCTGCACAGCGAACTCGCGTTCCAGGGCTACCCCGACACGTTCCAGAAGGCGCGCCACCTGCAGCGCAGCGTGACGCTGTATGTCGGCCCGCCGAACAGCGGCAAGACGCACGCGGCGTTCGAGCGCCTCGCGCAGGCCTTCGACGGCGCCTACCTCGCGCCGCTGCGCCTGCTCGCGCTCGAAGGCCGCGACCGCCTCGTCGCGCGCGGCGTGCCGACCTCGCTGCTGACCGGCGAGGAGAACGTGCCGGCCGATGCCGCGCGCGTCGTCAGCAGCACGATCGAGATGGTCGGCACGAACAAGCCGATCGACGTCGCGGTGATCGACGAGGCGCAGATGATCTTCGACCCGTCGCGCGGCTGGGCCTGGACGCAGGCGATCGTCGCGGTGCCCGCCAACGAGGTCATCATCATCTGCTCGGCCTACGCGGTGCCGGCGATCGAGAACCTGCTCGGGCTGTGCGGCGAGCGCGCGACCGTCAAGCACTTCGGCCGCAAGCAGCATGTCGACCTGCTGCCGCATCCGGTGCCGATCGCATCGCTGAAGCTCGGCGACGCGGTCGTCGCGTTCAGCCGCCGCGACGTGCTGATGCTGCGCGACCAGATCGCCGCCGGCGGCCACCCGGTCTCGGTGATCTACGGCGCGCTGCCGCCGGAGGTGCGCAGGCGCGAGGCCGAGCGTTTCGCGACCGGCGAGTCGCACATCCTGGTCGCGACCGACGCGATCGGCATGGGCCTGAACCTGCCGATCCGCCGCGTGCTGTTCAGCACGATGACCAAGTTCGACGGCCAGGGCGACCGGCCGCTGAACGAGTCCGAGGTGCACCAGATCGCCGGCCGCGCCGGGCGTTTCGGCCTTCACGAAGAAGGCTTCGCCGGGGTGCTGAAAGAAGCCGAGCCCTCCGCCGCGCGCATGCTGAAGGAGCTGCTGCACAAGACGCCGCGCGCGCCGGACGACTTCAAGGCGCCGGTCGCGCCGAACGGCTGGCACGTCGACACGATCGCGTCGCGCCTGCACAAGACCCGGCTGCGCGAGGTGCTCGGCGTGTTCATGGAGCAGCTCAGGCTCGACGACGCGCACTTCGCGGTCGCCGAACTCGAGCAGATGCTCGAGCTCGCCGAGCAGCTCGATCGCGTCGCCGCGAAGCTGACGCTGAAGGAGCGCTTCATCTACGCGCAGGCGCCGGTCGACACACGCACCGAGTCGCAGGTGCAGGCCTATCTCGACTGGGCTTCCAGCCACGCGCTGACCGGCCAGGCGGGCGCGCCGTGGTTTCTCGACGATGTCGACAGCCACAGCCGGCTCGAACGCATGGAACAGGCGCTGCGCGCCTGCACGCTGTGGCTCTGGCTGGACCTGCGCTTCCCCGGCGTCTACGGCCACGTCGAGCGTGTGCTCGCGCTGCGCGGCAGCCTGAACGACGGCATCGAGCGGCAGCTGAAGGGCAAGCGCCCGCTCGCGGCAGCGCGCCGCAACGGGCGACGCTGAGGCGCGCGGGCTGCGTCAGCCCGCCGGCCCCAGATCCTGGATCAGCGCGAGGATGTTGCCCTCGCTGTCCTTGAACCACGCGGCCTTCGCGCCGCCGGCGATGATCGCGCCGCTCGGGCTGCGCGCGCCGGGCATGTCGTAGTCCTCGAACTTCACGCCGCGGGCCTTCAGCGCGACGATCTCGCGGTCGACATCGTCGACCTGCCAGAACGCCTGGCTCGCCTTCGAGGTGCCGGCGTTCGGGGTCGGGTACAAGAACGCCGCGGTGTGCTGGCCGAACTCGTAGATCACGCCGCCGGCGACCTCGGCCTTCGGCTTGAAGCCGAGTTGGCCCTCGTAGAAGCGGCGTGCGCGGTCCACGTCGGCAGCCGGCAGATAGGCGTACATCGGGGATTGCTGCAGCATCGTCTTCTCCTTCGGTGGCAGTCAACAGACGACGAACGACGCGCCCGCGAATCGACACCGGCCCGGTGCGTCAACCCGGCGTCGCGCCGGCGAGCGGCCGAGCACCGCCCGGCAAGGCGGCCTGCTGCAGCGCACCGATCGCGCGCTCGGTCGCGGCGAGATCGTTCGCCAGCCGATCGATCGTGCCGCTGTGCCATGGGCGCGTGCGGTAGGCGATCGCGAGTTCCTGCTTCAGCCGAAAGTAGCGGCTCATCAAAGGTTCAAGTTGCATCATTCGTGAGGCTCCTGGGTCCGCGAAGTATCGAAACGGGCCGACCCGCAGCGTGTAAGACAACCGGCCGTTGCGGCTTCGGAGAGCCGCCCGGGCATCGGCCGCTGCCCCTGCCCGCGCGCCGCAACGCGGGCCCGCGTAAAAACGGTTACCGTCGCCGACGCGCTCACAACGATCCACGAGGTCCCATGGAAACCGAATCGCTCCCGCTCGATGCTGCGGTGATCCGCACGCTCGGCGCGGTCTCGACCGCCACGATCACGACCGTGCTGCTGAAGAAGGGCCTGCGCAACGTGTGGCTGCGCGGCACGCGGCCGCTCGCACCCGGCCAGCCGCGGCGCGTCGGCCGCGCGTTCACGCTGCGCTTCGTGCCGGCGCGCGAAGACCTCGCGACGCCCGCATCGTGGGCCTCGCCGATCTCGACGCGCGCCGCGATCGAGGCGATGCCGGCCGGCTGCATCGCGGTCGTCGGCGCGATGGGCGTCACCGACGCCGGGATCTTCGGCGACATCCTGTGCGCGCGGATGCAGAAGCGCGGCGTCGCCGGGCTCGTCAGCGACGGCGTCGTGCGCGACCTCGCCGGCGTGCTCGCGACCGGCCTGCCGGTGTGGTGCCAGGGCACGGCCGCGCCGGCCTCGGTGACCGGGTTGACCTTCGTCGGCTGGCAGGAGCCGATCGACTGCGGCGGCGTCGCGGTGTTCCCGAACGACGTGATCGTCGTCGATGCCGACGGCGCGGTGCTGATCCCGGCGGCGCTGCTCGACGAGGTGATCGACGCCAGCGTCGAGCAGGAGCGGCTCGAGGGCTGGATCATGGGCGAGGTCGAGGCCGGCGTGGCGCTGCCGGGCCTGTACCCGCCGAACGACGCGACCCGCGTGCGCTACCGCGCCTGGGTTGCGGCGCAGCCGAAGGGCGAGGCCTGATGAACACCTTGATGCACACGATCGCCGTCGAGCCGCTGCGCGCCGCGGTGCACGAGCTGATGCTCGGCTTCGGCAGCCTGCCGCGCGAGATCGAGCTGGTCGCCGACAACCTGATCCAGGCCAACCTGACTGGGCACGACTCGCATGGCATCGGCATGCTGCCGCGCTACGCGAACGCGTTCCTCGAAGGCGGCCTGACACCCAACGCGCACGTGCAGACGCGCCTCGACAGCGCGACGCTGCTCGCGCTCGACGGCCAGGCCGGCTTCGGCCAGGTGATCGGGTTCGAGGCGATGGAGCTCGGCATCGCGCGGGCGAAGACGCATGGCAGCTGCATCGTCGCGCTCGCGAACTCGCACCACCTGTGCCGCATCGGCGCGTGGGCCGAGATGGCGGTCGCCGAGGGCCTGGTCTCGATGCACTTCGTCAACGTGATCTCGCGGCCGATCGTCGCGCCCTGGGGCGGGCGCGACGCGCGCTTCGGCACGAACCCGTTTGCGGTCGGCATCCCGGTGCCGGGGCGCGCGCCGGTGATCCTCGACCTCGCGACCAGCGTCGTCGCGCAAGGCAAGACACGGGTCGCGCACAACAAGGGCGAACAGCTCGCGCCGGGCCAGCTGCTGGACGACCGCGGCGAGCCGACGACCGACCCGAAGTTCGGTGTCGTCGAGCCGCTCGGCGCGCTGCGCACCTTCGGCGAGCACAAGGGCTTCGGCCTGGCGCTGGTGTGCGAGCTGCTCGGCGGCGCGCTCGCCGGCGGCCTGGCGACGCACGGCCCGGCCGACGGGAAGCAGCGCGTGCTCAACGGCATGCTGACGGTGCTGTTCGACCCGCTAAGGCTCGGCGAGGCGGCCGTCTACACGCACGAGATGCAGGCCTTCCTGGACTGGGTCGTGGCCTCGAAGCCGCAGGCCGGCATCGATCACGTGCGCGTCGCCGGCGAGCCGGAGCGCGAGAGCCGCGCGCAGCGGCTCGCGCACGGCATCCCGGTCGATGCGACGACCTGGATCGAGCTGCTCGCCGCGGCCGCGAAACTGGGGCGCGATCCGGCCGCGGTGAACCGCCTCGCGGGCCTCGCGGCGGCGTGATGCGCGGCAGCGCCTGACGAGTCAGCGCGACGGCCTTCATCGGCAGCGCTTCCTCAGACCGGCCAACCGGGTCGCGTCCTACACCGCGATCGGGCGTCGACTGCTACGGTAGGGTATGGCGAAGCTGAAAGCCTATCTGGTTGAAGACAGCCCGATCATCCGAGAGAACCTGATCGCGGCGCTGGAAGAGCTCGCGCCGGTCGAGGTCATCGGCACCGCCGACGACGAGCGCTCGGCGATCGACTGGCTGACCTCGGTTTCGCCCGCCTGCGATCTCGTCATCGTCGACCTGTTCCTGAAAGCGGGTTCGGGCCTGGGCGTGCTGCGTGCGGCGCAACGCCTGGACCGGACGACGCGGCTGATCGTGCTCAGCAACTATGCGACCGCGGACATGCGCCGCACCTGCGAAGCGCTGGGCGCGAGCCGGGTGTTCGACAAGTCCGGCGAGGTCGACGAGCTGATCGGCTATTGCGAGCAGCTGGCTGCCGAGGCCACGTAGTCCGCGCAGCGGCGGACATGGCCGGCGCTGAATAAATCATTCAGCGCTGGCGCGCCACGCGCCCCTAAGCTGGCGCCGCATGAAGCTCGCGAACATCCTCGACCAGGCGCACGAAACTCCCGTCCGACAACTGGAAGCGCACCCAGCGCATCGCACCCGCGTGGATCGTGACGGCGTCGCTGTCGCGCTCGCGCGTGTGGAACTCGATCGCCGGCGGCGTCGGGCCGAACCAGCCGTGCCCGGCGAGGCGCGCCTCCGCCGCGACGATGTCCTCGCTCGCATAGCGCCACAGCGAGCGGCCCATCAGCTGGCTCGTCGGCACCTTGAAGCGGGCCTCGCGCGCCGGCGATGCGGCGAGCAGCCGGTGCGTCAGGTCGCAGACCAGGTGCACCGGCGCGGCCGACTGCCGCACCAGCCGCGCGAGCACGCGGTCGGCATCGCTGTCGAGCCGCGCGGCCATCAGGCCACGCAGCCGATCGGCCTCGTCGGGCGACGGCGGACTCTGGCCGTTCTCCCAGCGCGAAACCGTGGCCTGCGAGACGCCGAGCAGCTGCGCCGCATGCAGCTGCTTGATGCGTCGCAGCGCGCGCCAGGTGCGCAACGAGCGCCCGAGCGCACGTTCGTCGCCGCTGCTGATCCGAAGGACGGTGGCCATGCTGCAGACGATGTTAGCGCCGGCCTTGCGCCATGAGACATCCAGCGCCCAACCGAGCGCGACGGGCCGCCGCGCCGGGCCGCCCCAAGCAAGGCCCGGCCCTCTCGGAGGGTCGATCGACGTACCCGGCGATCGGGGTGCACCAATGACCTCGCCGTGGCCGCTCGTGTGGCTGCTCTACCTCAGCGGCCTGCTCGCCGCGGCCCAGCTCGGCAAGCTGTCGGCGCTGGCGCCGCTGATCGCGAGTGCGCTCGGCCTCGACCTGACCGCGGTCGCGATCGCGATCTCGCTGATCGAGCTCGGCGGCGCCACGCTCGGCGCCGCGGCCGGGCTGCTGGCGCAGCGCCTCGGGCTGCGCCGCACGCTGCGCTGCGGCGTCGCCGCGCTCGCGCTCGCGGGGCTGGGGGGCGCATGGGCTGAAGGCGGCGTCGGGCTGATCGGCTGGCGGCTGCTCGAGGCGGCCGGCTACCTCGGCGTGATCGTCAGCGCGCCGGTGCTGATCGCCCATCACGCCGGGGCGGCCGGCACGCGCGTGCAGGGCCTGGCCATGACCTTGTGGAGCACCTTCGTGCCGGTCGGTCTGGCACTGGGTGCCGCGGCCAGCGCGGGCGCCGCAGCGTCGTTCGGGTGGCGTGGTGCGGTGAGCGCAGGCGGCGCGCTGGCGGCGGCCTTGTGGGTCATGGTGTGGCGCGCGGCGCTGCCGCCCGAGCCCGTCGATGCGCCGACCGCGCCCGACGCGGCGCGCAGCGGGTCGGGGTCGGCCCTCTCGCCGGCCGTCTGGTGCCTCGCGCTCGGCTTCGGCGCGTTCGCATTGTTCGAGATCGGCATCCTCGGCCTGCTGCCGACGCTGCTGGTGCGCGGGGCCGGGCTGAGCGCGCAAGCCGCCGGGCAATGGACCGCGGTGGCATCGATCTCGGCGGTGACCGGCAGCGCCGTGGCGGCCTGGCTGTTGCGTCACGGGCTGGATCTGCGCTGGCCGGTCATGGCCTCGCTCGCGCTGCCGCCGCTGCTGCTGTTCGGCGTCTTCACGCCGGCGCCGTCGGCCGGCGTGGCGATCGCGCTGGCCGTGCTGCTGAACATGCTCGGCGGCGTGTTCGCCAGCCTCGCGTTCGCACTGCTGCCGCGGCTGGCCGGCGCACCGGCGCGGATGGTGCGCGCCAACGGCCTGCTCGCGCAGTGCGGCGCCTCGGGCTCGCTGCTCGGCCCGCCGATCATGGCCGCCTGCGTCCAGGCCGGCGGCTGGACCGCCGCGGCGATCTTCGGCCTGCTGGCATCGCTCGTCGCGCTGCCGCTGGCCTGGCGCGCCGCCACCGCGGCGCCGGCGTTCAGCTTGCGGCACCCGTCGCTCGAGCCGCAGAACGCGGACTGAGCGGCCTCAAGCGAGCATCACGATCTGGTTCAACACATTGCAGGCCTGCGCGAACGGGGCATCGGCCAAGCGCTTGAGCGGGTGCGGTTTGGCATGCCGAGCGCGCCAGTCGAACGACTTGGGCTGATGGCACAGCACGTAGCTCGTCTGGCTGGTCTTGCGCCCGCCCGCGCTGCCGGCCGGCACGGCAAACGGGTTACCGGCGTTGTAGGCAGTGGTGGTCATCGGCAAGCCGATGACGAGCCCGGTGCGCGCGTTGAAGGCCCTTGGCGACAGCACCAACATCGGATGCAGATCGCGCATCTCATGCCCCGCCTGCGGGTTGCAATCGATCCAGATGACGTCTTGCCGATCAGGCGCCCAGGCCTTGGCGGCCGCGCGGGTCACCACGCCTCGACGCCAATGGCCCCGGCCACCATGACCTCGCCGCCGTGCAGCGCCGGATCGAACAGCGCCAGCCGTTCGTCCAACGTCAGGGCCTTGTCGGCTATCGGCGTGATGACCACGCGGCCGGCTTCGACCGAGACCCTGACACGCTGGTTGGCGCGCAGTTTTGCCTCGCGGGCGACAGCTGCCGGAATGCGGACACCCAAGTTGTTGCCCCAGGGCTTGATGTCAAGCAGTGCTTCGGACATGACCGCCCTCTCGATGTTTAAACATGTTTAAACAATAGCATGCCGCCGAGGCAGCGGCAAGCGACCCCGCGCGTCACATCTGGCGGAACAGGTGCACGTAGCTGCGGCTGACCGCGAGGCGTTCGCTGCGGCCCTTCAGGTGGACTTCGCCCGACTCGCCGGGTCCGTGCGAGAAGCGGTCGACATGCGCGAGGTTGACGATCGCCGCGCGGTGCACCTGGACAAAACGTGCCGGGTCGAGCGCATCGGCGAGCTCGCGGATCGAGGTGCGGATCAGCGCCTCGCCGCCTTCCCACGCGACCACCGTGTACTTCGCGTCGGCGCGCAGGTACAGCACCTGCTCGATGCCGATCAGTCGCACGACGTTGCCGACCGAGGCCTTGATCCACTGCAGGTACGGTCGCGTGCCGCTGCGCTCGCGCTGCTGTTCGGCCATTTGTGCCGCGAGGCGCTCGAGCAGCGCGTCGAGCTCGGGGCGCAGCGCTTCGCTGGAAGTGCGCAGACGCGCCTGCAGCCGCTGCACCGTGTCGAGCAGGCGCGGCTCCTCGATCGGCTTGACGAGGTAGTCGAGCGCGCCCTGCGCGAAGGCCTCGACCGCGTAGCGATCGAACGCGGTCACGAACACGAGTTCGGCGCGCCGGCCGATGCAGCGCGCCGCGTCGACGCCGTTCATGCCGGGCATGTGCACGTCGAGGAACACGACCTGCGGCCGCAGCTCGTCGAACAGCTCGACCGCCTCGCGGCCGTTGCGCGCCTGCGCGACGATCCGCAGCTCGGGCCACAGGCGCGCCAGATGCGCGACCAGTTGCTCGCGCAGCAGCGGCTCGTCGTCGGCAATCAGTGCAGTGGGGGCCGCCATCTCAGTGCGCGGCGGGCGCAGTCACGTGGATGTCCGCGCGCACCCCGTGCGGCGCCTGCGCCGACAGCACGACCGTCGCGCCCGCGCCGGAGAACGCCCGCAGGCGTTCGCGCAGGTTGCGCAGCCCGGTGCCGCTGCCACTGCCCTCCGACAGCCCGACGCCGGTGTCGGCGACCCACAGGTGCACCGTGTCGCCGGCCTCGCGGCGCGCGCCGACCTCGATGCGGCCGCCGTCGCAGGCCGGATCGATGCCGTGGCGGATCGCATTCTCGACCAAGGTCAGCAAGCCCATCTGCGGAAACGGCAGCGCGCGCAGCGTCGGCTCGACCTCGATCGCGTAGCGCAGCCGGTCCGGCATGCGCATCAGCATCAGCTCGAGGTAGGCGCGCACCAGCGCTTCCTCGTCGCCCAGCGTCGCGGCCTGCTGCTGCAGCCGCGGCATCGCGGCGCGCAGGTAGCCGATCAGGCTGCGGAACACCGGCGCGGCGCGCGGCGAACCGCTCTCGACGAGCTGCTGAACATTGGCCAGCGTGTTGAGCAGGAAGTGCGGCTCGATCTGCGCCGTCATCAGGTGCAGCCGCGCGTCGGCGGCTTGGCGTTGCAGCGTTTCCCGCTCGAGCGCGAACTGCAGCGCCTCGGCGCGCGCCTGCGCGTCGCGCTCGCGGTACAGCGCGCCGAGCGCGAACAGCGTGCCGATCAGCCCCGCGCTGAGCGTCACCAGCACGTAGCCGCGCACCATCGGGCGCGACGCGGCGAACAGCGAGAAGTCGCCGCCGACCGAGAGCATCTGCACGACCAGCGGCGACAGCGCCGCACCGATCGTCACCGCGAGCACCTGCGCGACCCAGCGTGGCAGCAGCGTCTGGCGCCACGCGCCGGCCAGCGTGAAGCCGAACAGCAGCACCATGCCGACGAACAGCGCCTCGCCGAGCACCTCGATGAACGGGTTGAGCGTGATCGGGTTCAGCGCCAGCGCGCCGATCACCGCCAGCGCGACCGTCGACGCGAGCTGGCGCCGCGTCGGCATCAGGCGGCTGCGATCCCAGTGCGTCAGCGTGGCGGGCGCCGGAGCGGCAGAAGTGGTCGTCATCTGCCAAAGGTAAGCGCGCGGCTCGGGCGCGGTCAAGCGCGCGCCGCGCCGCGAGGGATGAAACGCGGAAATCGCGGTGCGGAGCGCGTCCGCGTCCTCAGCGGGCGCGCGCGCGGGTCAGCAGGTAATCCTGGCGGACGACGTTGTCGGCGTAGTACGGCGCGGCGATCTCGTCGAACTCGGCGCGCAGCGCGGCCACCTTGGCGGCATCGGCCGCGTGGCCCTCGATCAGCTTTTGCAACGGACCGACGCCGCGCTCGAGGAACAGCCGGAAGTGCGCCAGGCTGAGGGCCGGAACCGCCATCGTCCCGCGCTCGAAGAACGGCGCATCGAAGCGCGCGCCGAGGCGCTCCGCGACGATCGTCGGGCTGCCCCATTGCGGCGGCGGCGCAGCGCCGGGCGGTGGCGGCGGCGAATGGCGCCCGACGAACGCGAACATGCGCCCGACGAAGTGCTCGGGCGGCCAGGTCGCGAACCCGATGCGGCCGCCCGGCTTCAGCACGCGGCGCATCTCGGCGATCGCCACCTCGGGGCGCGGCGCGAACATGTGCCCGAACTGACTCAGCACGACATCGAACGATGCGTCGGCGTAGGGCAGCTGCTCGGCATCGCCCTCGGTCCAGACGATCTCCGGGTGCGCGGCGATGCGACCGTTCTCGTGCGCCTGCTCGAGCAGCTCGGGCGTCAGGTCGAGCGCCGTGACGCGCGCGCCGGCGCGTGCCGCGGTGACCGCGACGACACCGGTGCCGGTGCCGACGTCGAGCACGGCCTGGCCGGCGGTCACGCCCGCGAACCGCACGAGGTGCCCGGCGACCGGCGTCGTGAACATCGCCGTCGGTGCGAACGAGGCCCACATCTCGCGCTGGCGCTGCTTCAAGTCGGCGAATGGATCCTGGTGGTTCATCGTGACCTCCGTGGCCTAGGAGTCTGGGCGCCAGCAATGTGCCCCGTCGCGTGCGCGGTGTCATCCCCTTGCCCATCTTTCGCGCAAGGCGATCTGCGCCGATCGCGCGCTTCGGCGATATTCGGCGCCGTGGTGGTCCGCAGCAACATCCCCGACCGGCTCGACCGGCTGCCTTGGTCACGCTGGCACTGGCGCGTCGTGCTCGCGCTCGGCGTCGCGTGGGTGCTCGACGGACTCGAGGTGACGATCGTCGGCTCGATCGGCAGCGTGCTCGAGCGGCCCGACACGCTCGGGCTCGGCGCCACGCAGATCGGCTGGGCCGGTTCGCTGTATGTCGGCGGTGCGGTGGTCGGCGCGCTGGTGTTCGGCCGGCTCGCCGACGCGCTCGGCCGCAAGCGACTGTTCCTGCTGACGCTGCTGGTCTACATGGGTGCGACCGTCGCGACCGCGTTCTCGACCGGCTTCGTCGGCTTCGGCATCTGCCGCTTCATCACCGGCGTCGGCATCGGCGGCGAGTACGCGGCGATCAACTCGGCGATCGACGAGCTGATCCCGGCGCGCGTGCGCGGCCGCGTGAACCTGGCGATCAACGGCAGCTTCTGGATCGGCGCGGCGATCGGTGCGCTGCTGAGCCTGGCGCTGCTCGACCCGCGCGTGCTCGGCCCGCAACTCGGCTGGCGCGCCGGCTTCCTGCTCGGCGCGGTGCTCGCGGTGGCGATCCTGCTGGTGCGCCGCCACGTGCCTGAAAGCCCGCGCTGGCTGCTCGCGCACGGCCGCGCGGCCGAGGCCGAGCGCATCGTCGCGCAGATCGAGGACAGCGTGCGCGCGGAACACCGGCAGCCGCTCGACGAGGTCGCCGCGCACGGCGGTATCGCGTTCACGCGGACGCGGCTGCCGAGCTTCGGCGAAGTCGCGCACGTGCTGCTGCGGCGCTACCGGCAGCGCAGCGCGTTCGTGCTCGCGCTGATGGTCTCGCAGGCCTTCTTCTACAACGCGATCTTCTTCACGTATGCGCTGGTGCTGACGCGCTTCTACGCGGTCGGCGAGGCCGAAGTCGGGCTGTACATCTTTCCGTTCGCGGCCGGCAACGTGCTCGGGCCGCTGCTGCTCGGGCCGCTGTTCGACCGCGTCGGTCGGCGCGTGATGATTGCGGCCACCTACGCGTTGTCGGGCGTCGCGCTCGCGCTGACCGGCGTCGGCTTCGTGCTCGACCTGTTCGGCGCGGCGACGCAGACGCTGGCCTGGTCGGCGGTGTTCTTTCTCGCGTCGGCCGCGGCGAGCTCGGCCTACCTGACGGTCAGCGAGGTGTTCCCGCTCGAGATGCGCGCGCTGTCGATCTCGATCTTCTATGCGATCGGCACCGGCGTCGGCGGCTTCGCGGCGCCGGCGCTGTTCGGCGCGCTGATCGAGACCGGCAGCCGCGCGAACGTCTTCGTCGGCTACGGGGTCGGCGCTGCGCTCGTGCTCGCGGCGGCGGGCATCGCGTGGCGCTACGCGGTCGACGCCGAGTGCCGGCCGCTCGAGCATGTCGCGCCGCCGCTGGGCGCGGCGCCCGACGCGGCGCCCACACCGCGCCCGTGACGTGCACGTGAATTGCGCGTGAATCGCGCGCGATGCGCAACCGCGCCGGACACAGTTCACGCCCCTCGCCGCGGTTACCAATTCGGGGGTCAAGGCCGGCCGCTCCGGTGTCGAAGTTGCGGCCATCGGCACCGGGCGCCGCGTCGATACGGACGGAAGCCCTTTCCCATGCCCCGGATCAACGATGTCAATTCTCAACAAGGCCCGCGCGGCCTCCTTCGTCCTCGCCGCGCTCGGCGGCTTGCTGCTCGCCGGCTGCGGTGGCGGTGGCAGTGCCAGCAGCAGTGCTACGGCCGAAGCCGCAGCCGTTTCCGATGCGCCCGCGGTCGCGGCGCCCGATGACACCCCGACGGCGACGGCCTTGTCGTATACCGTGCTGCCCGACGAACTCGTGCGCAACGGCCTGTTCGCCGACGGCCTGACGGGCTGGACGGTCGGCGACGCGGTGCTGGTCTCGAGCCAGTTGCGCGCGGGCGGCAAGGCGCTGAACGTCGGCTGGCAGGCGCTGCAGACCTTCGGCTCGGTCGCGCTGGCGCCGCGCAAGTCGTACCGGCTGATCGTGAAGGCGCGCAACGAGAAGACCACCGGCACGACGCAGATCGCGATGCGCTTCCACCGGCCGAGCGGCTACGAGGCCTTTCGCACCTACAAGCTCAGCATCGCCTCGAACGTGTACCAGGACTACGTGCTCGACTTCACGACGCCCGAGTTCACCGGCATGGCCGACGTGACGTTCACCGCGAACGGCAGCACGCGCACGATCATCGACAGCGTGTCGCTGAAGATGCGCGCGGAGATCGTGCAGACCGAAGCGATCGCGTCGACGGTCGGTTCGTATGTGCCGTCGGGCTACGTGCTCGCGTTCAACGACGAATTCAACGGCACCGCGCTGAACCGCGACAAGTGGGCCACGCGCTACATCTACGGCATGGAGACGACGGACCGGCTGAAAGACGAGCAGCAACGCTATCGCGACAACGACAACCACAGCGTCGCCGGCGGCATCCTGAATCTCACGGCCCGCAAGGTCTCGTCGACCGATCCTTCCGGCATCAACTACGAATCGGGAATGATCCGGTCGCTCTGGACATCGCGCTACGGCTACTACGAGGCGCGCGTGAAGATGCCGGGCGGCCTGGGCGTGTGGCCGGCGTTCTGGCTCACCTCCGACGTCTCGGCCGAAGGCCGCCTGAGCTGGCCGCCGGAGATCGACATCTTCGAGTTCGTCAACAACGGCGTCGAAGACAAGCTGAACATGCTTCACTCCGGTGTCGTCAAGACGAGCAGCACCGCCACCTCGCCGCTGCTCTACGCCGACCCGGCGTTCAACACGACCTGGACCTTCTACCAGGCACCGTTCAACTTCAACGAAGGCTGGCACACCGTCGGCGCCGAGTGGGACGCGACCAGCGTGACGATGTACGTGGACGGCAAGAAGATCTACACGCGCGGCTACAACTGGATCTACGCCGACGGCACGCTGGCCGGCCCGGCCCACATCCTGCTGAACCTCGCCATCGGCGGCGCCTGGGCCGGCCGGCACGGCATCGACGACAGCGCCTTCCCGCAGTCGCTGCAGGTCGATTGGGTGCGCGCCTACCGCAAGGCGAGCTGAGTCCGACCTCGCCCGCTACTTGCACAGCCCGAGGACTCGCTCCTGCTGACTGCAGGCCGTGACCGGTGCGGCCGTGCGCTTGCCGGTCGGGCAGCTCTGCAGCTCGCGGAGCATCGGCGGGTAGTAGAGCCAGCCGCGGCCGAGCTCGGGCAGCGTCAGGTCGACCTCGCGCCACTTCGGGTGTCCGGAGGTCTGCAAGGTGTCGAAGTTCTGGCACAAGGAACGCGCGAACTTCCGCAGCTGGGCGACCGTCGCGCCGAGCGCGTAGTCGTAGGTGACCAGGTAGGCCTTCACCGCGAGGCCGGGCACGTCTTCGGCCAACAGGTTCGGATAGCTCGCGGCGCGCACGGTGACCCGGAAGTAGGTCCTCAGCGCCGCCTGGCTCTCGGGCCGGCTCGCGTCGAACTTCAGCAGCTTGATCAATTGCCGCGCCTCCGGCTTCATGTCGGCGAGCAGCTTGGCGGGCTGCCCCGCGACCACGACGACGACGTCGAGCGTCTTGTCCCCCGTCAGTTTGACGAGGGCTTCCTCGTTGGAGAGATAGCTCGCGTTCGCCTCGGCGATCGGTGCATCGAACATCTGCCGGTACAGCGTCGTCGCCGACATCGCCGTGCCGCTGAGCAGCGGTCCGACGTTGATCCTGGCCTTCTTGATCTCGTGGACGAACTCGAACTCCGAGTCGGCCCGGGCGATGAAGTAGATCTCCTCGTTGTAGAGCGGCATGATCACGCGCAGCGGGCGAATCAGCACGCCCGCCTCGGCATTGCCGCTGCGGTCCTGGTCGAGAAAGGCCTGGTAGACGTCGGACTGGACCATCGCGAACTTCACGCCGGGCTCGTGGCGCAGCCGCCGGACGTTTTCCGCCGACCCCGCCGACGGCAGCACGTCGAGGTCGATGCCCGCGGCCGGGGCGACGAAGCGCGCAATGTCGCGCCCGATCTGGATGTAGGTACCGCGTTCCGACGCCGTCACGATCTTGTACGGAACCTGCGCCAGCGCCGGCATCGCACACACGGACGCCGCGCTGAGCAGCCAGCTGCCGATCGGTTTCCAGGCCATCGTCACTCCTTCGCGTGATCCGGCGTCGCCGCGCACAACCCGAGGGAGGCGACCGCCGCGGTGCAAGGCCCCGGCGGCGCAGACCTCTGCGCAGCGGGCTCGGGCTGGGGTGCACGCGGCCGTGGCGCGGGCATCGGAATGGCCGCAGCCGCCTTGGCCGAGTCCTCGGCGCACAGGCCGAGGGACGCGACGGTCGCCGTGCAGGACGCCGGCGCCGCAGACCTCGGCCGCGCCGCGGCGGGGGGGTCGAGCTTCGGCACCGCGCCGGCCGCCGAACGCAGCGCAGCGCGCGCCGTGCCGCCGCGTGGGTCCCTCGGTGCCGCAGTCGTTGCCGAACGTGCTGTCTTGGGCCGGGTCGCGCCGCGAACCGGTTCATTCGCGGCTGCGGCGGGCTGGGTGCCTTCGGGTCGATCGGCGTCGGATGGCGGGGTACGCACCGGCGCAACCGGCTCCGCATCGGCGACGACGCCAACCGCCCGCGCGGCGACGGGCGCAGGCGGGATCGCCTTCAGGGCACTGAAGTCCGGCGCGTTGACGTACCGGTAAGCCCCCGCAATGAGCCCCACGAGCCCCGCGAAAGCGACCGCCGCGACGATCTCCCGCGTGCGGCGGCGCGCCAAGGTCCCGGGGTGCGACAGCGCCAGCGGTTGCCGGGCCTCCAGCGGCGCGGTCGGTCCCAGCGACGCTGCAGCGGCCCCGGCAGGTGGCGGTTCGGGGTCTTCGGAAGGTTCAGCGGCGAAGCCCGGCGCAGGCGGGGGCTCGAACAGCCCGATCCCCGACAAACCGGCCTCGCAGCCCCAGCAAGTCGACGCCGACCGGCCGTTCAGCACGCCGCAGTGCGGGCACGGCACCAGATGCGAATCGCCGGCCGGCCACGGCGATGCCGGTTGCTGCACGGCCACCGGCGGCGACGCGCCGGGCACAGGGTCGCCGGCGGGACCCATGCCCGAGGCCACATCACCCGGCTCGAGTCTGAGGACCGAACCCATGGCAGAGAACCCTCCCCCGCGCGACAGCTTTCCGGCGGGCAAACGCTGCGCCTCGGCCCGCCTTGACACGTTAGTCCCTTTTGAAGAGGTCTTCACCCCCCAAGGCCAATCGCTTGTACCTACATGGTCTGGCCGCTCGAGCGCTGACGCGGGCCGCCCGGGCCCTGTTTCAGACCCGCGCGAGCACCGGCCGCAAGGCCGCCCCGGTGTGGCTCGCCGCATTGCCGACCAGCACCTCCGGCGTGCTCTCGCCGACGACCGCGCCGCCCTTCACGCCGCCTTCGGGCCCGAGGTCGACGACCCAGTCGGCCTCGGCGATCACATCGAGATCGTGCTCGATCACGATGACGCTGTGGCCGCCGTCGACGAGCCGGTGCAGCACGCGGATCAGGCGTTCGACATCGGCCATGTGCAGCCCGACCGTCGGCTCGTCGAGCACGTACAGCGTGTGCGGCGCCTTGTTGCCGCGGCGCCCGACGTCGTCCCTGACCTTGCTCAGTTCGGTGACGAGCTTGATGCGCTGCGCCTCGCCCCCACTCAGCGTCGGTGACGGCTGGCCGAGCGTCAGGTAGCCCAGGCCGACGTCCTTCAGCAGCTGCAGCGGGTGCGAGATGTTCGGCATCGACGCGAAGAACTCGACCGCTTCGTCGACCTCCATCTTCAGCACGTCGCCGATGCTCTTGCCGCGCCAGCTCACCGCCAGCGTTTCGGCGTTGAAGCGTGCGCCGTGGCAGACGTCGCACGGCACCTTCACGTCGGGCAGGAAGCTCATCGCGATCGTGCGCACGCCCTGCCCTTCGCAACCGGCGCAGCGGCCCTCGCCGGTGTTGAACGAGAAGCGCGCCGGCGCATAGCCGCGCGCGCGCGCCTCGAGCGTTTCGGCGAAGAGCTTGCGGATCGTGTCCCAGAAGCCGATGTAGGTCGCCGGGCAGGAACGCGGCGTCTTGCCGATCGGCGTCTGGTCGACTTCGAGCACGCGGTCGATGTAGCCCCAGCCGTCGATGCGCTCGCAGCCCTGCCAGTTCGGCTTCGCGCCGCGCGTGTTGATGAACTGCAGGTTCGCGAGCAGCACGTCGCGTGCGAGCGTCGACTTGCCCGAGCCGCTGACGCCGGTGACCGCGACGAGGCGCTTCAGCGGCAGATCGACCGTCACGCCGCGCAGGTTGTGCAGCGAGGCGCCGCGGATCGTCAGCAGCCGGTTCGCCTCGCTCTCCTTGCGCACCGTGTCGGCCGTCACCGGCTCGATGAACCGGCGCGCCTGCAGCGGGTGCAGCAGCGGGTTCGCGAGGAAGCGGCCGGTGACCGAATCGGGGTGGCTCGCGAGCTCGGTCACGCTGCCTTCGGCGACCAGGTTGCCGCCGCGCTTGCCCGCGCCGGGGCCGATATCGATGATGTGGTCGGCGCGCCGGATCGTGTCTTCGTCGTGCTCGACGACGACCAGCGTGTTGCCCTTGTCGCTCAGGTTCTGCAGCGCGTTCAGCAGCACCTGGTTGTCGCGCGGGTGCAGGCCGATCGTCGGCTCGTCGAGCACGTAGCAAACGCCTTGCAGGTTGCTGCCGAGCTGCGCCGCGAGGCGGATGCGCTGCGCCTCGCCGCCGGAGAGCGTCGGCGCGGCGCGGTCCAGCGTCAGGTAGCCGAGGCCGACCTCTTCGAGGAACTCGAGGCGGCTCCTGATCTCGCTGACGACATCGCGCGCGATCTCGGCGTCGCGCCCGGTGAGCGCCAGTGCCTCGACCCAGATGCGTGCGTCGCTGACCGACCAGCGCCCGATCGTCGTGATCGGCTCGCCCTCGAAGCTCACGAGCCGCGACGCCGGGTTCAGCCGCGTGCCGGCGCAATCCGGGCACGGCTCGTCGACGACGCCCTCGACCTCTTCTTCCTCCGACGGGAAGCTCTGCTCGCGACCCTTGTTGTCATCGTCGCGCATCGAATCGTCGTAGGCCTTGCGCTGCTCGCGCGTCAGCTTCAGGCCGGTGCCGACGCAGGTCGTGCACCAGCCGTGCTTGCTGTTGTAGCTGAACATGCGCGGGTCGAGCTCGGGGTAGCTGGTGCCGCAGGTCGGGCACGCGCGCTTGGTCGAGAACACCTTGACCTTGCCGATCTGCGCGGTCGGCGTGTCGGCCATCATCGCGCCCTTCAGCCCATCGAGCGGCGCGAGCAGGTGCATCACGCCCTTGCCGAGTTCGAGCGCGTTCGCGAGCAGCGCGCGCAATGCCGGCTCGGTGTCGGCGCTGACGACGATGTCGCCGACCGGCAGTTCGAGCGTGTGCTCCTTGAAGCGATCGAGGCGCGGCCACGGATCGACCTTCAGGAACTCGCCGTCGACGCGCAGGTGCGTGTGACCGCGTGCCTTGGCCCATTTTGCAAGGTCGGTGTAGACGCCCTTGCGGTTCACGACCAGCGGCGCGAGCAGGCCGACGTGCTCGCCCTTGTGGTCGCGCAAGAGCTGCGCCGCGATGCTCTCGGCACTCTGCGGCTTCACCGGCGAACCGTCGTTGACGCAGTGCTGCAGCCCGAGCTTGACGTACAGCAGGCGCAGGAAGTGCCAGACCTCGGTGGTCGTCGCGACCGTGCTCTTGCGCCCGCCGCGGCTCAGGCGCTGCTCGATCGCGACCGTCGGCGGGATGCCGTAGACCGCGTCGACCTCCGGCCGCCCGGCCGGCTGCACGATGCTGCGTGCATACGCGTTCAGCGACTCTAGGTAGCGGCGCTGTCCCTCGTTGAACAGGATGTCGAACGCGAGCGTGCTCTTGCCCGAGCCCGAGACGCCGGTGACGACGCTGAACTTGCCGCGCGGGATGCTGACGTCGAGCGACTTCAGGTTGTGCTCGCGCGCATTGACGATGCGGATCATGTTGTCGCTGACGCGCTTCTCGTCGCGCGTGGCCTTCAACAGGTATTGCAGCGGCACGCCTTCCTCGACGGCGTGGCCCGCCAGGCCCATCGCGATGTCGTAGTCGGCGAGCGCCTTGCCGGTGTGCGAGGTCGGGTGGCGCTTCACGTCTTCGGGCGTGCCGGTGCAGACGACGCGCCCGCCGGCATCGCCGCCTTCGGGGCCGAGGTCGATCAGCCAGTCGGCGGCGCGGATCACGTCGAGGTTGTGCTCGATCACGATGATCGAGTGGCCGGCATCGAGCAGCTTGCGGAACGAGCGCATCAGCTTCGCGATGTCGTCGAAGTGCAGGCCCGTCGTCGGCTCGTCGAACATGAACAGCGTGCCGCGCCGCGCGAGCGGCTGTCGGCTCGCGCTGAGGCTCTGCGAGCTCTCGGCCAGGAAGCCGGCGAGCTTCAGGCGCTGCGCCTCGCCGCCCGACAGCGTCGGCACCGGCTGGCCGAGCTTCACGTACTCGAGGCCGACATCGACGATCGGCTGCAGCACGCGCAGCACCTCGCGGTCGTCGCGGAACAGCTGCACCGCCTCGCTGACGGTGAGCTCCAGGACATCGGCGACGGACAGTTCACGAATCCCATTGCCGGGAAAGCGCCGATCGATCTTCACATCGAGGATTTCCGCCCGATAGCGGCGGCCGTCGCAGTCGGGGCAGCGCAGGTACACGTCGGAGAGGAACTGCATCTCGACGTGCTCGAAGCCCGAGCCGCCGCAGGTCGCGCAGCGCCCGTTGCCGGCATTGAAGCTGAACATGCCGGCGCCGTAGCCGCGTTGCAGCGCCAGCGGCGCCTGCGCGAACAGCTTGCGGATCTCGTCGAACGCGCCGACATAGCTGGCCGGGTTCGAACGCGCGGTCTTGCCGATCGGCGACTGGTCGACGAAGACCGCGTCGCCGAGCCGCTCGGCGCCGAGCAGCGCGTCGTGTTCGCCGGGCGTCTCGGTCGCCTTGCCGAGGTGGCGCGCGAGCGCGGGGTAGAGCACGTCCTGCATCAGCGTGCTCTTGCCCGAGCCCGAGACGCCGGTCACGCAGACCAGGTGCAGCAGCGGGAACTCGACCGTGACGCTCTTCAGGTTGTGATCGCGCACGCCTTCGAGGATCAGCTTCGGTGTGCCCTCGCTCATCAACCGCTTGATGCCCATGCCGACATGCTTGCGGCCGCCGAGGTAGGCGCCGGTCAGCGTGTCGGCGTGGCGGATCGCATCGGGGGTGCCGTCGAAGACGATCGCGCCGCCACGCTCGCCGGGGCCCGGCCCCATGTCGATCAGCCGGTCGGCCGCGAGCATCACCGCCGGGTCGTGCTCGACGACGACGAGCGTGTTGCCGGCATCGCGCAGCCGGTGCATCGCCTCGATGATGCGGTTCATGTCGCGCGGGTGCAGCCCGATGCTCGGCTCGTCGAGCACGAACATCGTGTTGACCAGCGAGGTGCCGAGCGCGGTCGTCAGGTTGATGCGCTGCACCTCGCCGCCGCTGAGCGTGCGGCTCTGGCGATCGAGGGTCAGGTAGCCGATGCCGACATCGCAGAGGTACTTCAGGCGCGTGCGGATCTCGTCCTGCAGCAGCTTCAGCGCATCGTCGAGCAGCGTGCTCGGCAGGCTCAGCTGATCGAAGAAGCGGTGCAGCCGCTCGATCGGGATCAGCATCAGGTCGTGCACGGTCAGCCCCGGCAGCGCTTCGAGCTGGTCACGGCGCCAGCCCACCCCGCGCGGCAGGAAGCGCCTGGCCGGCGCCAGCACCGCGTCCGCGTCGTCCTTCGTGCCGAGGCGCCAGAGCAGCGATTCGAGCTTCAGGCGCGCCCCGCCGCAGACCTCGCAGGGCGTGTAGCTGCGGTACTTCGACAGCAGCACGCGGATGTGCATCTTGTAGGCCTTGCTCTCGAGGTACTCGAAGAAGCGCTTGACGCCGTACCACTGCTTGTTCCAGTTGCCCTTCCAGTTCGGCGTGCCGTTGATGACCCAGTCGCGCTGCGCCTGCGACAGCGCGTTCCACGCGGTGTCGCGCGGGATGCCGGCCTCGCCGCCGTACTTCAGCAAATCCTCCTGGCAATCCTTCCAGGCCGGGGTCTGCATCGGCTTGATCGCGCCGGCGCGCAGCGTCTTGCGGCCGTCGGGAATCACCAGGCCGTAATCGACGCCGATCACGCGGCCGAAGCCGCGGCAGGTCTCGCAGGCGCCGTAGGCCGAGTTGAAGCTGAACAGCGCCGGCTGCGGATCGGCGTAGCGGATGTCGCTCTCGGGGCAGTGCAGGCCGGTCGAGAAGCGCCACAGCTGCGGCTCGGCGTCGTCGTTCAACGCGTAGACGATGACGCGGCCGCTGCCGCGCTTCAGCGCCGTCTCGATCGCCTCGATCGCGCGGATCTTCTCGGTGCCCTGAATGCGGAAGCGATCCGCGACCACATCCAGCAGCTTGCGCGGCCCGGTCGGCGACGCGACCTCGCGCTCGGCCTGCACGCGCGTGAAGCCGCTCGCCGCGAGCCACTGCTCGACCTCCTCGGCGCTGGTGCCCCCCGGCAGCTCGACCGGGAACGTGACGACGAGGCGCGGGTCGCGGCCGGCGCTGCGTTCCATCAGCTCGGCATAGATCGTCTCCGGCGAATCGTGGCGCACGGCCTGCGCGGTCTGCTTGTCGAACAGCTGCGCGGCGCGCGCGAACAAGAGCTTCAGGTGGTCGTTCAGCTCGGTCATCGTGCCGACCGTCGAACGCGAGCTGCGCACCGGGTTGGTCTGGTCGATCGCGATCGCCGGCGGCACGCCGTCGACGCGGTCGACCGCCGGGCGATCCATGCGGTCGAGAAACTGGCGCGCGTAGGCGCTGAAGGTCTCGACGTAGCGGCGCTGGCCCTCGGCGTACAGCGTGTCGAACACCAGGCTCGACTTGCCCGAGCCGCTCGGCCCGGTCACGACCGTCATCTCGCCGGTGCGGATGTCCAGATCGATGTTCTTGAGGTTGTGCTGGCGCGCACCGCGGATGCGGATCAGACCGGAAGTCATGCGGGTACTACTTTCCTGAGCGAGCCGAACATTCTAGGGACCGAGCGGCTTTTGCAGCAGCTGACGCCCAAAGACCCCGGCCCGCGGCGGCGAAGCCACGCTAACATCCGCGATTCGCCCGAATCGGCCGCAGCCAGCATGAGTGACGATCCGTCTGTGTCGAGCTCTCCCGTTCCCGCCGCGGCGCCCGGGCTGATGCACGCGGCCGCGCGCCACGACAGGCGGCTGTTCGAGAGCCTGAACGAAGGCATCTGGGAACGCGACCTGAACACCGACGAGGTCTGGTACTCGCCGCGCTACAAGTCCCTGCTCGGTTTCGCGGACGACGAGTTGCCGAATTCGATCGAAGTCGTGCGCAGCCGCCTGCACGCCGACGACACGCGCGCGGTGCAGCAGGCCTATGCGCGGGTGATACGCACGCTGGGCAGCGGCGAAGTCCAGGCGCGAATCCGCGTCAAGGAGGGCAGCTATCGCTGGTTCCGCGGCCGCTTCACGGTCTGGCCCGACGCGCAGGGCAAGGCCGCGGTGCTGGTCGGCGCGCTCTACGACGTGCACGATCAGGTCGTCGCGACCGAGGCGCTGCGCGCGCAGCAGGCCGTGCTCGAACAGCGCGTCAGCGAGCGCACGCAGCACCTGGCGGCCGCCTTGCAGCAGGCCGAGGCGCAGCGCCTCGAGGCCGAGCGCGCGAACCAGGCCAAGGCCAGCTTCCTGGCCCACATGAGCCATGAACTGCGCACACCGTTGAACGGCGTGCTCGGGATGACGCAGCTCGCGCAGGCGCTCGCGCTCGGCGCCGAGCAGCGCCGCTACCTCGAGCTGGCGCAGCAGGCCGGCCAGGCGCTGCTCGGCTTTCTCGACGATGTGCTCGACTTCGCGCGCGCCGAAGCCGGACGCCTGCAGCTGCGCGACGAACCGTTCGACCTCGCGTGCCTCGCCGCCGAGACGCTGCGCAGCTTCATGCCTTCGGTGCGCCGTCGCGGGTTGCAGGTCGGCTTCGACTATGTCGGCGAGATCACGCAGGTGCGCGCCGATGCGGGGCGCGTGCGGCAGATCATCAGCAACCTGCTCGGCAACGCGATCAAGTTCACCGACGCGGGCCGCATCCTGCTGATCGTGATGATCGAAGGCGGCACCGAGGGCACGCCGTGCCGCGTGCGGCTGCGCGTGCGCGACACCGGCGTCGGCATGGACGAAGCGACCGCGGCGCGCGTGTTCGAGCCCTTCGAGCAGGGCGACTCGGGCATCGCGCGGCGCTACGGCGGCACCGGCCTGGGCCTGCCGGTCGTGCGCATGCTGGCGCGGCTGATGGGCGGCGATGTGTCGGTGCGCAGCCGGCCCGGCCAGGGCTCGGAGTTTCGCGTCGAGCTGCAGCTCGCCGCCGCGCCCGCGCCGACGCTTTCGGCCCGCCCCACGACCCGTGCGCCCGGCGGCCACGCCTGGGTGCTGACGCGCGACGCCGCGCACGGGCTGGGCTTTTGCGAGCGGCTGGCGCGCATCTGCGGGTCCGCGGAGGTGCTGGCCGATGTCGGCGCGGCGATCGATCGTCTGCGCGCCGAACCGGCGCGGGCGCCGTGCTGCGTCGTGATCGCCGAAGACACGCTGGCCGCCGACACCGACTTCGAGCGCCTGCGCGCCTGCCTGCGCGCCGAGGTGCCGGTGACCTTGCTGCTGCGTCCCGACTTCGACCTCGGCACCGTGCACGCGGCCACCGAGCGCTGGCAGATGCGGATCGCGATCGCGCCGCTGACGCCGACCGATCTGCACGGGCTGCTGCAATCCGATGCGCCGATCGCTCGCGCTGCACCGGCGCCGCCGCGGCCGCCGCATCTGCCCATCGACACCCAGCCCAGCGTGCTCGTCGTCGAAGACAACCTGCTGAACCAGATCATCGCGCGCGAGATGATCGCCGCGCTCGGCCTGCGGCCCGCCGTCGTCGGCAGCGGCGAAGAGGCGATGCTCAGTTGCCGCAGCACACCGCCCGATCTGGTCCTGATGGACATCCAGATGCCCGGCATGGACGGCCTCGAGACGACGCGCCGCCTGCGCGCGCTGCAGGACGCCGGCGAGCTGCGGCGCTTCCCGATCATCGCGCTGACCGCGCATGCGATGGACGCCGACCGCCAGACGAGCCTCGCGGCCGGCATCGACGAGCACCTGACGAAGCCGGTGCAGCTCGAGCAGCTGCGCAGCGTGCTCGGCCAGTGGCTCGCGACCGGGCGCGGTTAGGAGCGAACGGCGGCGATTCCGATCGCCGTCGGCATGGGTCTTCCGGAGGTCATCGAGGGTGGGCTTCCTCGGAGGGTGCCGAGCATTCCGCGCCATGCGAAACATTCCGGTTGCGGGCCTTTGACACGCTTTGTCGTCCCGCCCCTCGGTCTTCCACATGCCGCGAATCACACGGAGTCGCACACTGCGCTTCGCCGTGGCCCGCTGCGAGGACCGCGCGGAAAAGTTCCTGAAGGACACACCGGAGACACACATGACCCCCTTGGCAACCACCTGCCGCGGCCTGGCGCTGAGCCTGCTGTCACTTCTTGCCATCTCTTCGTCGTGGGCCCAGCTCGTGGTCGGCCAGACCTCGGGCTTCACCGGCCCGGTGGCCTCGGGCGTGAAGGAGAACACCGAAGGCGCCAAGCTGTACATCGACCATGTCAACGCGATCGGCGGCGTCAATGGCCAGCGCATCGAGCTGGTTTCGCTCGACGACAAGTTCGATCCGAAGCTGGCGGCCGAAAACGCGAAGCAGTTGATCGTCGAGCGCAACGTGATCGCGCTCTTCCTGAACCGCGGCACGCCGCACACCGAGGCCATCGCGCCGCTGCTCGACGAGTACAAGGTGCCGCTGGTGGCACCGTCGACCGGCGCGATGATCCTGCACAAGCCGGTCAACCCGTGGATCTTCAACGTGCGCGCCACCTACCAGCGCGAAGCCGAAAAGGCGATCACCCACCTGGCGACGATCGGCCTGACCCGCATCGCGCTCGTGCATGTGGACGACAGCTTCGGCGCCGATTGCGCCATCGGTGCGCAAAAGGGTTACGAAAAGGCCAAGATCAAGCCGGTCTTCATCGACAAGTTCGACCGCGTGAAGCCCGACTTCACCGGCATCTCGCAGCAGGTCTCCAAGTCGGATGCACAGGCGATCTTCCTGATCGGCTCGGCGGGTGCAGTGTCCGACGGCACGAAGGCGATCCGCGCGACCGGCTCGCGGGCCCAGATCGTGACCGTGTCGAACAACGCGTCGGGCGGCTTCATCAAGCAGATGGGCGAGCATGCCCGCGGCACCATCGTGACGCAGATCTTCCCCTATGAGCGCTCGCTGTCGGCGCCAATCGTCAGAGAGGCCAACGACCTTGCCAAGGCCAAGGGCGTGACCGAGGTGACCCCCGCGATGCTCGAAGGCTTTGCCGGCGCCAAGGTGCTGGTCGAGGGCTTGCGCCGCGCCGGCGCCAATCCGACCCGCGTCAAGCTGCAGCAGGCGCTGGAGGGCCTGCACAAGTACGACATCGGCGGGCTCGAGGTGACTTACGGCCCGGGCGACCACACCGGGCTCGACTTTGCCGACCTCTCGATCATCGGGCAGGACGGCAAGTTCAGGCGCTGAGCGCTCGCCTGGCGAAGGCGCCGGCGCTCAGACGCCGGCCAGGAAGCGTTCCACCAGCGCGTACTGTTCGGGCGTATTCAGCGCCGGCGCATGGCCGCAGCCGGCGATCTCGACGACGACCGCGCAGGGGCCGCGCTGACGCATCTGCTCGGCCGTCGCGGGCAGCAGCAGGTCGGAGCTCTCGCCGCGCAGGCACAGCACCGGGATGTCGAGCCGGTCCCAGTCGTCCCACTGCAGGTAGTCGTCGGTGTGGTGGGTGAACTGCATCACCATCGCCGGGTCGTAGTGCGGCGTCACGCGGCCGTCGGGCAGGCGGCGCGTCGAGGTCTCGGTCAGGCGCCGCCACTGCGCGTCGGTCAGCGCGCCATAGGGCTTGTAGACGCTGCGGAAGTAGCTTTCGAGTTCGCTGACGGTCGCGAACGCGGCCGGGTTGCCGGCGTAGCTGCGGATGCGCTCGATCGCAGCCTGCGCGAGCTCGGGCCCGTTGTCGTTCAGGATCAGCCGCCGCACGCGGCCGTGCAGCGCGTTGGCTGCGACCCGTGTGCCGATCGCGCCGCCCATCGAGGTGCCGAGCCAGTGGAACTGCACCAGGCCGAGCTGATCGACCAGCGCGACCGCGAGCTTCTCGTAGAACGCGAGGCAGTACTCGCGTTCGGGCTGCGGGCTCCACTGGCTCAGGCCGCGGCCGATCGTGTCGGGGCAGATGACGCGGTAGCGCGTGGCGAGGTGCGCGGCCACGTCGTCCATGTCACGGCCGGTGCGCGCGAGGCCGTGCCAGGCGATCACCGTCTCGCGGTGCTGCGCGCCCCACTCGGTGTAGTGGAGTTCGCGGCCCTCGCACACGAGGTAGTTCGACGTGAAGCTCACTGGGGCACCCTACGCGCTGCGCGCGGTCCCGCCGAGCGGGAATGAGCCCCTTCGGGCGGCCGTGCGGGACTCACGCGCCCGGCCCTCGGCGACGCATCGCGCGCAGACGCCCGACGACGCCACTCGGAAAGTGATAGACCGACAGCACGAACAGGATGCCCAGCCACAGCAGCCAGCGATCGGGCGAGACGAGTTGCGAAACCACCGGGATGCCTTCGACCGCCGACGCACCGAGCTTCATCAGGTCCTGCAGGTAGTTCTGCGCCAGCACCAGCAGCACGCTGCCGATCACCGCGCCGTAGATCGTGCCCATGCCGCCGATCACGACGATCAGCAGCACGTCCAGCATGATCTCGAACGACAGCGTCGTGTCGGGCCCGGTGTAGCGCAGCCAGAGCGCGAGCAGCACGCCGGCGAGCGTCGCGAACAGCGCCGACAGCACCGAGGCGAGCGTGCGGTACACGACGGTGCGGTAGCCGATCGCCTCGGCGCGGAAGTCGTTCTCGCGGATCGCCTGCAGCACACGCCCGAAGGGCGAATTGACGATGCGCAGCAGCATCAGCACCAGCGCGAGGGCCGCGAAGAACAGCAGGTAGTACGTGACGAAGCGCCCGTCGATCGATGCGCCGAGGAACGGCGCGGCGAGGTACTCGGTGCCGGGCCGCAGCGCTTCGGGCACCTTGAAGGTCAGGCCGTCTTCGCCGCCGGTGAAGTCGGACAGCTGCGAGGCGAGCGCGAGAAACGCCGACGCGACCGCGAGCGTGATCATCGCGAAGAAGATCGCCTTCACGCGCAGGCTGAACAGCCCGATCACGAGCGACAGCAGCAGTGAGATCAGCAGTGCCGCGGCGACGCCGAGTGCGACCGCGCCCCACGTCGGCCCGATCGAGGTGCTCGCGATCGCGACGCCGTACGCGCCGATGCCGAAGAACATCGTGTGCGCGAAGCTGACGATGCCGGTGTAGCCGAGCAGCAGGTCGAAGCTCGCGACCAGCACGATGAAGACGATGATCTTCGCGCTGACGTTCAACGCCTTCGTGCCGGGGAACAGGAACGGGGTCAGCGCCAGTGCGAGCACGATCAGCGCGAGCAGCAGCGCCAGCCCGCGGTTGCGCGGCAGGTCGTGCGAAAGAAGTCGGTTGAGCATCGCTTTCAACGCCTATCGGTTCGCGACCGGATACAGGCCCTGCGGCCGCCACAGCAGGATCGCGACCATCAGCCCGATGTTCGAGAACATCGCGACCTTCGGCGCGAGAAAGCCGGTGTAGTTCGCCATCAGCCCGACCAGCAGCGCGCCGATCAGGCAGCCCATCGTCGAACCCAGGCCGCCGATGATGATCACGATGAAGATCAGCACGTTCACGTGCGCGCCGATCTGCGGCACGACGCCGTGCTGGTAGATGCCCCACAGCGCGCCGCCCAGGCCCGCGAGCGCCGAGCCGGCGACGAACACGCCGACGAACAGCCGCCGGATGCGGTAGCCCAGGCTCTCGACCATCTCGCGGTCCTGCACGCCGGCGCGGATCAAGAGGCCGAGCTTGGTACGGTTCAGCGTGAACAGCATCGCGACCAGCACCAGCACGCCGACCGCGGTCGCGAGCAGCCGGTACTTCTCGACCGCCGCATCGCCGAACAGCGTGACGACGCCGCGCAGCGCCTCGGGCATCTCGACGGTGATCGGCGTCGGGCCCCAGATCACCTTGATCAGCTCCTCGCCGATGATCATGCCGCCCATCGTGATCAGGATCTGCTTCAGGTGCTGGCCGTACACCGGCCGCACCAGCACGCGCTCGAAGCCCCAGCCGACGGCGCCGGCGATCAGCATCGCCACGAGCATCGTCGCGAACACCGGCACGAGGTTGCGCCAAAGTTCGGGCGAGGTCGTCCAGCCGCTCATGGCCGTCAGCACGCTCATCGCGAGGTAGGCGCCGAGCGCGATGAACACGCCGTGGCCGAAATTCAGCACGTCCATCAGGCCGAACACCAGCGTCAGGCCCGACGCGATGATGAAGATGATCATCCCCATCGCGAGGCCCGCGACGGTCAGCGTGACCCAGGTGCTGGGCGAGCCGATCAGCGGCAGCGCCAGCAGCGCGAGCAGCACGACGAGCGCGATCGGAATCCAGTCGAAGCTCGCCTTCGGGATGGCAGCCGCGGCCTGTGCCGGCGTCGCGAGCGTGGTGGTGGTGGTCGTGCTCATTGATGGGCCCCCAGCGACAGCCCGAGAAACTTCTGCTGCAGCGCCTCGTCGTCGGCCAGCTCGGCCATTGCGCCGGCGTGCACGACGCGACCGTCGTCCATCACCGCGACATGGTCGCCGAGTGCCTTCGCGACGCCGAAGTTCTGCTCGACCAGCAGCACCGTCGTCTGCGTGCGCTTCAGTTCGCGCAGGGCCGCGATCAGGTTCTGCACGATCGCCGGCGCGAGGCCCTTGCTCGGCTCGTCGATCAGCAGCAGGCGCTGCTCCTCGACCATCGCGCGGGCGATCGCCAGCATCTGCTTCTGGCCGCCGGAGAGCTTGCCGGCGGGATAGAGCCAGAACTTGCGCAGCGCCGGGAACAGGCCGAACAGCCATTCGAGCCGGACCGTGTCCATCTGCTCGACGGTGCGTGCGTTGCGTGCCGCGAGCAGCAGGTTCTCGCGCACCGTCAGGTCGCTGAAGATGCCCATGTTCTCGGGCACGTAGGCGATGCCGAGTTGCGCGATCTCGGGTGTCGCGCGCTGGCCGGCGCGGCCGCCGATCGGCCGGCCGTCGAAGCTGACTTCGCCGCTCGACGCCGCCCACAGCCCCATGATGGTCCGCAGCGTCGTCGTCTTGCCGGCGCCGTTGCGGCCGAGCAGCATCGTCACCTGGCCCGCCGGCACATCGAGGTCGACGCCATGCAGGATGTGATAGGCGCCGATGTGCGTGTGCACCCCCTTGAGCGACAACAGGCTCATGCCGCTTCCTCCGCGATGATCCCGAGGTAAGCGCTCTGCACCACCGGCGACGCGATCACCGCGGCCGGCTCGCCGTCGGCGACGAGCTGGCCGTTGTGCAGCACGATGATGCGGTCGGCGAGCTCGCGCACGACGTCCATCTTGTGCTCGACCAGCAGGATCGTCTTGTCGGGCTGCTGCTTCAGCGCACGGATCAGGTCGAGGATCACCGGGACGTCGTCGACGCTCATCCCCGCGGTCGGCTCGTCGAACATGTAGACGCTCGGCTCGAGCGCCATCAGCATCGCGACCTCCAGCTTGCGCTGGTCGCCGTGCGGCAGGCTGCTCGCGGGCGCATCGGCGCGGTCGGCGAGTGCGACGAGCGTGACGAGCTCCATCGCGCGCTCGAGCGTCGCGCGCTGGGACAGCCACACCGACCACAGGTTCAGGCCCTGCCGGCGGCGCGACTGGACCGCGAGCCGCACGTTCTCGAGCACCGACAATCCCGGGAACAGCTGCGTCAGCTGGAACGCGCGGCCCAGGCCGCGGTGCGTGCGCGCCGACGCGGCCTCGTTCGTGATGTCGACCCCATCGAGCCGCACCGAACCCTCGCTCGCACGCAGCTGGCCCGAGATCAGGTTGAAGTAGGTCGTCTTGCCAGCGCCGTTCGGCCCGACGATCGCGGTCAGCGTGCCAGGCGCGAACGCGCACGAGACGTGGTCGACGGCCACATGACCGCCGAAGCGAATAGTGAGGTTAGAGGTCTCGAGCACGGCGAAGCGCTGCCAGTTTGTAGTTCTGACTGGAACCCCCTCCCGGAGGGGGCCCGGGGGAGCAGTGGTCCTGCACGGCGTGCCGCCGCAATAAGCGCGTTCAGCGCTTGTTGCGGACAGGCACTTCCATCTCTTCCGGCTTGATCTCGCGCACCAGCTCCGGCACGCCCCAGGCGAACGCCGGGTCGGCCTTGATCTTGAAGTGGTACATGCTCTGCATCGCCTGGTGGTCTTCCTTGCGGAAGGTCATCTTGCCCTTCGGCGATTCGAAGCTCATGCCTTCCATCGTCTTGATCAACTTGTCGGTGGCGGTGTCGCCGTTCGTCTTCTTCAGCGCCTCGACGAGCGCGATGCCGGCCGACATGCCGCCCGCGGTGAAGAAATCCGGCGGGGTCTTGTACTGCTTGTAGTGGTTCGCGACCAGCCACTCGTTGACCGGGTTCTTCGGGATGCCGAAGTAGTAGTAGGTCGCGCCTTCCATGCCCGGGAACTGCTTGTACGAGACCATCGCCGGCATGATGTTGCCGCCGGTCGCGATCTCGATGTTGTAGCGCTTCAGGTCGAGGTCGGCGATCTTGAACGGGTTGCCGGCGCCGGCCCAGATGATCCAGATCACCTTGCGGCCGGGCTGGTCCTTGAGCTTGTCGATGATGCGCTGCGCGCCGGCAGTGAAGTCGGTCGTGCCCTGCGGCAGGTACTCCTCGTGGACGATCTTGGCCTTCTTGATCGAGTCCTTGAAGGCCTTCACGCCGTCACGGCCGAACGCGTAGTCCTGCGCGAGCGTCGCGATGCTGGTGCCGACCTTGTCCTGCGCGACCGCGTTGCTGATCGCGTCCTGCGAGCTGTTGCGGCCGGTGCGGAAGATGTACTTGTTCCACTTGTCGCCGGTGATCGAATCGGCGACCGCGGGCTCGACCAGCAGGACCTTCTTGTACTCCTCGGCGACCGGCAGCAGCGCCAGCGCGACGCCCGACGAGCTCGGCCCGACCGCGATGTCGGCCTTGTCGTCGCCATACGCGGTGGCGAGCAGGCTCTTGCCGACGTCGGGCTTGCCCTGGTCGTCCTTCTCGATCACGACGAGCTTCTTGCCGGCCACCGTCATCGTGCCGTTGGTCGCGTAATCCAGCCCCATCATCAGGCCGGTCTGGGTCTGCTTGCCGTAGGCCTCGAGCGGGCCCGACTTGCTGTAGACGTGGGCGATGCGGATCTCGCCCTTGCCCTGCGCCAGCGCGAGCGGCGAAGCGGCCAGCGCGGCGGCGAGCGCCAGGACGCCGAGCACGGCGCGACGCGGAATCGACGGTTGGAACGGCATGGGCGAGTCTCCTGAACAGGGTCGTTGGCTTCTGAAATTCGCCCGGCGCACGCGGCACCGGATGGGCGGACGACGCAATCGCTGTGCCACAGCGCACCGTCTTAGTGCAAACCCTGAGGCACCCCGGCGAATCGAGCCCGACCGACGGCCGAACGGGTGCGGTAAATGTCCGGCATCAAGGCAATTTCGAAACGGAGATGGATGCTTGTCAGGCAGTGTGCGGCGAGCCGGACTGGCTCACAGCTTCAGTTCGAGCCGCAACTGCAGGTTCAGGAAGGTCGGTGCGTTCGTCAGCGAGGTCTCGCGCAGGTTCGCGCCGAGGTCGTCGACGCTGCTGCCGGTCAGGTAGTCGCGTGGGTTCAGGTTGCTCGCGCTCAGGCGCAGCTGCGCGCTCGGGCTGAAGACCCACAGGCCATAGGCATCGATCACGACCTTGCGGCCCTGATAGGCGGTCTGGATCTCGCTGACGCGGGTGTCGTAGGCGGGCGTCCAGTTCAGGTTGCCGCCGAGCGTCAGCGGCCAGCCGGGCACGCGGTAGTCGGCGCCGAGGTTCGCGGTGTAGCCGGGTTGCTGGTCGAGCCGGTTGTCGGGGCCTGGCACGGCCTTCACGCGCGAGCGGAACAGGCTCGCGTTCGCGCGCAGGTCGAGCTTCGGCGCGGCGTCGATCACGTCACTGAGGCGCAGCTTCGCCTCGAGCTCGAGGCCCTGCGTCATCGCATCGCCGATGTTCTGCGGCCGCGACACGAAGCGTGGCTGGCCCGGCGACCACGAGACCGCTTCGAGCGCGGTCTGGCTGCGCATGTAGTTGCGGATCTGCCGATGGAACAGGTTCGCGCTCAGCAGGCCACCGGCTGCGGGATAGCGCTCGAACGCGATGTCCAGCCCGGTCGCGAGCTCGGGCCGCAGGTTCGGGTTGCCGGCGCGATCCGGCTGGGTCGGCGTGTTGCTGCCCGGCGCCGGGTAGCGGCTGTTGAGGCTCGGCCGGCCGATCAGGTTCTGCAGCGTCGGCGAACGGTAGCTGCGCGTCAGGCTGAAGCGGACCTGATCGCGGCTGTCGGGCTCGGGCTTCCAGACCGCGTGCATCAACGGCGTCCAGACCTTGCTGCGATTCGTCTGTTGGCCGGTGCCGTTCTCGCCGCTCGCGCCGCGCGTCGCGATGCCCTCCCAGCGCAGCCCGGCGTGCGCGGCCCACTGCGGCGTCAGGTTCCATTCGTCCTGCGCATAGGCGGCGAAGCGGCTCGTCGACGCGGCAACGTTGTCGCCGAAGTTCGCGAGCAGCATCGGATCGTTCGTCGTGCGCGTCTCGGTGCGCCGGTTCGCCTCGCCTTCGGCGCCGGCGACGAGGCTGTGCTCGCCAGCCAGCGTGCGGATGAACTTGGTCGCAAGCAAGGCGTTGCGATCGAGCGTGTCGCCGTGGTCGTCGAGCACGCGGCTCGGTGCGCCGCCGCTGAACTCGGTGCGCAGGCTGCGGCTGATGCTGCGGCCCTGGCCGAGCCCGAACTTCGATTCGAGCCGGCCGCCGGCATCGAGTCGGTGGTTCCACTGGCCGTTCAGGCGCAACAGCGCGAAGCTGCCGTCGCCCGCGGTCGTGCTGGTGTCGTACGGCACCGGCAGCGCACCGACGGTCTGCGTCAGCGTGCCGCTGCGCTGCGTCGTGCCGGCGCCGTAGATCAGCAGCGGCATCAGCGTCACCGAATCGACGCCCTGCGCGCCGCGCCACTGCAGCCGGCCGGTCGCGTGCACGCCATGGCGCTTGTCGCGCACCGCGCCGACATCGCGTTGCGCCAGGCTCACGCTGTCGTCGGCGAGGCTGCGGTCGACCGTCGTCGTCGTGCTGCCGCTTTCGCGATCGGAACCGAACGCGCTGAGCGAGACGTTGACGATGAACGGCCCGATGGCCTCGTTGCGCGTCCACGAGGCGCTCGGCTGCAGCCGGTCGTTCTCGATCGCCGCGCTCAGGCGCACATCGTTGATGTGCTTGTTGAAGCCTTCGCGCGTGATGATGTTGATCGTGCCGGCGATCGCGCGCGCGCCGGTCTCGGCGGTCGGCGCACGCAGGATCTCGATGCGTTCGATCTGCTCGGGCGTCAGCGAATCGAGCGAGAAGCCGGGCGGCACGCGCTGCCCGTCGAGCAGGACCTGCGTGTAGCCGCTGCCCAGGCCGCGCATCCGGATGTTGCCGCCGCGCCCGGGCCGGCCCTGCAGCGTGACGCCGGGCAGGCGCTTCAGCACGTCGCCGAGGTTGCTGTCGCCATAGCGCTCGATCTCCTCGCGGCCGACGACGATCTTCGCGGCGGTCGACTGGCGCCGCTCCTCGAGATCGGACGCCCGCGTCGCGGTGATCTCGACGCGGTTCAGTTGCGTCGCCGCGGCGGAGGCGGCGGGCATCGGCGCGACCGGCAGCGTCTGCGCTGTCGCGACGGCGCCGCCCTGTGCCAGCAAGGTCGCCACGAGCACTCGCCCGCGCAGCGTGCGACCCCTCGAGCCGCCCCTTTTCAACGGGCGGCGTCGCGCTGCGCCAGCGCGAGCTTCTCGTACAGCGTCGCGCGCGAGATGCCGAGCAGGCGCGAGGCCGCGAGCTTGTTGCCGCCGGTCGCGCGCATCGCGTCGCGAATCGCGCGACCTTCGAGTTCGGCGACCGCTTCGGAGAGCGGCTTGACAGCGATGCCCGCCGCGGCGACGGCGTCTTCGGGCACGTCCGACCCCGGTGCCGCGCGCGCCGGCGTCGATGACGACGGCGCTGCCGGCCCGCTCGACGCCACCGGCGCATCGGCCGCAAGCGCGCCGAAATGCGCCGCGGTCAGCAGCAGGTCGTCGGTCATCAGGCTGGCCTGCTCGAGCGCGTTGCGCAGCTCGCGGATGTTGCCGGGCCAGCGGTGCCGCGCGAGCAGGTCCAGCGCATCGGCCGACAGCGTCTTGTGCGCCAGGCCGCTGCGCCGCGCGATGTCTTCCGAGAGTGTGTCGACAAGAGCCTCCAGATCGGGCAGGCGCTCGCGCAACGCCGGCAGGCGGATCGGCAGCACGTTGAGCCGGTAGTACAGGTCGGCGCGAAAGCTGCCGGCCGCCACCATCGCCGGCAGATCGCGGCTCGTCGCGGCGATGATGCGCACGTCGATGCGCTGCACCTGGTTGCTGCCGAGCGGTTCGACCTCCTGCTCCTGCAGCACGCGCAGCAGCTTGCTCTGCAGCGCGAGCGGCATGTCGCCGATCTCGTCGAGCAGCAGCGTGCCGCCATCCGCCAGCTTGAACTTGCCGTCGCGCCCCTTGCGCTCGGCGCCTGTGTACGCGCCCGGCGCGACGCCGAAGAACTCGGCCTCGAGCAGGGTCTCGGGTACCGCGGCGATGTTGACCGCGATGAAGGGCTTGGCCGCGCGCCGGCTCGCGGCGTGGATGCCGTGCGCGAGCAGCTCCTTGCCGGTGCCGGTCTCGCCGAGCAGCAGCACCGTGCTGTCGGTCTGGGCGACGCGCCGCGCCTGGCGCTTGACCTCGACCGCCGCCGGGCTCGCGCCGATGAAGCTCGCGATCGTGTGCTTGGGGCGACGCTGCTGGGTCAGGTGCGCGGCGAGCTCCTGGCGCGCCGATGCGAGTTCGCGCTCGAGCTGCGCGAACTTCGCGGTCAGCGGCCGCATCGTCGTCTCCGGATGGTCGAGCAGCACCATGCCGATCGCGCCGATCACGCTGCCGTGCGCGTCGCGCAGCGGCAGCCGGCTGACGAGGAAGGTGCCGGCCTTGTTGGTCAGCAGGTCGACGAGGATCGCCTGGCCGGTGTCGATGACCTGCGCCATCAGCGTGTTCGGCACGACCTCTTCGACGCGCCGGCCGACGAAATCGGATTCCTCGTGCTCGAGCGCCGGCAGGAACTGCTTGTAGCCCTCGCTGATCCAGACGATGCGGTGCGCGCGGTCGACCACGAACATGCCCATCGCGGCGCTCGCCAGCGTGTCGAACATGCTCTGCGCGGCGAGCTTGAGCATGCCGTCGGCATCGCCGGGCAGGGTCGGTGGGAGTGCGTGCATGCAGAGGCGTCCGGAGTGTCGGTTTGGCGGACACTGTAGCGGCCGCGCGCCGCGCCCGCCTCGGGGTGAACCCAGTTCGAATCCGGCCGAACAGCATCCGGCCGCGCCTGTTGGTTAGAGTGGATGGGGTTCGATGAACGATCACTTTCGCGCGACCATGCTTGAAGACCTCACCAAAGACCTCCGCGAGGCCGCCCGCCGCGTCAGCGGCGACTTCGGCTTGCGCGGGCTGCTGTCCGACTGCAAACGGCTGCTCTCCGAACGCGGCGAGGCCAACAGCGTGGCGATCGCGCGCCACCTCGTCGCGCGCTTCGCCGCTTTGCCCGAGGCGCAGCGGGCGACCTTCTTCGAGCGCCTGGCGCGCGACTTCAGCCCCGATCCGAAGACCGTGCTGCAAAGCGCGCAGGCCTACGCGAACGAGCCCAGCGCATCGAACCTGATGCTTCTCACGCGCAGCACCGAGCCGCCGCGCCAGGAGCTGCTGCGCCGCATCAACCGCCTGCCGGGCGGCACGTCCAGCATCGTCGCGATGCGGCATGCGCTGCTCGCGCGCATCGCCAAGCAGCCGGAGCTGCAGGCGGTCGAGGCCGACTTCCTGCACCTGCTGTCGAGCTGGTTCAACCCGGGGTTCCTGCAGCTGCAGCGCGTCGACTGGAACTCGCCGGCACAGCTGCTCGAGCAGATCATCCGCCACGAAGCCGTGCACCAGATCGACGGCTGGGACGACCTGCGCCGGCGCCTGCAGCCCGATCGCCGCTGCTTCGCGTTCTTCCACCCGCAGCTGCCGAACGAGCCGCTGATCTTCGTCGAGGTCGCGCTGCTGCCCGAGATGCCGGCGGCGATCGCGCCGCTGATCGACAAGGCTTCGCAGCCGCTGTCGGCCGGCCAGTTCAAGGTCGCGGCCTTTTACTCGATCAGCAATTGCCAGCCGGGATTGAAAGGCGTGTCGCTCGGCAACTTCCTGATCAAGCGCGTGGCCGACGAGCTGAAGCGCGAACTGCCGCAGCTGAAGACCTTCTGCACGCTGTCGCCGATCCCGGGCTTCGCGCGCTGGGTGCGTGCCGGCGCGCCCTGCGACGGGCTGCCGAAGGCGCGCGCGCAGCGGTTGGCCGAAGCCCACGAGGCGCTGCTCGGCGCGCTCGGCGATCGGCCCGATCGCCTGGACCGGCTCGCGAGCGCGACGGCGCTGCGCGCCCTGCCCGCCGAAGCGACGCAGGCGCTGCTTCGGCTCGGTGCGTACTATCTCGGCTTTCACTCGCCGGCGCATGGCGGCGACCCGGTGGCGCGTTTCCACCTCGACAACGGCGCGCGCCTGGAGCGGCTGAACGCGCTCGGCGATCTCTCGCACAAGGGCGTGAACCAGTCGTTCGGCCTGATGGTCAACTACCTCTATGACCTGAACCGGGTCGAGGCCCATCATGAGAAATTCACCCAGGGAGAAGTCGCGCATTCGCGCGCCCTGGCGACCTTGCTCTGAGCGCCGACGCGACGAGCCCGGATCTCCTGCCACGCAGAGGGCAGGCCCACCTATCGACGGAGACAACATGAGCACTGAAACCCTTTTTCGCACGCCATCCCGCGGCCTGAGCCGGCGCCGCCTGCTGCAGGCGGCCGCGGCCGGTTCCGCGGCCGCGTCGTCGCTGCTGGGCAGCCCGCTCGTGCGCGCACAAGGCGCGTGGCCGAACCGGCCGGTCACCTTCGTCGTGCCGTTCCCGAGCGGCGGCGGCACCGATGCGTTCGCGCGCCCCTTAAGCGCGCAGCTGACCCGATCGCTCGGCAAGCAGGTGATCATCGACAACCGCGGCGGTGCCGGCGGCACCGTCGGGGCGACGATCGCCGCGAAGGCCGCGCCCGATGGCTACACCTTCTTCATGGGCGCGGTGCACCACGCGATCGCGCCGGCCATGTACCCGAAGCTCGACTACAACCTCGAGACCGATTTCGTGCCCGTCGGCCTGATCTCGAACGTGCCGCAGGTCATCGTCGTGAACCCGCAGCGCGTCCAGGTCGCCGACCTGAAGGGCCTGCTTGCGCTGCTGCGCGCGAACCCCGGCAAGCTGAACTACGCGTCGGCCGGCAACGGCACCTCGCACCACCTCGCGGCCGAGCTGTTCAAGCTGCAGACCAAGACCTTCATCACCCACATCCCGTACCGCGGCGCCGGCCCGGCGCTGCAGGACCTGATCGCCGGCCAGGTCGACCTGATGTTCGATGGGCTGGGCTCGTCGGCCACGCACATCAAGAGCGGGCGCATCAAGGCGCTCGCGGTCGCTGCGCCGAAGCGCGCGCCCGGCTTCCCCGACCTGCCGACCTCCATCGAAGCGGGCGTGCCGACCTACCAGGTCGCGACCTGGTACGGCCTGTGGGCGCCGAAGGGCACGCCATCGGCGATCGTCGAGCAGATGCGGGCCGAGATGCGCAAGGCGTTCGCGACGCCCGAGCTGCAATCGACCTGGAACGGCCTCGGCGCCGACACGCCGAACCTCTACGGCGACGAGTTCGGCGCCTTCGTCACGCGCGAGACGAAGCGCTGGGCCGAGGTCGTGAAGAACTCCGGCGCGAAGCTGGACGGATGAGCCCGGTGGCGCGCAAAGGGCTCTCGTCATGAGCGGCATCCTTCATTTCCACGCCGACGCGGGCGACGGCGTCGCGCGCGTCGTGCTCGACCATCCCGGCAAGCTGAACGCGATCGACATCGCGATGTGGCGCGAGCTGCGCAGCGTGTTCCACGCGCTGCAGGCGCTGCCGGTGGCCAATGCACCGCGGGCGGTGATCGTCAGCGGCGCCGGCGGCCATTTCGCGTCGGGCGGCGACATCCACGAGTTCGCGAGCTTCCGCTTCGTCGAGGCGCAGCTGCACGAGTTCCACGAGCACATCGTCGCGCCGGCGCTGCATGCGATGCTCGATTGCGAGATCCCGCTGTTCGCGCAGATCGATGGCGCCTGCATCGGCGGCGGCTTCGAGATCGCGGCCTGCTGCGACATTCGCGTCTGCGGCGATTCGAGCCGCTTCGGCGCGCCGATCGCGAAGCTCGGCTTCCCGATGGCGCCGGAAGAGCTCGCGCTGCTCGCGCGCGTCGCGAGCCCGGCCGTGCTGCGCGAGATGCTGCTCGAGGCGCGCCTGTTCGACGCGCCGCGCGCGCTGCAGCTCGGCCTGGTGCATGCGGTCGCGGCCGACGACGAGGTCGCCGCGCAGACGCTGCACCGTGCGCGCGCCGCCGCCGCGCTGTCGCCGCAGGCCGCGCGCATCAACAAGCGCACACTGCGCCAGCTCGCTGGCGGCGGGCCGACGCCGGAACAGCGCCGCGCCCACTTCGACTACGCCGCCAGCACCGAACACCGCGAAGGCGTGACAGCCTTCATCGAAAAACGAAGCGCCCTCTTTCGACCGTGAATCTGCGGCCATGAACCTGCAACCATGAACCCACCCGATTCGAACCTCTTCGGCGCGCTGCGCACCGCCTTCCCGGCCGAGCTCGACAGCGTCGCGATCGAGACCGTCGGCGACGCGCCGTTGCACTACACCTGGCGCGACCTCGAGCGCGGCACCGCGATGCTCGCGAACCTGCTCGCGTCGCTCGACCTGCCCGAGGGCAGCCGCATCGCGGTGCAGACCGAGAAGTCGGTCGAGGCGCTGATGCTGTACCTCGCGGTGCTGCGCGCCGGGCTCGTCTACCTGCCGCTGAACACCGCGTACCAGCGCGACGAGATCGCCTACTTCATCGGCAACGCCGAGCCGGCGATCGTCGTCTGCGCGCCGAAGAATTTCGGCTGGATCAGCCGGCTCGCCTTCGCGGCCGGCACGACGCATGTCTTCACGCTGAGCGACGACCGCAGCGGCAGCCTGCTGCAGCGCGCCGCGGCGCACAGCGACCGGCACGTGCCGGTGCCCCGCGCGGCCGACGACCTGGCCGCGATCCTCTACACCAGCGGCACGACCGGGCGCAGCAAGGGCGCGATGCTGAGCCACGGCAACCTGCTCAGCAACGCCCGCGTGCTGAAGGACTGCTGGGCCTGGCAGGCCGGCGATGTGCTGATCCACGCGCTGCCGATCTTCCACGTGCATGGGCTCTTCGTCGCGACGCATGGCGCGCTGCTGAACGGCAGCAAGATGCTCTGGCTCGACCGCTTCGACCCGAAGGCGGTGATCGCGCGCCTGCCCGAGGCCAGCGTGTTCATGGGCGTGCCGACGCTGTACGTGCGCCTGCTCGCCGAGCCCGCGCTGACGCGCGCCGCCTGCACCCGCATGCGGCTCTTCGTCAGCGGCTCGGCGCCGTTGCTGGTCGAGACCTTCGAGCGCTTTCGCGAACGCAGCGGCCACACGATCCTCGAGCGCTACGGCATGAGCGAGACCGTGATGCTGACGTCGAACCCGTATCGGCCGGAGAGCGCGCGCAGAGCCGGCACCGTCGGCCTGCCGCTGCCCGGCGTCGGTGTGCGCGTCGTCGACGAGGCCGGCGCGGCGTGCCCGGCCGGCGCGATCGGCAACCTCCAGGTGCGCGGCCCGAACGTCTTCCAGGGCTACTGGCGCATGCCCGAGAAGACCGCCGAGGAGTTCAGCGCCGACGGCTGGTTCAAGACCGGCGACGTCGGCCAGATCGACGCACGGGGCTACGTGACGATCGTCGGCCGCAGCAAGGACCTGATCATCAGCGGCGGCTTCAACGTCTACCCGGCCGAGGTCGAGGGCACGCTGAACGACATGGCCGGCGTCGCCGAGAGCGCGGTGATCGGCGTGCCGCACCCGGACTTCGGCGAAGCCGTGGTCGCGGTCGTCGTCGCGCGCAGCGGCAGCGCACCGGACGCGTCGGCGCTGATCGGCGCGCTGAAGGCGAAGATCGCGAACTTCAAGGTGCCCAAGCGCGTGTTCGTCGTCGACGAACTGCCGCGCAACGCGATGGGCAAGGTGCAGAAGAACCTGCTGCGCGCGCAGCACCAGGACCTGTTCGAATGAGCGACGCGAATGCACCGCCACCCCGGCGCTGCCCGCGCTGCGGCGGCGCGTTCCACTGCGGCGCCGACGATCCGCAACCCTGCGCCTGCACGTCTTTGACGCTGCCCCCGGCACTGCTCGCCGGCCTGCGCGAGCGATTCGAGGGCTGCCTGTGCATGGCCTGCCTGACTCAGCTTCAGGCCGAAGCGCGGCCGGCCTCGGCGCGCCCGTGAAAAAGCCGGCCCGGTCTTGCGACCGGCCGGCTCTCGACGTTTCTCGCGGGGCGCGGGATCAGTCGTTCTTGTAGATGTCCACGTCCTTGGTTTCCTTCACGAACAGCATGCCCACCACGAAGGTGATCGCGGCAATGATGATCGGGTACCAAAGGCCGCTGAACATGTTGCCGGTCGACGCCACGATCGCGAAGAACGTGGTCGGCAGCAAGCCGCCGAACCAGCCGTTGCCGATGTGGTACGGCAGGCTCATCGAGGTGTAGCGGATGCGTGTCGGGAACAGCTCGACCAGCATCGCGGCGATCGGGCCATAGACCATGGTCACGTAGATCACCAGGATCGTCAGGATGCCGACGATCTGCCACCACTGCCCGCTCATGAACTCGATCGGCTTGGCCTTCGCCGGGTAGCCCGCTGCCTTCAGCGCCGCGGCGACGTCCTTCTTGAATGCGGCGATCTTCTTCGTGCTGTCTTCATCGAACTTGCTGTTCGCGACCGTGGCCGATGGCGCGGTCACGACCTTGTCGCCGATCGAGATCGTCGCCGGCGCGCCGACCGGCGCGTCCACGTGGTCGTAGCTCACCGAGCTTTGCGCGAGATAGCGCTTGGCGATGTCGCACGAGGTCTTGAAGTCGATCTCACGCGCGACCGGGCTGCCCTGGAACGAGCAATCGCCCGGCGCGACCGTCACGATGACCTTGTTCGCCGCCTGCGCCGCGGCGAGATCCGGATTGGCCGCCTTGGTGAGCGCTCCGAACAGCGGGAAGTAGGTCAGCGCCGCGAGCAGGCAGCCGGCCATGATGATGGGCTTGCGGCCGATCTTGTCCGACAGCGAGCCGAACACGACGAAGAACGGCGTGCCGATCAGCAGCGACGCCGCGATCAGCAGGCTCACTTCGTTCGGGTCGACCTTCAGGTAGGTCTGGAGGAAGAACAGAGCCTGGAACTGCCCGGTGTACCAGACCACGGCCTGTCCGGCGGTGAGCCCGACGAGCGCGAGGATCACGATCTTCAGGTTCTTCCACTCGGCGAACGACTCGGTCAGCGGCGCCTTCGAGGTCTTGCCTTCTTCCTTCATCTTCTTGAAGGCGGGCGATTCGTTCAGGCTCAGCCGGATCCAGACCGACACCGCCAGCAACAGGATCGACACCAGGAACGGCACGCGCCAGCCGCCCCAGTCGGCCGTGAACGCCGGCTCGCCCATCGACACGCGCGTTGCGTAGATGACGATCAGCGACAGGAACAGACCCAGCGTCGCGGTGGTCTGGATCCACGACGTGTAGGCGCCGCGCTTGCCGTGCGGCGCGTGTTCCGCGACGTAGGTGGCGGCCCCGCCGTACTCGCCGCCGAGCGCCAGGCCCTGCAGCACACGCAGGCCGACCAGGACCACCGGTGCCGCCATGCCCCACGCGGCGTAGCTGGGCAGGACACCGATGATGAAGGTCGACAGGCCCATGATCACGATCGTGATCAGGAAGGTGTACTTGCGCCCGATCATGTCGCCCAGGCGGCCGAACACCAGCGCGCCGAACGGTCGCACCAGGAAGCCGGCCGCGAACACCATCAGCGTGAAGATGAACGCCGCAGTCGGGTCCAGCCCCGAAAAGAACTGCTTCGCGATGATCGGTGCGAGCGTGCCGTAGATGTAGAAGTCGTACCACTCGAACACCGTGCCCAGACTGGAAGCGAAGATGACCTTCTTCTCCGCCGCCGTCATGGGCCGGTCGGCATACGAGCCCGCGGCCACTGTGGTTGCCATATTGACGTCTCCTGGTTTGAACTGGGGTGACATCGCCCCAACGCGATGTGTGGGGCCATGTTCGACGTGGGCTCTGACCATTCGCTTACGTCTTGCTGAACCGAACCTGACAAACTCGGTGACAACCCTAGGAAAACGTTTCTCAATGTGGCAAATCGGCCGCGAATCGGCCGACCTCGGGGAAAACACCGAGGCCGGTTCGGGG
Organism: Rhizobacter sp. P5_A1; assembly: GCF_056400745.1. NCBI lineage: Bacteria > Pseudomonadati > Pseudomonadota > Betaproteobacteria > Burkholderiales > Sphaerotilaceae > Rhizobacter > Rhizobacter sp. P5_A1. The sequence goes on from NZ_JBFUKR010000001.1 coordinate 141,318, forward strand.
CCCCGGATCAGCGCTGCACGCCGGCGCGTGCGCGGCCTTCGTCGGCCCACGCAGGCCCGTCGAACCACGCGTCGCCGCGCAGGCAGGCACTCAGCATCGGCAGCGCGTCGACGCCCCAGAGCTGGCGGCCGTCGACCTCGAAGGTCGGCACGCCGAAGATGCCGCGCGCGAGCGCGTCCGCGGTCGCGTCTTTCAGCGCCTGCTTGATCGAAGCATCGTCGGGCGCGACGCGCGGCGCGAGTTCGCGCGTCAGCGCCGCGAGCCGATCGGCATCGTTCGCATCGAGGCCGCCCTGCCAGACGTGGCGCAGCACCGCTTCGCAGGCGCGCCGGTCCGGCGAGCCGCCTGCGGGCGCGCAGGCAAGCAGCAGGCGCAGATGGGCGAGCGGGTTGAACGGGTGCTGCGCCGGCGTGCGCATCTCGATGCCGTGCTGGTGCGCGATCCAGTGCACGTGCCGGAAGGTCCACGCGCGCTTCGGGTCGATCTCGGCCGGGCCCTTCTGCCCCCAGTGCTTCAGCAGGCCGGCGAACAGGATCGGCCGGTAGCTGACCTCGTACGACACGCCTTCGAGCACCTGCGGCAGGCGCTCGAACGCGAGGTACGCGAACGGCGAGACGGGGTCGAACCAGAAGTCGATGTGCTTCATGGCGGCTTCGCTCCTTCAGCGACGATGCGCCGCAGCGCGAGTGCATTCCAGACCGCGCGCTTCTCATCGTCGTCGAAGGTCGACCAGCCGGCGATCTCGTCGAGCGTGCGCCGGCAGCCCGCGCAGAAGCCGGTGCGCTCGTCCATGCGACAGACGCTGTTGCACGGCGACGCGACCGCGTCGACGACGGGCGCGCGCGACGGGTTCACTGCACCACATCCTCGACCGGCGCGCCGGTCAGCTGTGCGAGTTGCTGCGGGCTGAGCCGGAACACGCCGTTCGGATGCCCCGCCGCGGCCCAGATCTCGTCGAAGCGAAACAGCTCGCGGTCGACCAGCAGCACCGGCTTCGTCGCATGGCCGACCGGCGCCACGCCGCCGATCGTGAAGCCGGTCTTGGCCTTGACGAACTCGGCGTCGGCACGCCCGACCGCACCGACCAGCGCGGCCACCTTGCGCTCGTCGACGCGCTTGTCGCCCGAGGTCACGACCAGCACCGCGGCCTCGTCGGCCTTGCGCCGGAACACCACGCTCTTCGCGATCTGGCCGACGCTGATGCCGAGCGCATCGGCGGCCTCCTGCGCGGTGCGCGCCGCGACCTCGAGGAACACCGGCGCATGCGCGTGCCGCTGCTCTGCGAGCAGCGCACTCACCCGCCGAAAACCTTCCGGCCGGTCCTGCAGTTCGATCGTCATGCTGCGGCCGCCTTCGCAGCGCGCTTCGCGAGCAGCGCGTTGCCGGAGCGCGAGACCGGCTTGCGGCCGAGCACGTTCGAGATGAACGCAGCCGCGTCGATCAGCCTGTCGATCTCGACGCCGGTGTCTAGCCCCAAGCCGTCGAGCATGAACAGCACGTCTTCGGTGCCGACGTTGCCGGTCGCGCCCTTCGCGTACGGGCAGCCGCCGAGGCCGGCGACGCTCGCGTCGAAGGTGTGGACGCCGAGTTCGAGGCAGGCGTAGATGTTCGCCAGCGCCTGGCCGTAGGTGTCGTGGAAATGGCCGCTGACCTGGTCGACGGGAAAGTGCTTCAGTGCCCGCTCGAGCGCGGCCTGCGCGCGCTTCGGCGTGCCGACGCCGATCGTGTCGGCGATGCCGCAATGGTCGACGCCGATGCCCTTCATCAGGCGCACGACGCGCTCGACCTCGTCGGGGGTCACCTCGCCCTGGTACGGGCAGCCGAGCGCGACCGAGACCGCGCAGCGCACCTTGATCGCGTTCGCATGCGCCGCCTCGACGACCGGCCGGAAACGCTCGATGCTCTCTTCGATGCTGCAGTTGATGTTGCGCTGGCTGAAGGCTTCACTCGCGGCGCCGAACACGACGATCTCGTCGGGACGGATCGCGGGATCTTTGATCGCCGCCTCGAAGCCTTTCAGGTTCGGCGTCAGCACCGAGTAGCGCACGTTCGGGCTGCGCCGCACACCGCTCATCACCTGCGCGTTGTCGGCCATCTGCGGTACCCATTTCGGGCTGACGTAGCTGGTGACCTCGATCTCGCGCAGCCCGGCGGCCTGCAGCAGGTGCACGAGCTCGATCTTGGTCGCCGCGTCGACCGGCTGCTTCTCGTTCTGCAGCCCATCGCGCGGGCCGACTTCGACAAGGGTCACATGGCTTGGGAGCATGACAAAAGTCTCACTGTCTCGATCGAACCGAACCCGTCCCCCGAGTCCAGGGATAGGCCTGCTTTGAGGGGCCGCCGAAGATGCGCGGACACGAACCGAAACGGACGAACAGCTTGGACCCGACCATCCGCCTGCGCATCGCGACCCGTATCCATTTTGCGCTGCTTCGCCAGTATGGCGAGGACGTCGCCGTCAGCACCCTGCTGCACGACGAGGGTGATGCGCGCGAGGCGCTGTGGGTCTGCGAAGCCTCGGGCCACGACGAGCTCGTCCAGCTCGCGAAGCAGTTCAAAGCCGCACCGAAGCCGATGCCCGCGGTCGAGCCGCGCGGCGCCGCCCCGCAGGAGATGGGCTGGGCGCAGGACACCTCGGGCTTCGGTGTCACGCGCCCGGCGCAAGCGGCCGACGTGCCGGCCACGCGCAGCACCGGCGGTTGGCTGAAGCCCTCGCGCTGGCTGCGCGGCGGCACCGGCGCGCACTGAGCTCGACGCCCTCGCGCGCCTCACGACGCCGGCGCGAGCCGCAGCAGCTCGCCGCCCTCGCTGACCTGATCGCCGACGGCGTACAGCAGCTCGGCGATCGTGCCGTCGCGCGGCGCGGCGATCGTGTGCTCCATCTTCATCGCCTCCATCACCGCGAGCGGCTGGCCTTGCGTGACGGCCTCGCCGACGCGCGCGAGGAACGCGATCACCTTGCCCGGCATCGGCGCCGCGAGGCCGCCGGCCTCGAACGCGCCGTCGGCCGAATGCGCGATCGGGTCGTACTCGTCGACGACCGCCGAGCCGTCGGGCGCGAAGATGCTGAAGCGCTCGCCGGTCGCGTAGACGCTCAGGTTCAGGCGGCGCTCGCCGAGCGTCACGTCGTGGGCGTCCGCGGCCAGCGCGCGGGTCGCGAGCGGCCAGCGCTGCGGCCCGTTCGACGGCGTCTGCGCGACCAGCGTCTGCGCGCCCGCGCTGCGCTCCAGCGTGAACACGTGGTGCGTGCCCTGCACCAGAAGGTCGAAGCGGCGCAGTGCGCTGCCGTGCAGGCGCCAGCCGTCGCGGCGTGACCACGGGTCGACGCTTTCCAGCGCGCGCTCCGCGGCGAGCGCATGCGCGACGACGCCGGCCGCCGCGACCTCGACCGGCAGCGGCGCCGCATTGAACAGCGCCGCGCGCTCGCGCTCGATCAGCGCGGTGTCGAGGTCCGCGTTCGCGAACGACGCGCTGCCGACCACGCGGCGCAGGAACGCGACGTTGGTGTGCAGACCGACGATGTGCGTCTGCGCCAGCGCCACGTCGAGCCGGGCGAGCGCCTGGGCACGATCGGCGCCCCAGACGATCAGCTTCGCGATCATCGAGTCGTAGAACGGCAGCACCGCGTCGCCCTCGCGCACGCCGGCGTCGACCCGCGCGGCGCCACGCTGAAAGCTCATCGCACCCGCCGGCGTGCGGTAGACCTCGAGCCGCCCCGTCGCGGGCAGGAAGTTCGAGTCCGGGTTCTCGGCGCAGATGCGTGCCTCGATCGCATGGCCGTGGATGCGCAGCTCGTGCTGCTGCAGCGGGAGCGGCTCGCCCGACGCGACGCGCAGCTGCCACTCGACCAGGTCGAGCCCGGTGATCGCCTCGGTGACCGGGTGCTCGACCTGCAGCCGCGTGTTCATCTCCATGAAGAAGAACTTCAGATCCCCGTCCGGTGTGGGCTCGGCGATGAACTCGACCGTGCCGGCGCCGACGTACCCGACCGCCGTCGCGGCCGCGACCGCCGCGGCACCCATCTCGGCGCGCCGCGCCGCGCTCATCCCGGGCGCCGGCGCCTCCTCGAGCACCTTCTGGTGACGCCGCTGCACCGAGCAGTCGCGCTCGAACAGGTAGACGCAGTTGCCGTGCGTGTCGCCGAACACCTGGATCTCGATGTGGCGCGGACGGGTCACGTAGCGTTCGATCAGCACCGCGTCGCTGCCGAAGCTGTTGATCGCCTCGCGCTTGCACGAGGCGAGCGCAGCGTCGAACTCTTCGTGCTTCGCGACGATGCGCATGCCCTTGCCGCCGCCACCGGCGCTGGCCTTGATCAGCACCGGGTAGCCGATGCGGTCGGCCTCGCGCTGCAGCATCTGCGGGTCCTGGCCGGCACCGTGGTAGCCGGGCACCAGCGGCACGCCGGCCTCTTCCATCAGGCGCTTCGACTCGGCCTTCAGCCCCATCGCCTTGATCGCCGACGGCGGTGGGCCGATGAACACCAGCCCGGCATCGGCGCAGGCCTGCGCGAAGTCTTCGTTCTCGCTGAGAAAGCCGTAGCCGGGGTGAACGGCCTGCGCGCCGGTCGCCAGCGCGGCCTCGATCACGCGCTCGCCGCGCAGGTAGCTGTCGCGCGGCGCGGCGCCGCCGATGTGCACCGCCTCGTCGCACGCGAGCACGTGCTTGGCGTTCGCGTCGGCGTCGGAATAGACCGCGACGGTGCGCACACCCATCCTGCGCGCGGTGGCCGCCACACGGCACGCGATTTCACCCCGGTTCGCAATCAGAATCTTCTTGAACATGGAACCCTCACATCGGCGGTTGACCCGCCCCGAACCAACCCGACACGCGCCGCGCGAGGCGACGCAGGAACTTCGCGAACACCCAGGTCAGCGCCACCATCACGAGCAGCGCCAGCGCGAGCGCCGCAAAGAAGACATACGGGTGCTCCCACGACAGCCACAGGCTCACCGGCACGACGCTGTCGCCGAGCAGCGACATCGCGATGTTCGAGAACGGCTCGGGCGATGCATTCAGCGCCGCGCGCGTCGTCGCCTTCGAGAGGTGGCTGGTCGCGGCCAGCGTGCCGCCCATCAGCGCGGCGGCCAGCGCCCAGCTCGACTGGTCGGCGCCGAAGACCGCGGCCGCGAGCGCGGCGCCGGCAGGGATGCGCACGACCGTGTGGACCATGTCCCAGAGCGTGTCCAGCCCCGGGATCTTGTCGGCGAAGAACTCGACGAACAGCATGCAGCCGCTGGCGCCGAGCATCACCGGCGATTGCAGGATCTTCAGGCCCGCCGGCAGCTCGACCCAGCCGAGGTGACCGGCCAGCCCGGTCAGGAACACGACCGCATAGAGCCGCAGCCCGCTGGCCCAGCCGAGCGCGGCCGCGATCGCGAGCAGGCCGGCCGTGTCGATCGGCAGGTGGTTCATCCGATCAGCCCTCGAGCCATGCCGGCTTGCGCTTGTTCAGAAAGCTCTGCACGCCCTCGCGGCCCTCGTCGCTGGCGCGGATGTCGGCGATGCGGCGCGCGGTATCGCCGCGCAGTGCAGCGTCGATCGGCAGGCCGGCGACGTCCTGCACCAGACGCTTGCAGGCGCGCGTCGCCATCGGCCCGTTGGCGACGAGGGCCGCGACGATCTCGGCGACCTTCGCATCGAGCGCGTCGGCCGCGCAGAGCTCGTGCACGAAGCCCATCGCGTGCGCCTGCGCAGCACTGAAGCGCTCGGCGGTGACGAAATAGCGCCGCGCCGCCTGCTCGCCGATCGCGCGGATCACGTACGGGCTGATCGTGGCCGGCAGCAGGCCGAGCCTGGCTTCGCTGAGGCAGAAGTTCACGCCCTCGGCCGCGATCAGCACATCGCAGACCGCCGCCAGGCCGACGCCGCCGGCGTAGCAATCGCCCTGCACGCGGCCGACGATCGGCACCGGGCAGCGGTAGACGAGCCAGAGCATGTCGGCCAGCGCCTGCGCATCGGCGCGGTTCTGCTCCCAGTCGAAGCCGGCCATCGTGCGCATCCACGACAGGTCGGCGCCGGCACAGAAGGCCTTGCCGTGCCCGCCGAGCACGATCGCGCGCAGCTCGGCATCGTCCGCGAAGCCGGCGAAGGCGGCGCCGAGTTCGGCGATCACGCCTTCGTTGAACGCGTTGCGCACGTCGGGGCGATTGAGCCAGACCTCGGCGATGTGGCGCGAGGGGCGGCGGATGTCGAGCGTCGTGGTCATGGCAGTGCCTCGGGTTGGCGCGCGGCGGCGTTCTCGGCCTGCAGCATCCAGATCACGTCGATCTCCGGGCACGGGTGGCCCATCGCGCCGATCGCGGCGGTGATCTGGCCGCGGTGGTGCGTGCCGGCCGAAGCAGCCGCTCGGGCTCGCGCGTCAGTGGCACGGCGCCACCTCGCCGAGACCCGCGCGGTCGCGCCGCTCAGCGAGCGGCGGTCGGGGTCGGTCGGGTGTAGACGACGCGGTCGTCCACCGCGTAGAGCGTGCAGTTCGGTCGCGTCGCGTCCCGGCAGCGCTTCAGCGCGCGTTCGCCCGGATCGGTCGGCTCCATCGGATCGACCGGACGCGTGCCGTAGGTGCCATAGACATAGCCGTTCTCCGAGATCACGAAGGCGCGCGGATTCTTGTGCGTCAGCCATTCGCGATAGATGCCGCGAGCGCGCTCGCTCGCCGGCAGTGCCTCGACATTGTCGATGGCCGCATCGCTGGCGACCCTCGGTACCGGCGTGCCCACGGCCGCGGGTTGCGGCGGCGGCGAGGCCAGCGCCACCGGCGCGATCGCCGCGGCGCCGGCACGCGGCGGCAACACCACCTTCTCGAGCTCGGCCATCGCCATGTCGGCGAACTTGTCGTACATCCAGTTCATCCGGACGCCGTCCTGGCCGCCGGCCAGGCCACCGAAGGCATAGCTGGCGTGCACATCGAAGCTGCGCAACGCGCGGCCCGACGCATCGAGCACGCGAACCCGGCCGGTCACATGGTCGTCGCCCGCCATGAAGCCGAACATGATCGCCGTGAAGGCACCGCGCACCCGGACATCGGTCACGACGATCTCGACGCGATGCGTCGCCGAGGACGCGGTCAGCCCCTTCGCCTCGAGCCGCTGCCGAAGGCGTGTCGCCAGTTCGTCGCGGTTGAACTGCGGGTTGTCGACCTGCTGCTTCGCCGCGTCCGGCGACATCAGCGCGACGACCTGCGTGACGCCTTCGAGGCGCGAGACGTCGCCCGCCACGCGGGCATCCTGCTTGATCGTGCCGGCGCACCCGGCGAGCAGCGCGAGGGCTGCGATCGGCAGCAGGCCGAGCGCACGCCTCACGGCGGAATCCAGGGTCGACCGCATCGCAAGTCCCTTCGTCGTTGTCAGGGACGCGATCGTAGAGACCGGCGTGCGCGCCGCACGCGCTCGTCGGCATCACACGACGGCCGCGCGTGCAATAGGTCGCAACGGGCCGCTCGGCGTGGTGGTCGCGATTGTCGATGCGTGCCATGGTGTCAGTACCGCTTCGCGACCTCGTCGAGCATCACCTCGGTCGCGCCGCCGCCGATCGCCAGCACGCGCGCGTCGCGCCAGAGGCGCTCGATCGCGGTCTCGCGCATGTAGCCCATGCCGCCGTGGAACTGCTGGCAGGCCTGCACGACTTCATTGACGAGTTCGCCGGTCAGCGCCTTCAGCATCGAGACCTGCTGCACGACATCGTGCCGCTGCGTCACGCGCCACGCGCAGTGGTACATGAACGCGCGCGCCGCCTGCACCTTCGCATCGAGCATCGCGAGGCGCTGGCGCACGACCTGCTTGTCGAACAGCGCGCCGCCGAAGGCCCGGCGCTGGCGCACGTGTTCGAGCGTCATCGTCAGGGCCTGCGTGCAGTGGCCGACCGCCATCGCGGCGAGCGCGATGCGTTCGGTCTGGAAGTTCTTCATCACCGCGTAGAAGCCCTTGTTCTCCTCGCCGAGCAGGTTGGCGGCCGGGATGCGGCAGTCGTCGAACACGAGCTCGGCGGTGTCCGACGACAGCCAGCCCGACTTCTTCAGCGCGCGCCCGACCGTGAAGCCGGGCGTGCCCTTCTCGACGATGAACATCGACATGCCGTGGCGCGCCGAGCCGGTGCCTTGCGGTGCGCTCTGGGGTGTCTTCGCCGCGATGAAGTACAGGTCGGCGTGCACGCCGTTCGTGATGAAGAGCTTGGTGCCGTTCAGCACCCAGGCATCGCCGTCGCGCACTGCCGTCGTCCGGATGCCGGCCACGTCGGAACCGGCGCCCGGCTCGGTGATGCCGACCGCGGTGATCGTGCGGCCCTGGATCACGCCCGGCAGGTAGCGCTCGAGCTGGGCCGGCGTGCCCGCGTGGTGCAGGTGCGGACTCGCCATGTCGGTGTGCACGAGCACCGTGATGATGAAGCCGCCGAAGGTCGATTGCGACAGCGCCTCGGCGAACACCAGGTTCGTCAGCGCGTCGGCCCCGGCCCCGCCGTAGGCGCTCGAATACATCAGCCCGAACAGGCCGGCGTCGCCCATCTTGCGCAGCACCTCGCGCGGCGTGAAGCCGGCTTCCTCCCAGGCCGGCGCGTGCGGCTCGACCTCGCGTGCGATGAAGCGCGCGACCTGCGCGCGCAGCAGCTCGTGCTCGGGTGTGATGTAGACGCTTTCCATCGCATCAATCCTGCTCGCGGATCCAGCGCCAGACCAGCCCGTCGTCGGGGTCCAGGGTCTCGCCGTCGCGCCGGTAGCCGATGCGTCGCAGCAGCCGCCACGACGCGATGTTCTCGGGCATCGTGAAGGCGCTGACGCGGCTCGCGCCCTGCGCCAGCGCCTCGTCGGTCAGGGTGCGCGCGCCCTGCGTCGCGAGGCCGCGGCCGCGGAAGGCCGGCGCCATGCCGTAGCCGATCTCGACCTCGCCGTCGGGCAGCGGCGGCGCCTTCACGCCGCCGGCGCCGACGACGCGCGCGCCGTCGAGCACATACAGCCGCGTGCTGAGCGCGCCGGCCCAGTCGGGCGCCGCGCGCATGTTCGCGAGCGCGCGCTCGTAGATGAAGGTCGGCGCGCAGGCGCCCGCCTCGATCGTCAGCGCATGGCGGCGCGCGAACGCGTCGGGCTCGTCGATCAGCTCGCGCAGGTCGCGCTCGCTCAGCGGCATCAGCGTCAGCGCCATCGGCGGATCACATCCGGAAGATGCCGAACTTCGCATCCGGGATCGGCGCGTTCAGGCTCGCCGAGATCGCCAGCGCGAGCACGTTGCGCGTCTGCGCCGGGTCGATCACGCCGTCGTCCCAGAGGCGCGCGCTGGCGTAGTACGGATGCGCCTGGTGCTCGAACTGGTCGAGGATCGGCTGCTTGAACGCGGCCTCCTCGTCGCGGCTCCACGCGCCGCCCTTGGCCTCGATGCCATCGCGCCTGACGGTCGCGAGCACCGCCGCGGCCTGCTCGCCGCCCATCACGCTGATGCGCGCGTTCGGCCACATCCACAGGAAGCGCGGCGAATAGGCGCGCCCGCACATGCCGTAGTTGCCGGCGCCGAAGCTGCCGCCGATGATCACGGTGAACTTCGGCACCGTCGCGGTCGAGACCGCGGTGACCATCTTCGCGCCGTGCTTGGCGATGCCTTCGGCCTCGTACTTCTTGCCGACCATGAAGCCGGTGATGTTCTGCAGGAACACCAGCGGGATCTTGCGCTGGCAGCACAGCTCGATGAAATGCGCCCCCTTCTGCGCCGACTCGCTGAACAGCACGCCGTTGTTCGCGACGATGCCCACCGGCATGCCCTCGATGTGCGCGAAGCCGGTCACCAGGGTTGCGCCGTAGCGCGCCTTGAACTCGTCGAACTCCGAGGCATCGACGATGCGCGCGATGATCTCGTGCACGTCGTACGGCTTCTTCGTGTCGACCGGGATCACGCCGTGCAGTTCTTCGGGCGCGAACAGCGGCGCGCGCGGCGCGGCGAGCCGCTGGCCGTGCGCCTTCGACCAGTTCAGGTTCGCGACCGAGGCGCGCGCGATCGCCAGCGCATGCGTGTCGTTCTGCGCCAGGTGATCGGCCACGCCCGAGAGCCGCGTGTGCACATCGCCGCCGCCGAGGTCTTCGGCGCTGACGATCTCGCCGATCGCCGCCTTCACGAGCGGCGGCCCGGCGAGAAAGATCGTGCCCTGGTTCTTCACGATGATCGACTCGTCGCTCATCGCCGGCATGTACGCGCCGCCGGCCGTGCACGAGCCCATCACGACGGCGATCTGCGGAATGCCCTGCGCGCTCATCTGCGCCTGGTTGAAGAAGATGCGGCCGAAGTGCTCGCGGTCGGGGAACACCTCGTCCTGGTTCGGCAGGTTGGCGCCGCCGGAGTCGACGAGGTAGATGCACGGCAGCCGGTTCTGCTGCGCGATCTCCTGAGCGCGCAGGTGCTTCTTCACCGTCATCGGGTAGTAGGTGCCGCCCTTCACGGTCGCGTCGTTGCAGACGATCATGCAGTCGACGCCGCTGACGCGGCCGATGCCGGCGATCAGCCCGGCGCCCGGTGCATCGTTGCGGTACATCCCGAGCGCGGCCAACGGCGCGACTTCGAGGAACGGCGTGTCCGGGTCGAGCAGCATCTCGACGCGTTCGCGCGGCAGCAGCTTGCCGCGCGCCACGTGCTTCGCGCGCGGCGCCTCGCCGCCGCCCTGCGCGATCTGCGCGAGCTTGGCGTTCAGGTCGTCGACCAGCGCGCGCATCAAAGCGGCATTGGCCTTGAAGTCTTCGGAGCGCGGGCTGAGCTTGGAGGCGAGTGCGGGCATGCGGGCTTTCGTGGCATCGGTCGGCCGCGCTGGCCGCCCAGGGTCGCAGTTGACGTATACGTCAATTGTACGGTCGCGCCACGGGCGCGCGGCGCGAGCCCTCTCATAGCGTTAACAGGCCCTAGAACGGACCCTTCTCCAACCAGCGCTCGATCATCGGGCGGCGGTCATTGCCCCAGAACGGCTCGCCGTCGATGACGAAGAACGGCGCGCCGAAGACGCCGATCGCGATCGCGGCGTCGTTCGCGGCCTTCAGTTCGGCCTTCCAGTGCGGGTCGTTCCAGACATCCTGTGCCTGCGAGCCGTCGAGCCCGAACTCGATCGCCAGCGCGCGCAACGCGGCCGTGTCGCCGAGGTCGACGCCGCGCGCGAACAACGCGCGCAGCGCATGGCGTGCCCAGTCGCGCGCGCGCATCGGGTCGGACGCGTTCAGCCACCAGAAGATGCGTGCGGTGTTCTGCGTCGCGATCGGAAACTTCTCGGGCATCTTCAGCGGCACGCCGGCGAAGCGCGCCGAGCGCTCGAAATCGAGCAGCGTGTATTCGCGCTTCAGCGGGTACGACACCGGGCTTCGGATCTCGGTGACCTGGAACGTGGCGCCGAGCAGGATCGCGCGCCACGCGACGGTGCGGCCGTGGCGCGCCGCGAGCGCCTCGATCCACTCGGAGGCGATGTACGAGTACGGCGACGAGAAGTCGAAGTAGAAATCGATCGGTCGGTGCGGCGCGTTCATTCGGCAAGGCTACTGCGAAGCCATCAGCGCGGGCTGCGCACTTTCCCGAAGCGGCACGGCGGCGTCGGGATACAGCGCGTGCAGTGCATCGGCCGCAGCCTGGCGCACGATCGGCTCGAGCGCGGCGGCGACCAGGTGCTCGCCATCGACCTCGCTGGTACCGGCGCCGGCGCCCGCGCCGCGCGCGTCGCGCTCCTTCCAGACCAGCGCGAGCGCATCGCGGTGCGGCGCCAGCACCTGCTCGACCAGCGCGCGCCAGTGCGGCGGCGCTTCGCCCTGCGCCCACTCGCCGCGGCCGCGGCCGAAGTGGGCGACCGCGAGGTAGCGCAGCAGCGCGGCATCGAGCATCGGGCCGAGCGCCTCGGCGTTCCACGCGACCCACGAGCGGTCGGTGCCGCGCACCAGGTTCACGCAGCGCGCCAGGCCGGCGGCACCGAGCGCACCGAGCAGGCCGCCGGCGAGCAGCCCGCCGCCCAAGGTCAGGCCGCCGCTGAGGATGTCGGCCTTCAGGCCGACCAGCGCGCCGCTGACCATCCCGCCCCACAGCGCGGCCTTGCCTTCGTCCAGGCGAAGGCGCGTCTCGTAGTGCGTCGCCAGCCGCGTCAGGATCTCGTCCTGCGCCTGGCCTTCGAGGCCGTGCAGCGCGATCAGCTCGGCGGTGTTCGCGCGCAGCTCGGCGGCGAGCCGCTCGGCGAGCGCCTGCTGTGCCAGTGCGATCGGCGTCGCATCGGCGCTGCCGAGGCCGATCGCGCTGCCGACGCGCTTCAGGCGCGCGCCGAAGCTCGCCGGGTCGGGCACTTCCTCGAACGCGGCAGCGAGACGCGCGAGGCTGACGGCGAGCGAGTGCATCGCGGCCTCGAAGGTCCGCAACCGCTGCGCCGACCAGGCCGCGCGCAGGCGGCCCATCAACGCGCGGCGTTCGGCCGGCAACGCCGCTTCGATCGCCTGCAGCAGCGTGCCCTCCTGCACCCAGCAGCGCGCGAAGGCGTCGAGCGGCAGCACCGCCTTCACCTGCGCATGCGGCGCCAGGTGCGCGCGCCAGCGCTCGAGCTCGGCGGCCTCCTGCGCACTCTCGCGCGGCGCGCCGAGCTGGTTCAGCAGCACGATCACCGGCTTGGCGATCCAGCCGAGCAACTCCATCTCGGGCTGCACGTAGCCGGCCGCCTCGGGCGACTCGGAAGCGTTGACGAGGTAGAGCATCATGTCCGCCTCGTCGCGCACGTTGCGCAGCGCCTGCTGGCTGGCCCAGAACGGCCGGTCGTGCCAGCGATCCCAGACCTCGCTGACGAACCAGCCGATCGGGTTGCCCCAGGCGCGCAGCCGCTTCGCGAGGCGCAGGCTGTCGCCGAAGCCGGGCGTGTCCCACAGCAGCAGGCGCTCGCCCGCCGCGGTCTCGAGCATCGTGAAGACATCGGCGAACTCGGTCACGTGCGGCGCATCGCGCACCAGGCCGACATCGCGGCCGAGCAGCGTGCGCGCGAGCGTGGTCTTGCCAGCGTTGGTGTGCGATACCAAACTGAGGCTGATCGTTACCATGTTCAGGGTCTGTTCGATGACGACTTGATCCCGCGCGATCGCACATTGCTTGTCGAGCACCTCGACCGGCTGAGCCGCAACAAGACTGCACAGGCGCAAGCGCCATTTCATCGACATTGTGGCCGTGGGTTGACGCTCGTGACGCTCAACGACGAAGCCGTCTGCTGATTGAGCACCAGCTCGAAGGCGTTGGCACGGGCGTGCAGCCCGGTCAGTTCAGCGGGAACTGCCTGAACAGGCTCGCCAGCACCGTCTCGGCGCCATAGACGCTCAGGTGGTCCTTGTCGATGTAGAAGTAGTGCGCGTCGTCGTGCTGGGCGCAGGTGTCCTCGCGGCACAGCACGTCTTCGGCGTTCAGTATCTTCAGCTTGGGGTACTCCTTCTGGATCTTCCTGAGCACATCGAAGTAGTCCTTGAACGGCGCGTTCATCTCCGATCGCTTGAACACGCACTGATCGACGCCCGACACCAGGAACTTGCTCTGGCAGTTCTCCGGCGTGTTGTGGAAGTAGGGCACGTCGACGACGTAGATGACGGTCTTGCCGGAACTCAGCAGCGAGCGGATCAGGTGATCGGTGCCGGCGCTGAGGACCTCGCGCTCGGTCATCTGCGTCTCGCCGGAATAGAAGTTGGTCAGGCTGGCCGGGTTATCGCCCTTGCGGACCATCGAGATGACGACCGTGCCGATGTCGGGCGATCGGTTCGCGTACGCCAGGCCCTTCCTCGCGATGTCGGTGCAGTTCTGCCCCCACTCCTTGCCCTTCGGCCGGTACGTCAGGTTCGGATAGACGAGGCATCCCGGCGAGGCGATCAGCACGCTGGGAATCGCCAGGCGATCCGCAAAGATCGCGGAGTAGAGCCCCATCGCGTGGCTGTCGCCGAAGAACATCACCTTCGGGGCCGGCGAGTTCGTGACGCACACCTCCTCAGGAAGCGGGCTCATGCCCAGCTGGTCGCGGCAGCTTGTGTTCGGCTGATCGTAGTGCTCGTAGATCTTCAGCCGGTCGAACACGCTCTTGTCGGGCAGCGCCGGAAGGGACGCGATCTTCAACCGGTCGCGGTGGGTGCTGCCGTTCGCATGGTGGATGAACCCGCCCAGCACGGCCGCAAGCGTCATGAATACCAGCAGACCCGCCGCCCTGCGCTTCGGCGCCGCCGGCTCGCGCGTGGGAGGGGTGCGGCTCGGGAGGTCGATCCGCTGCGACCGGAACGGCCGTTCGACGAAGCGATAGGTCAACCAGGACAGAACGAATGCCGCCCCGATCGCACAAAGGCCGATTTCCAGCGGGCCCTTGAGCGCGCCGGTGATCCGCAGCAACGCCAGGATCGGCCAATGCCACAGGTACAACGGGTAGCTGATCAGCCCGATCCACACCATCGCCGGATGCGACAGCAGCCTGCGATTGACCCACGCGCCTGGGCCGGCCGCAATGATCGAAGCGGCCCCGAGGGTCGGCAGGAGCGCCCACCAGCCGGGGAACAGCTTGTCCTTGGTCAGCAGGAACTCGGCGATGAAGATCGCCGCGAGGCCGCCAACCGCCAGCGGATTGGCGGCGTTCGCCCCGAAGCCGGACGACTTGCTCCTGGCCGAGACCTGGCCTGCCAGCAGCGCGCCGATCAACAACTCCCACACCCGCGTGGCCGGCGAATAGAAGTTCGCGACCACGTCTGTGCGCACCATCGCCACGTTCGCGCAGAACGAGGCAAGCAGCACACCCGCCGTCACGAGCAGGATGTTCCAGCGCCGCTTCCACGCGAGCCACAGAACCAGTGGCCAGACGACATAGAACTGCTCCTCGATCCCGAGGCTCCACAGGTGCAGCAGCGGTTTGGTGTCCGAAGCGCTGTCGAAATACCCGGCCTCCTTCCACAGCACGAGGTTCGCGACGAAGCCCGCGCCGCCCGCGATGTGCTTGCCCAGCTCGGCATACGCGCTCTCGGGCAGCAGGTACCAACCCGCGACCGCGCAACTGGCCAGCACGAGGCCCAGGGCCGGGAAGATCCGGCGGATGCGATGCTGGTAGAAGACCAGGAAGCTGAAGTTGCCGGCCTGCAGGTCGGTGAGGATCACCGACGAAATCAAGAAGCCCGAGATGACGAAGAACACGTCGACGCCGACGAAGCCACCCTGGATCAGGTTCGGAAACGCGTGAAAGGCAACGACCGACAGAATCGCGACCGCGCGCAGCCCGTCGACGTCGGGTCGGTACCGCTGGTTGTGGTTGGCATGAACGGCGGACATGAGCTACTCCGGTCAACACGGCCCGCGCCGCCACCTGGCAGGCCGCAGCGTGATCCCCAGACCGTTTTCGGCCGGTCCGCGGACTTCTTGACGCATCGATGCGCTGGGCCTCGCCGCAGACGGCATGGACTTGCCGCACATTGCCGCATGAGATTCAAGGCATCGCCAAGCTCCACACAGGCAGGCGACGGCGAACGGCGCGTGGCGACGCGTTCGCTCGCCTCACGAGCGCCCCCTCTCGACCGGGCTGCGCAGCGCGAGCTCGATCGCGCGCGACGCGGTGCCGGGATCGAGCCCGTCGAGGTCGACGAACACCGGCAAGGTCCCGAGCGTCTCGGCGAACACGCGCCAGCTGTCGCGGCGCTGCGCGAGCCGCGCCGAATCGGTGCCGAAGCGCCGGCCGAAGGCGGCCTCGTCGACCAGCAGGATCGCCGCCGCGCCGGGCGGCACGCGCGCCGCGAGCTGCTGCGCGAAGCGGCCCTGGTTCTCGGCCTCGGGCGTCGCGGCGAGGTCGAACAGCGCGATCGCCAGCGTCGTGCCGGGCGGCAGCGCCGCGGCCACTTCGTCCTCGGCGCCGAAGGCCATCGTCGGCGCGACGCGGATCTGCAGGCCATCGCCGAGCGCCGGCGCGAGCAGCGCGCGCAAGGCCAGCGCGGCCGGCGCGCTCGGCGTGCTCGCATAGGGCAGCACGACGACCTGCGCGACATCGCCGTGCTGCTGGCGCTCGAGGCGCTGGAAGTACGCGTCGCCCAGCGGCAGCGCGACGTGCCCCGCGAGCCAACGCGCCCGCAGCGCATCGGCGAGCGCGAGCAGCGTGCGCGGCAGCACGACGAACAGCAGCAGGGTCTGCGCGAGCAGGTGGATCCAGGGGGCGGCCGGCGCGCCCGGCGCCATGCTGCCGTGCGCGCTGCGCAGCAGCTCGAGCGTTGCCGCATCGGGCAGCGCGACGCCCGAGATCGCGACGGCCGGCGCGAGCACGGCCGCGAGGATCGCGTGCGCGGCGTCGGCCGTCAGGAAGGTGCTCTCCCACGCGGCGCGGTAGTCGAGCACGAGCCCGCGCAGGTACATCCCGCCGATCAGGCCCAGCGCCAATGCCGCCGCCGCGACGTGCAGCAAGGTCGCGGCGCGCGCGGTCGACAGCGGCGCGCTGCGGCGCAACCACAGGGTCGCGAAGCTCTGCAGCGCGCTCGCGCTGCCGGCATTCGCCGGCCCCGGCAGGCCGCGCCCGAAACGCAGCACGCGCTGCATCAGCCGCACGACGCCGCCGGGCCGCGTCTTGCGCAGCAGCAGCCGCGCCAGTGCGTGGCCGAGCAGCAGCAGATAGACGACCGCATTCCACACCAGCACCGCCCACAGCGGCGGCGCGAGCAGGTTGATGCGCTGGCTGCTGCCGATGCTGTCGGCGAGCAGGCCGACGATCAACCCGACGAGCGCGGCCCACGCGATCCAGCGGTCCTGCCAGAGGCGGCGCGCGAGCCACTTCGCGGCCGAAGGCTCGCGCGGCGCCAGCCGCTGCAGCGCATGGCGCGCGCGGCGAACGATGAAGGTTCCGGCGTCGGCCGCGCCGTCTTCGAGCGCGACCCGCGTCGCCCACGCGCGGTCGTCTTCGGTCCAGCTCGGGCTGGGCGGCTGCACCGTCTCGAAGGCCTGCAGCAGCGTGACCTCGCGGGCGCGATCCTCGTTCATCGGGTGCGTGGCGAGTGCCTACGCGCCAAGCCGCTGCGCGAGGTCGACGAAGTCGCTGGCGACGAGGTCGAAACGATCGTCGGGCAGCGCATCGGGGGGTGGCGTGCCGGTCGGGTTCGGGCCGTACTCGAGCGGGCGGTGGACGAGCGCGGTGCGCAGCCCGGCGCTGGCTGCGCCGCGCAGGTCGCTCGGGTGCGCGGCCACCATCAGCAACTCGCGACGCTCGACGCCGAGCAGTCGCGCGGCGCCCTGGTAGACCTCGGGGTCGGGCTTGTAGTGCTGCATGATCTCGGCCGACAGCACGCAATCCCACGGCAGCCGAGCGCGCTTGGCCATGTTGACGAGCAGCGCGATGTTGCCGTTCGACAGGGTCGAGATCACGAAGTGCGACTTCAGCCGCCGCAGGCCGGCCAGCGTGTCGGGCCACGGCGCCAGGCGATGCCAGACACGGTTCAGATGCTCGCGCTCGGGCTCGCTGAAGGCCTCGAGCCCGAAGCGCGGGATCAGCGCGTCGAGGATCACGCGGTGCAGTCCGTCGATGTTCGTCCACGGGATCTCGCCGCTGCGCGCGCGCTGCATCGCGGGCTGGTAGCCGGCGCGCCAGGCATCGGCGAACGCGGGCCAGTCGACGCTCAGGCCCTTGGCCGCGGACAGCGCCTCGCCTTCGCGGACGATCGACCCGCGCCAGTCGACGACCGTGCCGAAGATGTCGAACGCGAGGGCTCGGATCGCCGCCGGATCGAAGCCGCTCATCGCTGTGCCCGCGTCTCGGCCGCGGCGACGCGCGGCGCGGTGCCGAGGTGCATGCCGGCGTCGAGCAGGATCAGTTCGCCGGTCACGGTGCGAGCGCCGTCGACCAGCCAGACCACCGCTTCGGCGACATCCTCCGCGCTGCAGGCGCGCCCGAGCGGGGTCGCCTGCTCGTAGCCTGCCTTGATGCTTTCATAGGCCTGTTGCCCCAGGCCATCGACGAACCAGCGCGTCGTGATGAGGCCCGGGCAGACCGCATTGACGCGGACCTCCGGCGCGAGCGCACGGGCGAGGTGCAGCGTCATCGCATTGATCGCGCCTTTCGACGCGATGTACGGTACCGAGGAGCCGATCCCCAGCGCACCGGCGACCGACGACACGTTGACGATCGCACCGCCCGCCGCCTTCAGCGACGGCAGGCACGCGCGCACCATCTGGAAGGCGCCGAGCACGTTGACGCCGAGAATGCGCTGGAACACATTGGCGTCCAGCGCGTCCCAGTTGGCCGGGCCGGCGAACGTGGAGATGCCGGCGTTGTTCACCAGCGCGTCCAGCCGACCCCAGCGTGCGAGCACGGCCTGGGCGAGATGCCGGCAGTCGGCGTCGTCGGCCACGTCGCCGCGCAGCAGCAGCGTGTCGGCGCCGGCACCTCGACACGCAGCCTCGGACGCCTCGGCCTCGCGTTCGCTCTTCGAATAGTTGATCAGCAGATCGTAGCCGCGGCGCGCCAACGCCAACGCGGTCGCCGCGCCCACGCCGGTCGCCGAGCCGGTCACGATCGCCACCTTGCGGCCGCTCGAGTTGCTGTCCATCGCGCCTCCCGGATTGGATGAGCCCGCAGTCTATGCGCGGCCGTGTCGGCCGTCACACGGTCTCGGGATTCGTTCGCGAGCGCGAGGAATGCCCGGCCGCGTCGCGGTGTTGTCCGACGCATGCTTGCCGCAACGCCCTACCGCCGGCACGGGTCCAGTCGCGACAATGAATCAGCCCGCAGACAGGGCGCTGCTTCGCGGGCCCCTGCACGGCACGACGTTCGACAAGGAGACAACAATGAACCCGATGACCCGACGCAATGTGGTGATGGCCTTCGCGGCGACGGCGCTCGTCCCAGTGGCCTTCGCGCAACCGCGCGACAGCGGCGAATACCGCATCCTGCAGGCCCGCTACGGCACGCCACAGCGCAACGTCGACGTGACTCGGCGGCTGAAGGAACTGGCACGCAGCGACCAGTCGTTCCGCATCGAGAACGGGACCTTCGGCGTCGACCCGGACGAGGGCCGCACGAAGACGCTGCGCATCTACGCGCGCGACCCGAACGGCCAGACCCAGGTCTTCGAGTACCGCGAGGGCGACGTGCTCGACGGCTCGCGCTTCACCGGCTGGCGCGGCGGGCGCTGGGGCGATTCCAGCTACCGCGGCCGCTGGGACGACGCGGGCGACCGCGGTCAGGGTGACGAGGGGCAGTTCCGGATCCAGCAAGCGCTTTACGGCACGTCGCGCCGCAACGTCGACGTGACCGAGCGCCTGCGGGAACTCGCCCGCAGCGACCGCTCGTTCCGCTTGACCAACGAGCTGTTCGGCATCGACCCCGCCGAAGGCCGCGTCAAGACGCTGCGGATCTACGCGCGCGGCCCGGGCGGCACCAGCCGGACCTTCGAATACCGCGAGGGCAGCGTGATCGACGGCAGCCAGTTCGCCGGCTGGGGCGGCGGCGACTGGGGCCAGGACGGCCGCCGCGGCGGCTGGGGCCGCTGAGCCGCACTGACCGCGTGACGCGCCGCCGGACGGCTGCACGCTATGCCAGCGCGCGCCCGATCAGGATCTTCTGCACGTCGCTCGTGCCCTCGTAGATCTGGCACACGCGCACATCGCGGTAGATGCGCTCCACCGGGAAGTCGCTGACGTAGCCATAGCCGCCGAAGACCTGGATCGCCGCGCTGCAGACGCGCTCGGCCATCTCGCTCGCGAAGAGCTTCGCCATCGCGGCCTCCTTCAGGCACGGCACGCCGGCGTCCTTCAGGCTCGCGGCGTGGTGGATCAGCTGGCGCGCCGCCTCGATCTGCGTGGCCATCTCGCCGAGGCGAAACTGCAGCGCCTGGTGCTCGAAGATCGGCTTGCCGAACGCGACGCGCTCCTTCGAATAGTGCAGCGCGGCCTCGAACGCCGCACGCGCCATGCCGACACTTTGCGACGCGATGCCGATGCGCCCGCCCTCGAGCCCCGACAGCGCGATCTTCAGGCCCTGGCCTTCGTCGCCGAGCAGGTTCGCGGCCGGCACGCGGCAGTTCTCGAACAGGATCTGCGCGGTGTCGCTCGCATGCTGGCCCATCTTGTCCTCGATGCGCGCGACCGTGTAGCCGGGCGTGTTCGTCGGCACGATGAACGCGCTGATGCCTCTCTTTCCCATGTCTTTGCCGGCCGCCTTGTCGGTCCGAGCCATCACGATCGCGACATCGCCGTTCTTGCCGCTGGTGATGAACTGCTTGACGCCGTTCAGCACGTAGGCATCGCCGTCGCGCTTTGCCGTGGTCTTCAACCCGTCGGCCTGCGAGCCGACGTGCGGTTCGGTCAGGCAGAACGCACCAAGCATCGTGCCGCGCGCCAGCGGTTTCAGCCACTGCGCCTTCTGCGCATCGTTGGCCCAGGCCATCAGGATCGAGCAGACCGGGCAGTTGTTGACGCTGACGACGGTCGAGGTCGCGCCGTCGCCGGCCGCGATCTCCTCGAGGATCACCGCGAGCGCGAGGTAATCCAGCCCCGCGCCGTCCCATTCGGTCGGCACTGCGACACCGTAGCAGCCGAGTTCGGCCAGGCCGCGCAGCTCGTCCTGCGGGAAGTGGTGGGTCTTGTCCCAGGCCGCCGCCTGCGGCGCGATGCGGTCCTGCACATAGGCACGCACGGCGTCCTGCACGGCGCGGTGGTCTTCGCTCAGCAGCATCGAGGTCGTCTCCGGAAGGTCTGGGAGCGGAGCGTAACGCGTCTGCGTTGCAACCGTCCTTGGCGTTCGACGGCAGACCCCGACGTGTGCAGCCTTGGCCGCTGCGACCACCGAATGACTGCTCCGGGCCGCAAGCAGTCAGTCGGCGGCGTTCGCGTCAGATCAGCTCGACCGCCAGTGCCGTCGCTTCACCGCCGCCGATGCACAGCGCCGCGACGCCCTTCTTCAACCCGCGCTTGCGCAGCGCGCCGAGCAGGGTGACGACGATGCGCGCACCGCTCGCGCCGATCGGGTGACCGAGCGCGACGGCGCCGCCGTTGACGTTGACGATCTCGTGCGGCAGCTTGAATTCGCTCATCGCGGCCAGCGTGACCGCGGCGAAGGCCTCGTTGACCTCCCAGAGATCGACGTCTTTCGCGGTCCAGCCGCTCTTCTTCAGCACCTTGTCGATCGCACCGACCGGCGCGGTCGTGAACCAGTTCGGCGCCTGCGCATGGACCGCGTGCGCGTGGATGCGCGCGATCGGCGTCACGCCGAGCTTCTTCGCGGTGCTCGCGCGCATCAGCACGAGCGCCGCCGCGCCGTCTGAGATGCTGGACGAGGTCGCGGCGGTGATCGTGCCGTCTTTCGTGAATGCCGGCTTCAGGCCGGGGATCTTGTCGAGCTTGGCCTTGAACGGCTGCTCGTCGAACTTGATGACGGTGTCGCCGCCCTTGCCGGGCAAGGTGACCGGGGCCATCTCCCAGTCGAAGCTGCCGTCTTCGTTCGCCTGCTTCGCGCGCTGCGTCGACGCGATCGCGAACTGGTCCATCTGCTCGCGCGTGAACTGGTACTTCGCGACGCACTCCTCGGCGAACACACCCATCGCCTTGCCGGCGCCGTTCGGCAGCTTCTCGTAAGCGTCTTCGAGGCCGTCGATCGCCATGTGGTCGTACAGCGCGGCCATGCCGTACTTGACGCCCTTGCGCATCGGCGTCAGGTGCGGCGCGTTGGTCATGCTCTCCATGCCGCCGGCGATCACGACGTCGGCGGTCTCGCTGCGCAGCATGTCGTGGCCGAACATCATCGCGCGCATCCCGGAGCCGCACATCTTCGACAGCGTCACCGCACCGACCGCCTGCGGCAGCCCGGCGCCGAGCGTCGCCTGGCGCGCCGGCGCCTGGCCCTGGCCGGCCATCAGGCAGTTGCCCATCAGCACCTCGTCGACGGTGTCGCCCGTGATGCCGGCACGCGCGACCGCGGCCTTGATCGCGATCGCGCCGAGCTGGTGCCCGGCCAGCGACGAAAAATCGCCCAGCAGGCCGCCGATCGGCGTGCGGGCAGCGGAAACGATGACGATGGGGTCGGCCACGGTAGGCTCCTTTCGGTTGACTCAGATGGACGCCGCAGGTGCGCGCCGGTACTGGAAGCGCTTGTGCGCATCGTAGGGGAAGACATCATGCACATATCCGGCCAGGATGCGCTCCTTGTGGCCTTGCCAGAACGCGGCCTCGAGCAGATCGGCGTGGTGTGCCATGAACACGCGCTTCACGTCGTCGTTGCCGAGCAGGAACGGGGCGAAGGTCTCCGGGAACACGTCGCGCGGGCCGACCTTGTACCAGACCTCGCCCGACATCTCTTCCTCCTCGGTGCGCGGCGTCGGGATCTTGCGGAAGTTGCAGTCGGTCAGGTACTCGATCTCGTCGTAGTCGTAGAACACGACCTTGCCGTGGCGCGTGACGCCGAAGTTCTTCCACAGCATGTCGCCGGGGAAGATGTTCGCGCGCACCAGGTCCTTGATCGCGTTGCCGTACTCGACCACCGCCGATTCGATCTGCGCCGGCGAGGCCTCCTGCAGGTAGATGTTGAGCGGGATCATGCGCCGCTCCATGTAGACGTGGCGGATCACGAGCGCGTCGCCTTCCTCCTCGAGCAGGCTCGGGCAGAAGTGCTTCAGCTCGGCGACCAGTTCGTCCTCGAAGCGCTCGCGCGGGAACGCGACGTTGCTGTACTCGAGCGTGTCGGCCATGCGCCCGACGCGGTCGTGCTGCTTGACGAGCAGGTACTTGCTCTTGATCAGCTCGCGCGTCGTTTCCTTCTGCTCGGGGAAGAAATCCTTGATGACCTTGAACACGTACGGGAAGCTCGGCAGGTCGAACACCAGCATCACCATGCCCTTGATGCCGGGCGCAATGCGAAAGCGGTCGCTCGAGTGCTTCAGGTGGTACAGGAAGTCGCGGTAGAACGCGTTCTTGCCCTGCTTCGCGAGGCCGAGCGCGTTGTAGATCTCGCTGCGCGGCTTGCGCGGCATCATCGAGCGCAGGAACTGCACGTAGGCCGACGGCACCTCCATCGTCACCATGAAATACGCCCGCGCGAAGCTGAACAGCAGCAGCAGCTCGTCTTCGCCGAACAGCACCGTGTCGATGATCAGCAGGCCGTCGCCTTCTTCGTGGTGCAGGATCGGCAGCGCGAACGGCGTCTCCGAGAAGCCGTTGATGATCTTGCCGACCAGGTACGCGCCCTTGTTCCGATAGAACAGCGAGCTCAGCACCTGGATCTGGAAGTTCGCGCGCATGCGGTAGTCGCCGAGCTGCGCATCGACCGCGGCGAGCACGTCGTCGATGTCGCGGCCCAGGTCTTCGAAAGGCCGCTCGAGCTGGAAGTTGTCGACGATGCGCAGCCAGGTCTCGCGCATCGTCGCCTTCGTCGGGTAGTAGGCGCGGTAGGTCGGCAGCGAGGCCGGCTCGTCGTTCTCGATGTACTCGGTCGAGACCGCCGGGCGCACGAAGATGAAATCGTTGTGGAAGTAGCTGCGGTGCAGGATCTTCGTCGTCACCGAGTTGAAGAAGGTCTCGGCGAGCTCGGGCTGGTGGTGGCCCGTCAGCAGCCCGATGTAGTGCAGCTTGACCTGCTGCCACACGTCCTTCGGCAGGTCGGAGGCCTGGAACTCGGTCTGCAGCCGCTCGGCCGCCTCGTCGACGCGCAGGTCGTAGAACTCGATGCGCTCGCGCTGCGCACGCTGCTGGCCGTGCCAGTCGGCCACCTCGAAGCGGCGCTTCGCATCGGCGCTGGCCTCGCGGAACAGCAGGTAGTGGCGGTCGAAGCCATCGAGCATCGCCTGCGCGATGTCGAAGGCGCGCGGATCCGTCAGTGCCGCCGGAAAGGTCGCCGGCTGTCTCATGACCACGACATCAGATCGCGTAGCGCGCATGCAGGGCCGCGACGGCTTCACCGAACGCGGCGGCCATCTCGGTCGCATTCGACACCGTGATCTTCAGGTCGCGCAACAGGCCGTTGTTCAGCCCGTAGAACCAGCCGTGCACGACCAGTTCCTGGCCGCGCGCCCAGGCGTCCTGCACGACGGTGGTCTGGCAGACGTTGCGCGCCTGCTCGATCACGTTGATCTCGCCGAGTGCATCGACCTGCCGCTCGGCGGGCAGCGTTTCGAGCCACTCGCGGTGGCGGTTGCGCACGTCCTGCACATGGCGGACCCAGTTGTCGGCCAGGCCGATGCGCGTGTCGTCCAGCGCCGCACCGACGCCGCTGCAACGCGAATGCCCGACGACGATGATGTGGCCGACCTTCAGCAGGTCGGTCGCGAACTGGATCACCGACAGGCAGTTCAGGTCGGAGTGCACGACGACATTGGCGATGTTGCGATGCACGAACAGCTCGCCCGGCAGCAGGTCGACCAGCTCGTTCGCCGGCACCCGGCTGTCGGCGCAGCCGATCCACAGGTATTGCGGCGCCTGCTGCTGCAGCAGCCCGGTGAAGAAGCCGGGGCTGCGCGCCTCGGTCTTCGCGGCCCACAGGCGGTTGCTGTCGAGGAGCTCTTGAAGCTGGGTGGTCATTGGCCGAAGTGTACGCAGCGCGACCGTCTGACGCGCCCGCCCGCTCCCTCTCAGGCGGTCCGGATCACCGAGATGTAATCGGTACCGCTCTCGGGCAGCCACACCTCGCCCGCGCGGCCGTGGATCTGGCGCACGGCCGCCGCCTCGCGCGGCAGGCCGAAGCGCTCGAACGTCTCGCTGCCCGGATCGAAGCGCAACACCGCGTTCGCCGTGAAATCGCTGACCCACACCTTGTCGTGCTCGTCGACGTAGACCGCGTACGGCCGCGGCGCGTCGCCCGGGAGCTTCCAGTGGCGCCAGCTCGCGGCGGCGGGATCGTGCATCGACAGGTTGCCGCTCAGCCATTCGCTGATCCAGAGCCGGCCGCGGCTGTCGCTCCAGATGCGGCGCGCGCCCTGGTTCTTCGTCGGCGGCTGGACGACCGTCGACGCGCCGCTGCGGCGGTCGATGCGGGCGATGAACGAACCGGCGAGCGAGCACCACCAGACCTCGCCGCCCGGCGTCGTGCAGATGCCGTACGGCCCGCGGCCTTGCGGTGCCTCGGCGACCGTCACGACCCCGCTCTTGCGTGCGAGCTTGCCGACCACGCCGCTCTGCCCGGTGAACCACAGGTCGCCGTCGGCGTCGAACGTCGCGGTGTTGAGGTTGGCCGCGGCGCCGCCGTTCGGCAGCGCGAAGACACGCACGTCGCGATCGGGCCAGCCGACGCGCACGATCGCGCCGAGGCCGCCATCGGTGACCCACGCCGCCTTGTCCGGCCCCGGGATCACGCCGTGCGGCGACGCGCCCGCGCCGAGCGCGACCAGTTCGGCGCGCCCGCTGCGCGGATCGAACCAGCCGAGGTGGCCGCTGCGCTGCGCGGTGAACCACACGCCGCCATCAGGCGCCGGTGCCACATCGTGAATGCCGGCGCGCTGCGGCGTGCGCAGCGGCCACGACTGCAGCGCCGCGGCCTGCGCCGAGCCCGAGCCCGGGACCGAAACCGCAAGCGCCGCCGCACCGAGCGCGCCGAGTGCGTGGCGTCGAGAAACCAGGTCCATGTTGCACCTCGCGGACGAGTCGCCGACGACGCCCAAGACTACGCCACTAAGATGCCCCCGACGCCGCCAACGGAGATGCGCCATGGACACCCCGAAATCCGACACGTCGTTCGCCGGCTCGATCCCGGAGCTCTATGACACGCTGCTCGTGCCGCTGATCTTCGAACCCTATGCCGACGACCTCGCGCGCCGCGTCGCCGCGCTCGCCCCGGTCCGCGTGCTCGAGACCGCGGCCGGGACCGGCGTCGTCACGCGCGCGATGGCGCGGGCGCTGCCCGCGTCGGTCGAGCTGGTCGCGACCGACCTGAACCCGCCGATGCTGGCGCGCGCCGCCGCCGTGGGCACCGAACGCCCGGTGCGCTGGCAACCGGCCGACGCGATGCAGCTGCCGTTCGACGACGCGAGCTTCGATGTCGTCGTCTGCCAGTTCGGTGCGATGTTCTTCCCGGACAAGCCGCATGCGTTTGCCGAAGCCCGGCGCGTGCTGAAGCGCGGCGGCGTGCTGCTGTTCAACGTCTGGGATCGCATCGAGGAGAACGAGCTCGCCGACACCGTGACGACGGCGCTCGCCCGCCTGTTCAGCGCCGACCCGCCGCGCTTCATGGCACGCACGCCGCATGGCTATTCCGACACGGCGGCGATTGCGCGCGACCTGGCCGGCGCCGGTTTCGACGCGCCGCCGCGCTTCGAGACGGTCGCGGCGCGCAGCCGCGCGGCCTCGGCACACGCGGCGGCATTTGCCTACTGCCAGGGCACGCCGCTGCGCAACGAGATCGAGGCGCGTTCCGGCGCGGGCCTGGTCCAGGCCACCGCAGTCTGCGCAGAAGCGATCGCCGAGCGCTTCGGCGCAGGGCCGGTCGATGCGAAGATCCAGGCGCACGTCGTCGCCGTCGCGCGCTGATCCGCGCCGGCCGCACCGCTTCGACAGGCTCTTGCAGAAATTGCCGCAAACCGCGGCGCCGGGTGCGCATCTCGACCGTCGCGCACGGGTACGGCGATTGCCCGACGAGACACTTATTTCCGTCGCCACTCGCATCGGAGCCGCGCATGAGCAAGTCACCAGGCCATCAGAAGATGCCGGAGCACCAGGTCCGCGAGGAACGCGTGGCGCAGGTCGTGAAGGTCCGGGTCGGCGATGAAGTCATCGCCGAATCGGAAGACGTGATCCGCGTCGTCGAAGACGGCGCGCCGCTGCGCTACTACTTCCCGCGCTCCGACGTGCACATGGAAACGCTGCAGCCGACCGACACGACGACCGATTGCCCGTTCAAGGGCCGGGCCAGGTACTTCGACCTGAACGTCGGCGGCACCGCGATCAAGGACGCGGTGTGGAGCTACGAGATGCCCTACGACGAGCATGTCGACCTGGCCCAGCGCCTCGCGTTCTACGACGACAAGTACCCGCAGATCCGCGTTCAGCTCGGCGACTGAACCGGCCAGGCGGCCGATTCGATCAACCCTTCGGATCGGGCACGAAGGCCGGGAACGGGTCCGGCGCGAAGGGCACGCGGCGCGGCCGGATCACGCCGAGCGCGACCAGCCGGTCGTGGCTGTCGTAGCGGATCCGCACGAGCTCGTTCGGCTGCTCGCCGGCGCGCTCGAAGTGGGTCTGCGAGGTCGGCATGTACTCGCGTTCGCCGTGGCCCGTTCCGAGTCGATCCAGGCGCTCGTCGCGCGCCAGGCTGCCGGCGGATTGACTCTTCTGCATCGGTGCCGGTGCCGCGGCGCGCGGCGATGACTCGGCTTCGCGCAGGCGGCCGGCGGCGCTGTCGGCGGCGTCGATGTCGTTGCGGCTGTAGGGCTGCGGACGGACGACACGCTCGCGAAACACCGCGGCGCCGATCACGCCGACGTTGTCCGGCCGGTCGGTGCGCGCCGCATACGAATCCGGCAGCGCGGTGAAGTAGAACGCGGCGGCCTCGGTCAGGCTCTTGCGCCAGCCGGTGATCTCGGTGGTCTGGTACGGCGCGAGCACGTAGCCGGTCTGGCCCGTCGCCGCGGTCTCGCCGCTGACCGCGTTGACGCCGTCGATCGACAGCACGACCAGCACCCGTGCGCCGCTGCGGTTGCTCAGCCGCACCGCGTAGCGGCTGCCGGGCCGCCCGGCGACCCACGCGGCACCCTGGTGCGACCAGACCGGCAGGGCCTCGCCGCGGCCGCGGTCGACGAGTTCGACATCGACGAGCGTGCCGAGCGCGAACGCCGGGGCGGTGAAGGCGGCGGCAGCAGCGGCGGCCAGGGCGATGAAACGGCGGCGGTTCGGCATGACGATCTCCTGAAGAGGTGGGCGACATGCGTTGAACGGCGCAGCGCGCGCCACGGGGTGAACCCGTGCGCGCGATTTCTTCTTCGGGCGCGCCGCGAACCGGGCGCGCCCACCGTCACATCGTCTCGGAGAACAGTTCGCGTCCGATCAGCATGCGGCGGATTTCAGACGTGCCGGCGCCGATCTCGTACAGCTTCGCATCGCGCCACAGGCGGCCGAGCGGGTACTCGTTGATGTAGCCGTTGCCGCCGAAGATCTGGATGCCCTCGCCGGCCATCCAGGTCGCCTTCTCGGCGCACCACAGGATCACGCTCGCGCAGTCCTTGCGCACCTGGCGCACATGTTCGCTGCCCAGCATGTCGAGATTCTTCGCGACCGTGTACGCGAACGCACGGCCGGCCTGCAGCACGGTGTACATGTCGGCGACCTTGCCCTGGATCAGCTGGAACTCGCCGATGCTCTGGCCGAACTGCTTGCGGTCGTGGATGTACGGCACCACGTTGTCCATCACCGACTGCATGATCCCGAGCGGCCCGCCGGTCAGCACCGCGCGTTCGTAGTCGAGGCCGCTCATCAGCACGCGCGCGCCGCCGTTCAGCGCGCCGAGCACGTTCTCGGCCGGCACCTCGACGTTGACGAACACGAGCTCGCCGGTGTGGCTGCCGCGCATGCCGAGCTTGTCGAGCTTCTGCGCGATGCTGAAGCCGCGCATCCCGCGCTCGATCAGGAACGCGGTCACGCCGCGTGCACCCAGCTCGGGCTCGGTCTTCGCATAGACGACGAGCGTGTCGGCGTCGGGCCCGTTGGTGATCCACATCTTGGTGCCGTTGAGCAGGTAGTGGTCGCCCTTGTCCTGGGCTTTCAGCTTCATGCTGATCACGTCGGAGCCGGCCCCCGGCTCGCTCATCGCGAGCGCGCCGACGTGCTCGCCGCTGATCAGCTTCGGCAGGTACTTCGCGCGCTGCGCGTCGCTGCCGTTGCGCCTGATCTGGTTCACGCACAGGTTCGAGTGCGCGCCGTAGCTCAGGCCGACCGACGCCGATGCGCGCGAGATCTCCTCCATCGCGATCATGTGTGCGAGGTAGCCCATGTTCGCGCCGCCGTACTCCTCGTCGACCGTGATGCCGAGCACGCCGAGCGCGCCCATCTTGCGCCACAGGTCCATCGGGAACTGATCGCTCGCGTCGATCTCGGCCGCGCGCGGCGCGATCTCGGCCTGTGCGAACTCGCGCACCGCATCGCGCAGCGCGTCGACGTCTTCACCGAGCTGGAAATTCAGGCCGGGCAGGTTGTCCATGTGCTTGTCTCCTTGAAGGTGGTGTCAATGACGCACGTCGTCGCGGCCCAGCACGGTCATGACGGTCGCGGTCATCGTCGCGACGAGTTTGCGCTCGGCTGCCGTGCCGGGATCGAACTGGAACGCCTGGCCGTCGACCACGCTGATCGTGCGCCCGGACTTGGTCACCTGAGCTTCGAACCGAAGCAACGGACCGCGCGCCGGCGCCAGCAGGTTGATCTTGAACTCGATCGTCAGCACGCCGGCCCCGGCCGGCATCACCGTGAACGCGGCATAGCCGCAGGCCGAGTCGAGTGCGGTGGCGAGCATGCCGGCGTGCAGGAAGCCATGCTGCTGCGTCAGGTCGACGCGATGCGCCATCGCGAGCACGACGCGCCCCGCGGCGACCGCGTCGAGCGTGATCCCGAGCGTGGCCATCGCCGGCTGGCGCGCGAACGAATCGACCGTGCGCTGCTCGAAGTTCGGGTCCGCAATCATGAGGTGTCGGCTCCGGGCGGGAACCCGCCATTGACGTATACGTCAATTCTAGACCGCGGCCTTCTTCTGTCCTTGAGCCAGCAGGCGCCGGGCTTCCTTCTCGTGACTGCGCACCTCGTCGAGCGTGACGTGCAGATCGGCCATCTGCTGCTCGAGCTGCTCGCGGTGCGCCGCCAGCACGACCAGGAACTTCTTCAGCTGCGGCAGCGTGTCGCGCGGCGACTCGTACATGTCGACCAGCTCCTTGACCTCGGCCAGCGTCAGCCCGAGGCGTTTGCCGCGCAAGGTCAGCTTCAACCGCGTGCGGTCGCGCTGCGTGTAAATGCGGTTGCGGCCGCTGCGCTGCGGCGTGATCAGCCCGCAATCCTCGTAGAAGCGGATCGCGCGGGTCGTGAGGTCGAACTCGCGCGCGAGTTCGCCGATCGTGAAGGTCGAAGACATCTGCGTGACAGCGGTGGGAAGCGAAGCGGCCTACACTGGCCGATTGACGTTTACGTAAAGTGCGTCAACCGATCAAAGTGTAAATGGGGAACACGACGATGGCGATGAACGCACTCGAACTGCAGCTCGGCTATCCGCTCGGCGAGGCGCTGCCGGCACTCGGCACGACGCTCGAGGTCGCACCGGGCGTGCGCTGGCTGCGCATGGCGCTGCCGTTCCAGCTCGACCACATCAACCTGTGGCTGCTGCGCGATTCGATCGACGGCCGCGAAGGCTGGAGCATCGTCGACTGCGGCATCACGAACGACGCGACCCGCGCCGCCTGGGAGACGATCTTCGCGAACGAGCTGCAGGGCCTGCCGGTGCTGCGCGTGATCGTGACCCACATGCACCCCGACCACATCGGCCTCGCGCACTGGCTGACCGAGCGCTGGGGCGTGCGGCTGTGGGCCAGCGCGACCGACTACAACGTCGCGCGCATGGCCAGCAGCGGCCTGGCCACGATCGGCGGCGAGGCCACCGCGCGCTTCATGGCGAGCCACGGCCTGACCGACCCCGAATCGCAGGCCAAGATCAGGGCGCGCACGAACTACTACGCGAGCATGGTGCCGCAGCTGCCGGCGAGCTTCAGGCGCATGCTCGGCGGCGACACGCTGACGATCGGCGGCCGCGCCTGGACCTGCCACGTCGGCTACGGCCACGCGCCAGAGCACATCTCGCTGCATTGCCCCGAGCTGGGCGCATTGATCAGCGGCGACATGGTGCTGCCGCGCATCTCGACCAACGTCAGCGTGCACGAGGGCGAGCCCGAGTCGAACCCGCTGCGCCTGTACCTCGATTCGATCACCCGCATGAAGGCGCTGCCGGCGGATGTGCTGGTGCTGCCGTCGCACGGCCGGCCGTTCACGGGGCTGCACACCCGTGTCGACCAGCTCGTCGCCCACCACGACGAACGGCTCGCCGACGTGATCACCGCGTGCGGCGAGGCGCCGCAATGCGCGGCCGACCTGCTGATGATCCTGTTCCGCCGCAAGCTCGACCTGCACCAGACCACCTTCGCGATGGGCGAGTCGATCGCGCATCTGCATGCGCTGTGGCTCGACGGCCGGCTGACGCGCCGGCTCGATGCCGACGGCGTCTACCGCTTCTCGTTGGCCTGAGCCCTCAGACCGTGCGGCCGCCGTCGACCGGGAACTCGACGCCGGTGATGAACTCGGCGTCGTCGCTGGCGAGGTAGACCGCGGCGCGCGCGATGTCCTTCGGGTCGGACAGGCGCCCCAGCGGGATCGTCGCGACGAACTTCTTGCGGTTCTCCGGCGTGTCGGGCATGCCCATGAAGGATTCGAGCAGGCCGGTGGCGCCCATCACCGGGCAGATCGCGTTGACGCGGATGTTGTCCGGACCGAGCTCGACCGCGAGCGACTTGCTCATCAGGTTCACCGCGCCCTTCGAACTGTTGTACCAGGTGAGGCCGGGGCGCGGGCGGATGCCGGCGGTCGAGCCGATGTTCAGGATCACGCCGCTGCGCTGCCTGCGCAGCAGCGGCACGACCGCATGGACCATGTGGAAGATCGACTTGACGTTGATGTCGTAGACACGGTCGAAGGTGGCCTCGTCGACATCGAGCAGCGGCCCGTTGCGGTGCGTCCAGCCGGCGTTGTTGACGACGATGTCGAGCTTGCCGAATCGGTCGACGGTGGCCTTCACCAGCGCGTCGATGTCGGCGCGCTGCGTCACGTCGCATTTCACCGCGAACGCGTTGGTCCCGAGCGACGCGGCCACGTCGCGCGCGCCGGTCTCGTTGATGTCGGCCACCGCCACCTTGGCGCCCTCCGCGACGTACTGGCGCGCGATCTCGGCGCCGAAGCCGCTCGCGGCGCCGGTCACGATCGCGACCTTGTCGTTCAGTCTCATGATGATTCCTTTGTCATTTGCCGAAATACTGGACCACGGTCTTCACGCTGCAGAACTCTTCGAGCGCCATGAAGCCCTTCTCGCGTCCGTGGCCGCTCTTCTTCACGCCGCCGAACGGCAGCTCGACGCCGCCACCCGCGCCATAGCAATTGATGTAGACCTGGCCGCAGCGCATGCGCCGGGCGACCCGGGTCTGACGGCCGCCGTCGCGCGTCCAGATGCCGGCGATCAGGCCGAAGTCGGTCGCGTTCGCGAGCGCGATCGCGTCGTCCTCGTCGTCGAACGGGATCACCGCGAGCACCGGGCCGAACACCTCCTGGCGCGCCAGACGGTGATCGCGCGGTACCGGGCCGAACAGCACCGGCGCGACATAGAAGCCGCCGGCCGGCACGCCCTCGGCGACACGGCCTTGCGCGAGCACCGGGATGCCGCTCGCGCGCGCCTCGTCGATGAAGCGCTGCACGCGGCTTTGCTGCTCGGCGTTGATCAGCGGGCCGCAATCCTTGTCCATCGCCGGCGTGCCGGCCGACGACCGCGCGAAACGCTCGGCCACCTTCTTGACGAAGGTGTCGCAGATCGAACGCTGCACCAGCAGCCGGCTGCCGGCCGAGCAGGTCTGGCCGCCGTTCTGCGTGATCGCCTTCAGCACGAAGCCGGCCGCGCGGTCGAGGTCGGCGTCGTCGAAGACGATCTGCGGGCTCTTGCCGCCGAGTTCGAGCACGCACTTCAGCGTGCGCTCGGCCGCGGCCTTCTGCACCAGCGTGCCGACTTCGGGCGAGCCGGTGAAGGTGACGAAATCGATGTCGCGGTGCGCCGTCAGCGCGGCACCCGCTTCTTCGCCGAGGCCAGTGACGATGTTCAGCGCGCCGGCCGGCAGCCCGGCCTCCTTCGCGATCTCGCAGAACGCGAGCGGCGACAGGCACGCGTCTTCCGAGGGCTTGAGCACCGCGGCGTTGCCGGTGGCCAGCGCCGGCACGACCGAGCGGCCGAACATCTGCGCCGGGTAGTTCCACGGCAGGATGTGCGCGGTCACGCCGTAGGGTTCGCGCAGCACGACGACATGAAAGTCTTCGAGGTACGGGATCTGCTCGCCGTGCAGCTTGTCGGCCGCGCCGCCGTAGAACTCGCAGTAGCGCGCGGCGACGCTGATGTCGTTGCGCGCCTGGCCGATCGGCTTGCCGGTGTCGCGCGCCTCGAGCTGCGCGAGCTCTTCGTGGCGCGCGAGGATCAGCGCCGACATCTTCATCAGGATGCGGCCGCGCTCGGTCGCGGTCATGCGGCCCCACGCGCCGCCGAGCGCCGCGCGCGCGGCACGCACCGCGCGATCGACATCGGTGGCCGTGCCGCGCGCGAGCTGGTCGAACACCTCGCCGGTGCTCGGGTCGATGACGGGCAGCGTCTCGCCGCCGCTCGAGGGGGCCCAGTGGCCGCCGATGAAATGCTGTTGCATGGAGCTTCTCCTTAGCGCACGAACTGGTCGACGTAGCCCGCGCCGAGGCCGACGGCCTCGTAGTGAGCGCGGCAAATCTCGAGCTTCGTGAATACGTCTTCGCAGCCGGTCTGCCGGCCCTGCGCGTCGAGGTAGATCATCGCGCCGGCGATGTTCGCGCGGCCGATCCCGCTGCTGCCGCCGACGACCACCACGCGACGGGTCATGGGCGACTCGCGATGAAGGCCCGCACATCGGCCGGCCGCGGGATCGGCGCGACGGCGCCGAAGCCGGTCGTCGTCAGCGCCGCGGCGGCGTTCGCGTACTGCACCGCATCGAGCATCGCGTCGCCGGCGGCGAGGCGCGCGAGCAGCGCGCCGGCGAAGCAGTCGCCGGCGCCGGTCGCGTCGACCGCGTCGACGATGCGACCGGGCACCTGCGTCCTGCCTTCGGCGCTGCCGAGCATCGCGCCGTCGCGGCCGAGCTTGAGCACGACGGCCGGCGCGCCGGCGGCAAGGCACCAGTCCATGATGGCGTCGCGGCCACTGAGGCCGGTGAACTGCTCGGCGTCTTCGAGGCTCGGCAGGAACAGGTCGCAATGCGCGATCGTCTCCTTGATGATCGCGCGGGCCCGGTCCAGCGGCCACAGCTTCAGGCGCAGGTTCGAGTCGTACGCGACCCTGCAGCCGGCCGCGCGCGCCAGCGCAATCGCCGCGAACACCGTGTCGCACGCGCTGGCGCTGATGGCCTGGCTGATGCCCGAGACATGCAGGAACTTCGCGCCGCCGATCAGTGCGGCCGGCAGGTCGGCCGGCGTCATCCGGCTCGCGGCGCTGCCGGCCCGCAGGTAGCTGAAGGCATGGCCGTTCGCAGCGTGGGTCACGAAGTACACGCCGGTCGGCGCCTGCGGGTCGCGAATCACCGCGTCGGCGCCGACGTTCTCGGCCGCCCACAACGCCATCAGTCGATCGCCGAACGCATCGGCGCCGAGCCGCGAGATGTAGGCGGTGCGCGCGCCCTGGCGCGCCGCCGCGATGATCGCGTTCGAGGTGTCGCCGCCGAAGCCCTGGATGAAGTCCGGCGCGTTCGGCCGCTGCTGGTTGAATTCGACCATCGCCTCGCCGATGGCGACGATGTCGAGCCCTGCGTTGTCTGCGACCATCCGGATGCGCCCGTGTTTTCCGACGGCCTCACCGCGACGCCATCGCTGTTGCCGGCGATGATATGCCGGCTCGACGGGGTCGAATTGCAACGGCGGCGCGAATCCATTTCGTGCTCAACGCCGCTGGTGCGCGCAGGCAGTGTCGTATTGCGAGACGCTGGCGGTATTGCGCGAGTTCTGCGGCTGCTCTCCCGCATAGACGGTGCCCGCCCTGCCGTCCGGGTTGAAGGCCGAGCCGGGCGCCTGCGCCGAGTTGCCCGGCGTGTTGGGCGCGCTGGGGCTGCCGCACTCCTGGCTCGGCTGGCCGGTGCGCGTCGGGCCGAGCGTGGTGGGCTGCGTCGCGCGGCTCGGCGGCGCCGTCATCGTGTGGGCTGGCGGCGCGGCCCGACTCCCGGCCATCGGGGCCGCGGACATTGCGCCCGGCACCAGCACGAACGAGAACGCCGCGACGACTGAGGTGCAAGCGATCGGAATCCTGGCTTTCATGGTTCAGCTCCTTGCTCAAGTGCACGCTTGTGCGTGTCACGTGTATGCCGAGCCGCGGCGCGGCGGTTCATCGCTCGCGATGCGCAACCAATGAACCGATCGCGCCCGCGCCGGCATATACGCACACCGACGTAACGGACACGCACGGCGCGCGGCGCCGCGGCGCGAAGGAGACGCTCATGCGTTCATTCACCACCTGGCTGCTGCTCTCGTTGTTGGCCGGCTGCGTCACACAAGCCGACCGGACAGCGCGCATGCAGCGCGAAGTCGACGAGATGGTCGCAACCTATGGCCCGGCCTGCGAAAGGCTCGGCTACAAAAGCGATTCGGACCCCTGGCGCGACTGCGTGCTGCGCCTCAGCGCGAAGGACACCGCGGCGCGTTACAGCCGGATGCCGACGACGACATCCTGTTTCGGTCACCGCGGCTTCTTTCAGTGCTCGACGTTCTGAGCCGCGGCAGATGCGGCCCGCCGATTCAGGTCAGCCGGCGGCCAGGATGCGGCCGCGGCGGCGGTTCAGCAGCTTCATCAGCGCCAGCGTGCCGCCCATCACCGCGAACGAGACGATCGTGGTCACGGTGCCGAGCGCATAGATCGCCGGTGTCGTCACGGTGCTGGTCAGACCCTGCAGCTCGAGCGGCAAGGTGTTGACATCGCCGATCGCCTGCGAGGTGCGCGCGATCTCGTCCCAGCTCAGCGTGAAGCCGAACATGCCGACACCGACGAGGCTGGGCGCGATCAGCGGCAGCACGACGTGGCGGAAGCTCTGCCAGCGTGTTGCGCCGAGGTCGGCCGCGGCTTCTTCGAACGCCGGGTTGAAGCGGTTGAACACCGCCAGCATGATCAGCAGGCCGAACGGCAAGGTCCAGGTCAGGTGCGCGCCGAGCGCCGAGCTGAACAGGCCCATCGCGGTGCCGTAGCTTTCGAGCAGGCCGCCCAGGCCCCAGCGTTCGAGCAGCGTCTTGACGGCGGTGTCGATCAGACGGAACTGCAGCCCGATGCCGAGCGAGACGACGATCGACGGCATGATCAGGCTCGCGACCGAGGTGTAGAACAGCAGGCCCGAGCCGGCGAA
The DNA here is from genome assembly GCF_056400745.1 of Rhizobacter sp. P5_A1. NCBI lineage: Bacteria > Pseudomonadati > Pseudomonadota > Betaproteobacteria > Burkholderiales > Sphaerotilaceae > Rhizobacter > Rhizobacter sp. P5_A1. Next base: position 177,373 of record NZ_JBFUKR010000001.1, read on the forward strand.
CTTCTTGCGAAACGCCAGGCCCGCGCCGAGCGACAGCAGCACGGTCGCGACCATCACGACCGCGCCGAGCGCGACCGAGCGGCGGAACGCCGCAGCGATGTCGACGACGCCCATGCCCTCCCAGAGCTTGCCGAACCAGTGCAGCGAGGCGCCGCGCATCGGAAAGGTCAGCCCGCCCTCCGGCCCCTGGAAGCTGAGCACGAAGATCGTGACCATCGGGCCGTACAGGAACAGCACGAACGCGGCGAACACGAACGCGAGCGCGTAGAAGCTGGCGGGGCGCCGGCCTTCGCGGGTCATCACAATTCCTTGCGGATGTCGACGAGCCGCGTCAGACCCCAGATCATCATCAGCGTGATCGCGAGCAGGATCACCGCGTTCGCCGCGGCCATCGGGAACTGCAGGTACGAGGTCTGGACCTGGATGATCTTGCCGATCGATGCGATCTGCTGGCCGCCCATCACGCCGATCGTCACGAAGTCGCCCATCACGATCGTGATCACGAAGATCGAACCGATGATGATGCCGGTGCGCGAGAGCGGCACGACGACGTTCCACACGGTCTGCCAGCCGGACGCACCCGCATCGCGTGCGGCCTCGATCAGCGCGCGGTCGATGCGCATCATCGAGTTGAAGATCGGCACGATCATGAACATCGTGTAGAGGTGCACGAACGCGAGCACGACCGAGAAGTTGCTGAACAGCAGCCACTCGATCGGCGTGTCGATCAGCCCGAGGCCCTGCAGCCCCTGGTTGATCACGCCGTTGCGGCCGAGCAGCGGCACCCACGAGATCATGCGGATCACGTTGCTGGTCCAGAACGGCACGGTGCACAGGATGAACAGCAAGGTCTGCGCGCCGACCGAGCGCACATGGAACGCGAGGAAGTACGCGACCGCGAAGCCTGCGACCAAGGTGATCAGCCAGACGAGGAAGCAGAACTTCAGCGTCGACAGATAGGTCTTCAGCGTGACGCACAGCTCGGCCGTGTTGCCGCAGCCGTTGAACACGTCGAGGTAGTTCTGCACCGTGAACGCCGGGATCAGCTCGTAGTCGGTCGCGCGCCAGGTGCTGACCGCCGCGACGAGCACGAGCGGCAGCACCAGGAACAGCACGAAGACGAGCGTGAACGGCGTGGCCTGTAGCCAGGCCGACGCGCGCGCCCGGTCAGGCCGCGACGAACTCATTCCACTTCTGGACCATGTACGCGTTCTCGTCCATGATCGCGTTCCAGCAGGCGATGCCGCCCATGCGCGTTTCGTAGCTGCCGCCGTCGCGCAGCGCGCCGGTCTTCGCGAGCAGGTCGCCGTTCGGCGACTTGATGTCCTGCGTCGCGGGCTTGCCTTCCATCCAGTAGGCCCATTCGTAGGCCTCCATCTTCGCCTTTGCGGTCTCGAGCACCGCGCTGTAGTAGCCCTGGCGGTTCAGGTACGCTCCGGCCCAGCCGTCGAGGAACCAGTTGATGAATTCGTAGACGGCGTCGGCCTTTTTGCCGGTCACCGACTTCGGCACGCCGAAGCCTGCCGCCCATGCGCGGTAGCCTTCCTTCAGCGGCTGGAAGCGGCAGTCGATGCCCTTCGTGCGCACCGCGGTGACCGCCGGCGACCACATCGACTGGATCACGACCTCGCCCGAGGCCATCAGGTTCACGCTCTCGTTGAAGTCTTTCCAGAGGGCCCGGAACTGGCCGGCCTTCTTCGCCTCGATCAGCGTCTTGATCGTCAGGTCGATCTCCTTCTTGGTCATGTTGCCCTTGTCGGGGTACTTGTACAGACCCGCGGCCTCGACGACCATCGCCGCGTCCATGATGCCGATCGACGGGATGTTCAGGATCGCGGCCTTGCCCTTGAACTCGGGGTTCAGCAACTCCTTCCAGCTGTCGATCGGGCGCTTGATCAGGTCGGGGCGGATGCCCAGCGTGTCGGCGTTGTAGACCGTCGGGATCAAGGTCATGAACTGCGTCGGCGCGGCCGAGAACGTCTTGGCGTCCGGCTTCTCGAGGTACATCACCTTCTTCGGCGCGGTGCCCTGGTCGCCGACCTTCTTGCCGGCGACCTCGCCCTTCGTGAACAGCGAGGTGATCTTGTCGGCGTTCTTGATCCGCTTGGTGTCGATGCCGAGCAGGTTGCCGGTCGGAATGATCTTCTTCAGCGAGAAGTACTCGGTGTCGATCAGGTCGAACGAGTTCGGCGCGGTCACGGCGCGCTTGGTCACGTCGTCGGTCGTGACCGGGATGTACTGGATCGTGATGCCGGTGTCGGCCTTGAACTTCTCGGCGATCGCCTTGTCCTGGTTCACCGCGGTGCCCAGGTAGCGCAAGGTGATCGGCTCGGCCGCGCGCACAGACGGGAAGCCCATCGTGCCGGTCGCGGCGGCCGCAGCGCCCTTGATCAGCGTGCGGCGGGTCGAGTTGAAGGGGGTGCTGTTGTCGGACATCGTCGTCTCCTGGAGCGGGCTGAAGGTTGAAGGGAAGTGCGAGGAGGGCCGCGATCAGGCCAGCGCGTGCGCTTCGTTGTCGGCCCACGAGACGAACACGGTCTCGCCGGCGGCCAGCGGGTGGGCGTCGAACTCGTCGTCGGGCAGGGTCACGGTCCATTGGCCGTCGGTCGCGTCGTGCGGCGCCAGGCTGACCTGCACGTAGCTGCCCTGGTACTCGACCGCGCGCACCGCCGCCTGGCGCGCGTCGTTGCCGGTGGTCGCGAGGCTGCGCTGCAGCCGCAGCCGGTCGGAGCGCACCGCGACCTTGCCGGTCGGCGTCTCGATCACGTTGTGCGCCCCCATGAAGCGCGCGACGAACTCCGAACGCGGCGCATTGAACACCTCGCGCGGCGACCCGGTCTGCTCGATGCGGCCCTGGTTCATCACGACGACCTGGTCGGCCAGCGCCATCGCCTCTTCCTGCGAGTGCGTGACGTGCACGAACGTGAAGCCGAGCTCCTGCTGCCAACGCTTCAGCTCGGCACGCATCTGCACGCGCAGGAACGGGTCGAGCGCCGAGAGCGGCTCGTCGAGCAGCAGCACGCGTGGTTCGGTCATCAGCGCACGCGCGAGCGCGACGCGCTGCTGCTGGCCGCCGGAGAGCTCGCTCGGCAGGCGGCTCAGGTACGGCGTCATCGCGACCAGCTGCAGCAGTTCCTTCGCGCGCGCATGGCGCTCGGCCACCGACTTGCCGCGCATCTTCCAGCTGAACGCGACGTTGTCGAGCACGCTGAGGTGCGGGAACAGCGCGTAGCTCTGGAACATCATCGCGGTGCCGCGCTCGGCCGGGCTGCGGTCGGTGACGTACTTGCCGCCGAGCAGGATCTGCCCCTCGGACGCCAGCTCGTGACCCGCGATCATGCGCAGGGTCGAGGTCTTGCCGCAGCCGGAAGGGCCGAGCAGGCAGCAGTAACTGCCCGACGGAATCGTCAGGTCGATGCCATCGACCGCGCGGGTGTCGCCGTAGCGCTTCACCAGCGACGTCAGCACGAGGGTGGAGTCGACAGTTGCCATTCGGCAGGGCGTACGCAAAGCATGTGCCACGGTTCGGCCGCACCGGGTCGCGCCGGCGCGACGCCAACGCAGTGCGCGCGCCCTGCGTTGGGGCGCAGCCGGCCCGCGCCCCGGGCGCGTGACTTGCTGGCGAGACTGCCATGAAGATTCGCGTCATCAACCCCAACACCAGCGCCGCGATGACGGCCGGCATCGGCGCCGCCGCGCGCGCCGTCGCGGCACCGGGCACGCTGATCGAGGCGGTGAACCCGAGCTTCGGCGCGGCCTCGATCGAAGACCACCACGACGATGTCTGGGCCGCCGCCGGCGTGACCGAACAGGTGCGCGCCGGCGAGGCGGCCGGCAGCACCGACGCCTACGTCATCGCCTGCTTCGGCGACCCCGGCCTGCACGCCGCGCGCGAGCTCGCGCGCGGGCCGGTGATCGGCATCGCCGAGGCCGCGTTCCATGCGGCGACCCTGCTCGCGACCGGTTTCTCGATCGTCACGACGCTGACGCGCACCTGCGTGATCGCCGAGCACCTGCTGCTGCAGTACGGCTTCGAGCGCCGCTGCCGCGGCATCCACGGCACCGACATCGCGGTGCTCGAACTCGACGACCCGGCGAGCCGCGCGTTCGAGCGCATCCTGGCCTGCGCCGAGCAGGCCCTGGCGAGCGACCGCAGCGGCGCGATCGTGCTCGGCTGCGCCGGGATGGCCGACCTGTGCCACGCACTGCAGCAGCGGCTCGGCGTGCCGGTGATCGACGGCGTCGGCGCCGCGGTGAAGCTCGCCGAGGGGCTCGTCACGCTCGGCCTCTCGACCAGCAAGCGCGGCGACTACGCGGCGCCGATCGCGAAGGACTACACGGGGCTGGCGGCGCCGTTCGCGCCGGGCCGCTGACGCGGTCGAAACACGCCGCGGTTCAGCGCCGCCGACCGCGCAGCCATTCGAGCGCCAGCAGCAGGCTCGTCGTGAACAGGATCAGCAAGGTCGCGACCGCGGCGATCGTCGGCGAGATGTTCTCGCGGATGCCGTTGAACATCTGGCGCGGCAGGGTCATCTGCTCCGGCCCGGCGAGAAACAACGCGACCACGACTTCGTCGAACGAAGTCGCGAACGCGAACAGCGCGCCCGAGATCACGCCCGGCGCGATCACCGGCAGCGTGATGCGGAAGAAGGTTTCCAGCGGGCTCGCGCCCAGCCCCTGGCTCGCACGCACCAGGTTGTGGTTGAAGCCCTGCAAGGTGGCGAGCACGGTGGTCAGCACGAACGGCGCACCGAGCGCGGCGTGCACCAGGATCAGCGCGGTGTAGGTGTCGCCCAGCCCGATGTTCGCGAAGAACAGGTAGGTGCCGACGCCGACGACGACGATCGGCACGACCATCGGCGCGATCAGCAGGCTCATCAGCAGCCCCTTGAAGCGGAACTGCGTGCGCGCGAGACCCACCGCGGCGCTCGTGCCGAGCACCGTCGCGATCAAGGTCGCGAGCGGCGCGACGATGAAGCTGTTCTTCGCGGCGCGCGCCCACTCGGCCGACGAGAACAGGTTGTGGTACCACTTCAGCGACCAGGCCGGGATCGGGTAGACGAGGAAGGAACTGTCGCTGAACGACAGCGGGATGATCACCAGGATCGGCAGCAGCAGGAAGCCGAGCACGCCGATGCACGCGGCGCGCAGCGCGTACCAGCCGAGCTTGTCGAGCGGCGTGGCGTAGGCAGGAAAGATCGGCAGCAGTCGCGTCAGCGCGGTCATCGTCTCGTCCTCAGCCCAGGCTCAACTCGGAGTTCGTCACGCGCCGGTAGATCGCATACAGCACCAGCGTCGCGCCGAGCAGCAACGCGCCGAGCGCGCAGGCCATGCCCCAGTTGACGTTGACGTTGGTGTACTGCGCGATGTAGTAGCTCAGCATCTGGTCGTCCGGGCCGCCGAGCAGCGCCGGCGTCACGTAGTAGCCGATGCTCAGGATGAACACCAGCAGCGCGCCGGCGCCGATGCCCGCGTAGGTCTGCGGCACATAGACGCGGAAGAACGCGGCCAGCGGCGGGCTGCCGAGCGACACCGCCGCGCGCAGGTAGGTCGGCGGCACGCTCTGCATCACGCTGTACAGCGGCAGGATCATGAACGGCAGCAGGATGTGCACCATCGCGATCACGACGCCGGTGCGGTTGAACAGCAGCGCGAGCGGCTGGTTGATCAGGTGCAGGTTCTGCAGCGCGTGGTTCACCAGGCCCTCGGACTGCAGCAGCACGATCCACGCCGCGACGCGCACCAGGATCGAGGTCCAGAACGGCACCAGCACCAGGATCATCAACACGTTGGCCTGGCGCACCGACAGCGTCGTCAGCCAGTACGCGAGCGGGTATGCGAGCAGCAGGCACCACAGCGTCACGATCAGGCTGATCTGGAACGTGCGCACGAGGATGCGGCCGAACGCGCGCTGCTCGGGGTCGACGCGTTCGACCGCGCCTTTCGCGTCGCGCCGCAGATCGACCGAGGTCAGCAGGTAGTCGGGCGTCCAGCGCGACGCGTTCTTCGCGATCGCCTGCCAGTACGGCGCTTCGCCCCAGCGCGCATCGAGCGCGAGCAGCGCGACCTGCACGTCTGCGGCCGGAGTGGCCGGCGTGGTCTGCGGCAGCGGCAGCGCCTTGTAGGTCGTCATCACCAGCGAGCGCGCGCCGGGCATCTCGCTGTTCAGGCGGCGCGCGAGCGCGCCCGCATCGGCGCTGTCGGGCAGGCTCGCGAGATCCCGGGTCAACGCCGCGAAGGCCTCGGCCGGCGGCGTGCCCTCGCGGTTCCAGCCCTGCAGCGCCACGGCGGTGCGCGGCAGCGCGTTCGCGACTTCGGGGTTCTCGACCGCGCGCTTCAGCAGCACGACGATCGGCACCAGAAAGGTCAGCGCCAGAAACAGCAGCAGCGGCAGCGTCAGCGAGAACGCGCGCCACTGGCGCTGCTTCTGCGCACGCGCCAGCGACTGGCGCAACGCGCGCGGATCGCCGATGGCCGCCGCTGCACCCATCACTGCGCTGCCCAGGCGGCGAAGCGCTTCTCGAGCTGCTCGCCCTGGTCGGCCCAGAACTTCAGGTCGAACTGCAGCGCGTCGGCCGAATTGGCCGGCGAGGTCGGCAGGTTGCCGAGCACCTTGGCGTCGAGCTTGGCCAGCGCCTTGGTGTTGGTCGGGCCGTAGGCGATGTTCTTCGCGTACTCGGCCTGCGCGTCGGGCGTGCTGGCGAAGGCGATGAACTTCAGCGCCGCATCCTTGTTCGGCGTGCCCTTCGGGACGACCCAGTAGTCGAGGTCGTAGATGCCGCCGGTCCAGGTGATCTTCAGGTTCTTGCCTTCGCGGTTCGCGGCATCGATGCGGCCGTTGTAGACCGTGCTGATCGTCACGTCACCGGCGACGAGGAACTGCGGCGGCTGCGCGCCGGCTTCCCACCACTGGATGCTCGGCTTCAGCTCGGTCAGCTTCTTGAACGCACGGTCGGCGCCGTCTTTCGTCGCGAGCACCTTGTAGACGTCGCCCGGCTTCACGCCGTCGGCCATCAGCGCGAACTCGACGTTGTAGCGCGCGCCCTTGCGCATGCCGCGCTTGCCGGCGAACTTCTTGGTGTCGAAGAAGTCGGCCCAGGTCTTCGGGCCGTCCTTCAGCTTGTCGCCGTTGTAGGCCATCACGGTGGACCAAACGAACACGCCGATGCCGCATTCGGTCACCGCCGCGGGCAGGAAGTCGCTCTTGTTGCCGATCTTCGAGTAGTCGAGCTTCTCGAACAGGCCCTCGTCGCAGCCGCGCGCGACGTCGGGCGACTCGACCTCGACCACGTCCCAGGTGACCTTCTTGGTCTCGACCATCGCCTTGATCTTGGCCTGCTCGCCGTTGTATTCGACCGCGACGACCTTCGTGCCGGTCTTCTCGAACGGCTCGTAGTAGGCCTTCTTCTGCGCGTTCGCATTGGCGCCGCCGAAGTTGACGACGGTGATCTGCTGCGCCAGGACCGGCAGCGACATTCCCGCAACGATGGCGGCGACCAAGAGACTCTTTTTCATGGTGAGACGTGCTCCAGTGGAGTGACAAGGGAAACGGATGACATCGGAAACGCCGCGCTCAGGCATAGATGCGCGTCAAGTCCGGCGGGAATTCCAGCCAGACGCTGTCGCCGACCGCCGGCACGGCCGGCGCCGACAGCGGCAGCTTGACGGTCGAATCGCTCTGCCCTTCGCCGACCTTGCAGAGCAGCCGCAGGTGGTCGCCGAAATAGATCACGCTGGCCACGCGCGCCTGCAGCACGTTGCTGCGGTCGCTGAGGCTCTGCGCGTGCAGCACGATGCGCTCGGGGCGGATGCCGGCCTGCACCGTCGCACCCACCGCCGCGCCGTTGACGTTGACGCCGGTCAGCACGCGGCCGTCGGTCAGCACGATGCCGCAGCGCTCGTCATCGGCGGCGCGCACCGTGCCGCCGAGCATCGTGCTGTCGCCGATGAAGCCGGCGACGAAGCGGTTCGCCGGCGCCTCGTACATGCGGTCGACGACGTCGATCTGCTGGATCGCGCCGTCGTTGAACACCGCGACGCGGTCCGACATCGTCAGCGCCTCGCTCTGGTCGTGCGTCACATAGACGAAGGTCACGCCGAGCTGGCGGTGCAGCTCCTTCAGCTCGATCTGCATGTGCTCGCGCAGCTGCTTGTCGAGCGCGCCGAGGGGCTCGTCCATCAGCACCAGCTGCGGCTCGAACACGAGCGCGCGCGCGAGCGCGACGCGCTGCTGCTGGCCGCCCGAGAGCTGGGCCGGATAGCGCTCCGTCATGCCGCGCAGCTGCACCATCTCGAGCGCCTTCGCGACGCGCGCGGCCTGCGCGGCCTTGTCGACCTTGCGCACCGTGAGCGGGTACGCAACGTTCTGGCCAACCGTCAGGTGCGGGAACAGCGCGTAGTTCTGGAACACCATGCCGAAGTCGCGCTTGTGCGGCGGCGTGCGCGTGATCGGCCGGCCGTCGAGCACGATCTCGCCGGCGGTCGGCGACTCGAAGCCGGCCAGCATCATCAGCGTCGTCGTCTTGCCCGAGCCGGATGGCCCGAGCAAGGTCAGGAATTCGCCGCGGCGGATGTCGAGGTCGAGCTGGCGCACGACGAGCTGCACGCCGTCGTACGTCTTCTGCACGCCGACGAAGCGCACCAGCGGTTCGGCACCATCGGGCACGTGGCGCGGGCGCGCGCCGGGCGCGGCGGGGGCGAGGTCGGATGTGGACATGGCGTGCGGCCCGGCTCGGTTCAGGCGGCCGCCGCGGTGCACGCGGCCAGGCTCTCGGCAAGGATCGCCATGCCTTCGTCAAGCAGCGCATCGGCGGCCGTCAGCGGCACCAGGATGCGGATCACGTTGCCCGAGGTGCCGCACGACAGCAGGATCAGCCCGCGCCGCGCCGCCTCGGTGACGACGCGCTTGGTGAGATCGGCATCGGGCTGCGCCACGTCGCCGTTCTTGCAGAGCTCGATCGCGACCATCGCGCCGAGCCCGCGCACATCGACGATCGCGGGCGTTCCGCCGGCCAGCGCCTGCAGGCCGACGAGCAGCCGCGTGCCGACGGCCTTCGCGCGCTCGAGCAAGCGATCGCTCTCGAACACGCGCAGCACCGCGAGCGCGGCGGCACAACCGAGCGGGCTGCCGGCGTAGGTGCCACCGAGGCCCCCGGGGCCGGGCGCATCCATCACCTCGGCACGACCGACGACGCCCGAGATCGGGAAGCCGCCGGCCATCGATTTCGCGGTCGCGATCAGGTCGGGCGCGACCGGCCATTGCTCGCTCGCAAACCAGGTGCCGGTGCGGCCGGCGCCTGTCTGGACCTCGTCGGCGATCAGCAGGATGCCGTGCTGGTCGGCGAGCGCCTTCAGGCCGCCGATGAACTCGGGCGGCGCGACGTAGAAGCCGCCCTCGCCCTGCACCGGCTCGACGATGAACGCGGCGACGCGGCTCGGCTCGATGTCGTTCTTGAAGATCAGCTCGACCGAGTGCAGCGCGTCGTCCACGCTGATGCCGTGCAGCGGGTTCGGGAACAGCGCGTGGAACACCTCGCCGGGGAACGGCCCGAAGCCGGTCTTGTACGGCGCGACCTTGCCGGTCAGCCCGAGCGTCATCAGCGTGCGGCCGTGGTAGCCGCCGGTGAACGCGATCACGCCACCGCGGCCGGTGGCGGCGCGCGCGATCTTCACCGCGTTCTCGACCGCCTCGGCGCCGGTGCTCAGGAACAGGCTCTTCTTCGCGAACGCGCCGGGCGCCAGCGCGTTCAGGCGCTCGGCCAGTTCGACATAGCCCTCGTACGCCAAGACCTGGAAGCAGGTGTGGCTGAAGCGGTCGAGCTGCTCCTTGATCGCGTCGACGATCTCGGGCCGGGTGTGGCCGGTGTTCAGCACCGCGATGCCGCCGGCGAAGTCGATGTAGCGCCGGCCTTCGACGTCCCACAGCTCGGCATTGCTGGCGCGCTGCACGAAGATCTCGTGGGCCTGGCCGACACCGCGGGCCACGGCGGCGCGGCGGCGGGTCATCAGGGCGGCGTTGTTCAGGTGGGCATCGCGTTGCATCGGCGGCATTCCTTGGTCGGAGTGGCGGGACTGTAGGCACGCGGCATGCGGTGCGCCATGTACAAAACGCCACGGCGGCCGGTGTACTGTACTGGTCTGCCGCCCTGTACATGGAAGCACTGATCCGGTGCAACACAATCGAGCATGCTGACGCTGCACCCCGACACCTCCGTCCCGCTGGTCAGCCAGATCGTCGACGGGCTGCGCCGCCTGATCTCCGATCAGACGCTGCGCCCCGGCGCCAAGCTGCCGTCGATCCGCGCGTTCGCCGCGGCCCACTCGGTCAGCGTGTTCACGGTCGTCGAGGCGTATGACCGGCTGGTCGCGCAGGGCTGGCTGGTGTCGCGCACGAACGCCGGCTTCTTCGTCGTCAAGCGCCGTACCGACGAGGCCGCCGCGCCGGGCGAAGCGCCGCGCGACGACCCGCGCTTCGACGCGCGCTGGTACCTGCAGCACATCTTCGAGACCCGCCGCCTCGCGCTCAAGCCCGGCTGCGGCTGGCTCCCCAACGACTGGCTGTTCGAGGAGGGCGTGCGCCGCAGCCTGCGCCACCTGGCCGGCGACGGCGCCGAACTCGGCGGCTACGGCCTGCCGCACGGCCACATGGCCTTGCGGGTGCTGATCACCGAGTCGCTGGCCGAGCAGCAGATCGCCGCGGGGCCCGAGCACGTGCTGCTGACGCAGGGCTCGAGCCAGGCGCTCGACCTGGCGGCGCGGCGGCTGCTCAAGGCGGGCGACGCGGTGCTGGTCGACGACCCCGGCTACCCGAACCTGATGTTCATGCTGCGCTTTCTCGGCGCACGCGTGATCGGCGTGCCGCGCACCCCGAACGGCTACGACCTGGCCGCGCTCGAGGCGCTGCTGATCGAGCACCGCCCCAAGGCCTTCTTCACGCAGCCGCGGCTGCAGAGCCCGACCGGCTCCGTGACACCGGTGGCGCAGCTGTTCCGCGTGCTGCAGCTGGCCGGCCAGCACGACCTCACGCTGGTCGAGAACGACCTCTACGTCGACCTCGACACCGAACGCCGCCCGTCGCTCGCCAGCCTCGACCAACTGCAGCGCGTCGTCTACATCGGCAGCTACTCGAAGACGATCTCGCCGAACATCCGCGTCGGCTACCTGGTCGCCCGACCCGACCTGCTCGACGACCTCGCCCAGTTGAAGATGCTGTCGGGCCTGACTTCGTCGGACCTGACCGAGCGGCTCGCGTTCGGCGCGATCTCCGAGGGCCGCTGGCGCAAGCACCTGAAGTCGTTGCGCGAGCGGCTCGGATCGGCCCACCAGCAGGTGGCGCAACAACTGACCGAGCTCGGCTTCGAGCTCTTCAGCGAGCCGAAGGCCGGCATGTACCTGTGGGCGCGCCACCCCGACCTGACCGACAGTGCGACGCTCAGCCAACAGGCCGCGACCGAAGGCCTGATGCTCGGCCCCGGACACCTGTTCCTGGTCGAGCCGCGCAGCACCGGCTGGCTGCGTTTCAACGTCGCGTTCAGCACCGATCCGCGCGTGACGGCGTTCCTCGCGCGCCAGATCGACGAGCAGGCCGGCAAGAGCTGAGCCGCGCCGCGGGCCGCCTCGGCACGCGCCGCTCAGTCGAGCAGCGGCACCAGCCCGTCCTTCAGGCTGCCGCGCGCGTGCTCGTAGTCGGGCAGCACCGAGCGCACGACATCCCAGAAGCGCGGGCTGTGGTTCATCTCGCGCAGGTGCGCGAGCTCGTGCGCGACGACGTAGTCGATGCTCGACATCGCGAAGTGGATCAAGCGCCAGTTCAGGCGAATCGAGCCGTCGGCGCTGGCGCTGCCCCAGCGCGTCTGCGCCGACGACAGGCTGAGCCGGGTCACGCGCACGTTCAGCTGCGCCGCGAAGTGCGCACAACGTTCCTCGAACACGCGCCGCGCCTGGCGCTGCAGCCAGCTCTGCACCGTGTCGCGGATCTGCTCCGGCGCCGCGGTGTGCGGCAGGCCGACGTGCAAGGTGAGCCGAGGCACGCCGGGCAGCGCAGCGGCATCGGTGTTGAGCACCGCGCCGCGCCCGGTCAGGCCGGCGCGCGGATCGAGCACGACGATCACGGTCTCGCCGAGAAAGGGCAGGCTCGCGCCGTCGCGCCACTCGACCTTCGCCGATTGCAAGCGCTGTGCGCGTTCCTGCTGTTCCTGCAGCTTCTTCAGGATCCAGCGCGCCTTCTCCTGCAGCGCCGCTTCGATGTCGTGCACGCCGACCCACTTCGGCGCGTTCACGCTCAGGCCCTCGGTGCCAACGATGAAGCCGATGCTGCGCCGGCGCGCGCGCTTCAGCGCATACGCGACGACGTGCTCGTTGAGCCGGATCTCGCGATCGGCCTGCGGGTGGCGGAAGACGGCAGGGGCAAGCACGCTGGCGATCGAGACCGGTTCGGGAATGGGCGCCGCAGGGGCGACGGAGATGGCAGGCGCCGCGACTTTCTCTTCGACGAAGGCCAGCGGCGTGACCTCCGGCGCCGGATCCTCGAACAGCGACAGCTGTTGTGCGTCGAGGGCTTCGGAGCGGCGGCGCATCGGCGGGGCAGTCAGCTCGGGGTGGTGGCGACGGGCGCGGCCAACGGCGGCTGGCCGACATAGGCCTGCGGATCGAGCCGGCGCATCTCGGTTTCGATCCAGTGCTCGACCTCGCGCATCAGCTCGTCGGGCTGGCGGCCGGTCGACGCGATCGGCTTGCCGACCGACACGTCGATCACGCCGGGCCGCAGCACGAAGCTCTTGCGCGGCCAGCAACGTGCCGAGGTCACGGCGATCGGCAGCACCGGCCGCTCGGTCTGAATTGCCAGCCGCGTGCCGCCGGCCTTGTAGACACCTTTGGCGCCGCGCGCCGCACGCGTGCCTTCGGGGAACATGATGACCCAGTGGCCCTTCGCCATGAACCTGCGGCCCTGCGCGGCGACCAGGTTCCAGGCCTCGGCGCGCTTGCTGCGGTCGATGTGGATCATGTCCATGCGCGCCATCGCCCAGCCGAAGAACGGGATGTAGAGCAGCTCGCGCTTGAACACGTAGCACAGCGGGTGCGGCATCAGGCCCGGGAACGCGAAGGTCTCCCAGGTCGACTGGTGCTTGGGCAGCAGCACGACCGGCGAATCCGGCAGGTTCTCGAAGCCGTGCAGCCGCGCGTGCACACCGCAGATCACCTTGGCGCCCCAGATCGCGGTGCGCAGCCAGCCGACGCACATCCAGTAGACGACGTTGCCCTTCGCGAAGATCGAGACGACCAGCACCGACAGCGCCCACGGGATCACCGTGATCGCCATGAACAGCACGAACAGCGCGGAGCGCAGCGCGTTGACGAACAAGCCCATCAGTCGAGCCTCCCGAAGCCCGAATCGGACTCGCCGGTGTCCGTGCGGCTCTTGCGCTCCTCGCGGATCAGGTGTTCGGCGAACGCGGTCAGGTCGGCATGCACGTGCGTGCCCGGCACCTGCGCGCACAGTGCCTCGATCTGCGCGCTGCTCATCTGCCCGCCCTTGCCGGTGCACACGAGGTGCGGCCGGCAACCGACCGCGACGCCGGCCTGCAGGTCGCGCAGCGTGTCGCCGACCACCGGCACGTCGCGCAGCTCGACGCCGAAGCGCTCGCCGATCTGCTCGAACAGGCCCGGCAGCGGCTTGCGGCAATTGCACGCGTCCTCGGGCGTGTGCGGGCAGAAGAACACCGCATCGATGCGGCCACCGTGCTTCGCGAGCAGCTGGTTCATCTTGACGTGCATCGCGTTCAGCGTGGCCATGTCGAAGGTGCCGCGGCCCAGGCCCGACTGGTTCGTCGCGACCACCGTGCGCCAGCCGGCATGGTTGAGCCGCGCGATCGCCTCGAGCGCACCGGGAATCGGCACCCACTCGTCCGGCGTCTTGACGAAATCGTCGCGGTCTTCGTTGATCGTGCCGTCGCGGTCGAGGATCACGAGCTTGATGGGGTTCATGTCAGCCTGCCAGCTTCGCCAGATCGGCGACGCGGTTCATCGCGGCGTGCAGCGTCGCGAGCAGGCCGAGGCGGTTGGCGCGCAGCGCGGCGTCGTCGGCGTTGACCATCACGCTGTCGAAGAAGGCATCGACCGGCGCTTTCAACACTGCCAGCGCCTGCAGCGAGGCGGCGTAGTCGCCGCGCTCGAACGCGGCGTCGGCGAGCGGTCGCGCGATGCGCAGCGCGTCGAACAGCGCGGTCTCGGCGGGTTCGCCCAGCAACGCGGGGTCGACGTGCGCGAGCACCGCGGCCTCGGCCTTCTTCAGGATGTTGCCGACGCGCTTGTTCGCCGCGGCCAGCGAGGCGGCTTCGGGCAGCGCCGCAAAGGCACGCACCGCGGCGAGGCGGGCCGACACGTCGGCGAGGCGGGGCGGGCGCAGCGACAGCACCGCGTCGACCTCCTGCGCGCTGTAGCCCTGCTCGCGCAGGCTGCCGGCGAGGCGCTCGTAGACGAAGTCGAGCAGCTGCGCGGGCGCGAGCTTCTCGGTCAGCAGCGGGCCCATCGCCTGCGCGGCGAGGCCGACGAGCTCGTCGAGCCGCAGCGGCAGGTCGGGTTCGACCAGCATGCGGATCACGCCGAGCGCGTGGCGGCGCAGCGCGAACGGATCGCGATCGCCGGTGGGCAACTGGCCGATGCCGAACAGGCCGACCAGGGTCTCGAGCTTGTCGGCGAGCGCGACCGCGAGGCCCGCATCGTTGCGCGGCAGATCGTCGCCGGCGAAGCGCGGCCTGTAGTGGTCCTCGATCGCGAGCGCGACTGCCGCGCTCTCGCCGTCGTGGCGTGCGTAGTAGCCGCCCATCGTGCCCTGCAGCTCCGGGAACTCGCCGACCATGTCGGTGACGAGATCGGCCTTCGCGAGCAGCGCGGCGCGGTCGGCGCCGGCCGCCAGTTCAGCGTCGCCGCGCCACTCGCCGAGCGCCGCGCCGATCTCCCGGGCGATCGCGCGCACGCGCTGCGTGCGATCGCCCTGCGTGCCGAGCTTGCCGTGGTAGACGACCTTGTCGAGCCCGGCGACGCGCGACTCGAGCGTGCGCCTGCGGTCCTGGTCGAAGAAGAACTTCGCGTCGGCCAGGCGCGGCCGCACGACACGCTCGTTGCCTTCGATCACGCGGGTCGGGTCGGACGGGCGGATGTTGCTGACGACGAGAAACCGGTTCGTCAGCTGCCCCGCTGCGTCGAGCAGCGGGAAGTACTTCTGGTTCGCCTTCATCGTCAGGATCAGGCACTCGGCCGGCACCGCGAGGAACTCGGCCTCGAAGCGGCAGACCAGCACGTTCGGGCGCTCGACCAGCGCGGTGACCTCGTCGAGCAGCGCGGCGTCGTCGATCGGCGTCAGGCCCTGCGTGGCCGCGGCGGCCTGCAGCTGCGCCGCGATCTCGGCGCGGCGTGCCTCGAAGCTCGCGATCACCGCGCCTTGCGTCGCGAGCGGATCGGCGTAGTGGTCGGCGTCTCTGAGCTCGATCGGGTCGACCGTGGCCTCGAAGCGATGGCCATGCGTCGCGCGCCCCGCGGTCAGCCCGAGTGCGCTGACCGGAACCACGTCGTCACCGAACAAGGCCACCAGCCCATGTGCAGGCCGCACGAAGTTGACGCTGGTCCAGCCGTCGGCGAGCTGGTACTGCATCAGCTTCGGGATCGGCAGCTTCGCGAGCGTCTCGTCGAGTGCCTTCTGCAGGCCCTCGGTCAGGGTCGCGCCGGTGAGGACGCTGTCGAAGAACAGCGCTTCGGCCTTGCCGTCCATCTGGCGCTTCAGCCGCGGCACCGCCGAAGCATCGGCGCCGACGCCGGCAAGCCGCTTCAGCAACGCCGGCGTGGCTTCACCCGCGGCGTTCAGGCCGACGCTGACCGGCATCAGCTTCTGCGAGACGGCCTTGTCGGCAGCCTGCGCGTGCACCGCGGTGACATGTGCAGCAAGGCGGCGCGGCGACGCGAACGGCGTGACGACCGACGCCTCGCTCGCGAGGCCTTGCGCGTTCAGGCTCGCAGCCAGCACCTGGGCAAACGCGTCGCCGAGCTTCTTCAGCGCTTTCGGCGGCAGCTCTTCGACGAACAGTTCGACGAGCAGGTTCTTCGTGGTGGTCGACATCACGCGGCCTTCTTCGCGAGCTGGGCGGCCACTTCGTGGCCCCAAGCCTTCGGCGCCATCGGAAACCCGAGGCGCGCGCGGCTCTCGAGGTAGCTCTGCGCGACCGCGCGCGCGAGGTTGCGGATGCGGCCGATGTAGGCCGCGCGCTCGGTCACGCTGATCGCGCCGCGCGCGTCGAGCAGGTTGAAGCTGTGGCCGGCCTTCAGCAGCTGTTCGTAGGCCGGCAGCGCGAGCTGCTGTTGCATCAGGTACTTCGACTGCTTCTCGTGCGCGCCGAACGCGCTCAGCAGGAACTCGACGTCGCTGTGCTCGAAGTTGTAGGTGCTCTGCTCGATCTCGTTCTGCTTGTAGACATCGCCGTAGCTCAGGCCGTCGGTCCAGGTCAGGTTGTAGACGTTGTCGACGCCCTGCAGGTACATCGCGAGGCGCTCGAGGCCGTAGGTGATCTCGCCGGTCGCCGGCTTGCAGTCGATGCCGCCGACCTGCTGGAAGTAGGTGAACTGCGTGACCTCCATGCCGTTCAGCCAGACCTCCCAGCCCAGGCCCCAGCAGCCGAGCGTCGGGTTCTCCCAATCGTCCTCGACGAAGCGGATGTCGTTCGCCTTCAGGTCGAAGCCGAGCGCTTCGAGCGAGCCGAGGTAGAGCTCGAGGATGTTCGCCGGCGCGGGCTTCAGCACGACCTGGTACTGGTAGTAGTGCTGCAGCCGATTCGGGTTCTCGCCGTAGCGGCCGTCCTTCGGGCGACGGCTCGGCTGCACGTAGGCGGCCTTCCAGAGCTCGGGGCCGAGCGCGCGCAGAAAGGTCGCGGTGTGGCTGGTGCCGGCTCCGACTTCCATGTCGTAGGGCTGCAGCAGCGCACAACCCTGTGCGCCCCAGTAGTCCTGCAACTTGAGAATGATCTGCTGGAAGGTGAGCATCGGCGGAGGTCTGCGTAAACCTTCGATTCTAGGGGCGCGCCGCGCGACGACCGCGTGCGCGCAGCACGCCCGCGCCGACGATCCCCAGCGCCAGCAGCGCCAGCGGCCACAGGCCGAAGTGCGCCGCCCACCAGGCGAACGGCGTGAGGCCGGTGCGGCCCTGCACCCGCGCATCCAGCACACCTTGTGTCAGGCGCGGCAGGCTCGCGGTGACGCGGCCGGTGTGGTCGATCACCGCGGTCGCGCCGGTGTTCGTCGCGCGCAGCATCGGGCGCTGGAACTCGAGCGTGCGCATGCGCGAGATCTCGAGGTGCTGCGCGATCGCGATCGTGTCGCCGAACCAGCCGATGTTGCTGAGGTTCGCGAACATCGTCGGCGCGTTGGCCTCGTCGGCGAAGCGCGCCGCGAGCTCTTCGCCGAACAGATCTTCGTAGCAGATGTTCGCGCCGATGCGCTCGCCGCGAAACGCGAACGATGCGGCGCCGGCCGGGCCGCGATTGAAGTCGCCGAGCGGGATGTTCATCAGCTCGGTGAACCAGCGAAAGCCGTACGGGATGAATTCGCCGAACGGCACCAGGTGGTGCTTGTCGTAGCGGTAGATGCCGTCCGGCAGCGCGGCGGTCGCCGCCGAGATGCCGGCCGCCGAGTTGGTGTAGCCGACGCGCTCGTCGCCGAGCGGCAGCCCGAGCAGCACCGCCTGCGGGCCGCGCCGGAAGTGCTCGGCGATCTCGTTCCAGTACGCCGGGTCGAGCTGGCTCGGCAGCAGCGGGATCACGGTCTCGGGCGCGACGACGAGCTGGCCGCGCGCGCCGAGCAATTGCGCACGCGTCCATTCGAGCGCTTGCGGCATCTGCGCGATCGCGAACTTTTCGTCCTGCGCCACGTTGCCCTGCAGCAGCGTGACGCTGAGCATGCCGTTCGGCTGCGAGAACCGCCCCGGGCCGAGCAGCGCGGCCGCGCCGAGCACACCGGCAAACGCGACCAGCGGCAGCGCGCGGGCGCGCCAACCGCGCGCCAGCACCGGCCACGCGGCGAGCACTGCAGCGACGAAGCCGATGCCGTAGACGCCGAGCCACGGCGCGAGCGCGGCGAGCGGGCCGTCGACATGCGCGTAGCCGCTCGCGACCCACGGGAAGCCGGTGAAGATCACGCCGCGCGCGAGTTCGGCGAGCAGCCAGAGCGCGCCGAACAGCAGCGCATCGGGCAGCGCCGCGCCGCTGCGCAAGCGCGCGAACGCCGCCAGTGCAGCCGCGAGGTAGAGCGCCAGGAACGCGCTGAGCAGCGCGATCGCCAGCACCGCGAGCCACGCCGGCAGCCCGCCGTACAGGTGCATGCTGATGAACAGCCACCAGGTGCCGGCCGCGAACCAGGCGGTGCCGAACGCGAGGCCGAGCGCCGCCGCGCGGCGCGGTGACGCGGCTGTCGCGCGCCCGGCGAGCGCCGCGACGACCAGCATCTGCAGCGGCCAGGCCGCGGTGTGGACGAACGGCAGGCTGTGGGCGACGCCGAGCAGCGCGGTGAGCACGAGCTCCGCAGCGAGCGGGAACCGCGAAGGACGCGCCGGGCGCGTCAAGCGCCGTCCGCCGCCGGCTCGGGGGCGCGCGTGACCTTGAACCAGCGCACCGCGCCGCCGCGTGTCAGCATCACCGTGAACACGAGATCGCCGATCATCACGGCCTCGCCGCGCCGTGGGACGCGGCCGAGCTCGTGGGCGACCAGCCCGCCGATGCTGTCGAACTCATCGTTCGGCAGCAAGGTGCCGAATGCCTCGTTGACGTTGACGATGTCGACATCGCCGGCGACGCGCTGGCTGCCGTCGGCCAGCGTGTAGATGCCGGATTCGGCGTCCTTGTCGTCGAACTCGTCTTCGATCTCGCCGACGATCTCTTCGAGCACGTCCTCGATCGTGATCAGCCCGGCGGTGTTGCCGAACTCGTCGATCACGATCGCAAGGTGGTTGCGGTTCGAGCGAAAGTCGCGCAGCAGCTCGTTCAGCCCCTTCGATTCGGGCACGAAGACCGCCGGGCGCAGCAGCGTGCGCAGGTTCAGGTCGGGCGAGCGCTGCAGCTTCAGCAGGTCTTTCGCCATCAGGATGCCGATGACGTTCTCGCGCGCGCCCTCGTAGACCGGGAAGCGCGAGTGGCCGGTGTCGATCACCAGGTGCAGCAGTTCGTCGTAGTCGGAGGCGATGTCGAGCTGGTCCATGCGGCCCGCCGGCACCATCACGTCACCGGCGCTCATGTCGGCCATCCGGATCACGCCCTCGAGCATCATCCGCGATTCGGGCGCGATCAGCGACTTGTGCTCGGCGTCGGCCAGCGACTCGATCAGCTGGTCACGCGATTCGGGGCCCGGCGCGATGAACTCGATCACCTTCTGGAACAGCGTGCGCCGCGTCGGCGGGGGCGCGGCGTGCTTGTCGCCCCAACGAGAGGGGCGACCGGATAGCGGCTCGGACATCGCGCGGGGGGCGGAAAGTTCAGGACGGGCAAGCTTAACTGAACAGGCGCGGTGCCTTGGGCGGCCCCACGCGAGCGCTCGCTTGACACATCTGCTACCTTGAAAGAGAGTCGAAGACCCTCAGCTTTGCGAGCGCTCCGGCGCAAGCACCCTTCCCCAGGCCTTTCCCTCCGCTTCCAAGGCAGATTCTCATGGCATTGATCCCCGCAACCATCCTGACCGGCTTTCTCGGCTCGGGCAAGACCACCCTGCTCAAGCGCGTGCTGACCGAGGCTCACGGCCAGAAGATCGCCGTGATCGAGAACGAGTTCGGCGACGAGAACATCGACAACGAGATCCTGGTGCAGGACAGCAAGGAACAGATCATCCAGCTCAACAACGGCTGCGTCTGCTGCTCGATCCGCGAAGACCTGCGCACGACGCTTTCCGACCTGGCCGAGAAGAAGCGCAAGGGTGAGCTCGATTTCGATCGCGTCGTGATCGAGACCACCGGGCTGGCCGACCCGGGCCCGGTGGCCCAGACCTTCTTCATGGACGACGAGATCGCCGAGAGCTACCTGCTCGATTCGATCCTGACGCTGGTCGACGCCAAGCACGGCGACCAGCAGCTCGACGACCGCCAGGAGGCGCGCCGCCAGGTCGGCTTCGCGGATCAGATCTTCATCAGCAAGACCGACCTGGTCGACGGCGCGACGGTCGACGCGCTGACCCACCGCATCAAGCACATGAACCCGCGCGCGCCGCAGACCCAGGTCAACTTCGGCGAGGTGCCGCTCGCCGACGTGTTCGACCTGCGTGGCTTCAACCTGAACGCGAAGCTCGACATCGACCCGGAGTTCCTGAAGGCCGCCGACGACCACGACCACGACCATCACGACCACGAGCACGGTGAGCACTGCGATCACCCGCACCACCATGTGCACGACGACGACGTCAAGTCCTTCGTGTTCCGTGCCGACAAGGCCTTCAACCCGGCCAAGCTCGAGGACTTCCTGGGCGCGATCGTGCAGGTCTACGGCCCGAAGATGCTGCGCTACAAGGGCGTGCTGAACATGAAGGGCAGCGATCGCAAGGTGATCTTCCAGGGCGTGCACCAGCTGATGGGCAGCGACCTGGGGCCGAAGTGGGCGCCGGGCGAGAAGAAGACCAGCAAGATGGTCTTCATCGGCCTGGATCTGCCGCGCGATATCTTCCTGCAGGGGCTCGAAGGCTGCCTCGTTTGACGTCTGTCGCAAGGGCGGCGCGAGCCGTGAAGTTTTCGCCGCTTGCGCCGGTGCAACGTGGCTACAATCCGCGGCGGCCGAAGACCTGCCCCTGTGCACAGGGTATAACCGCCGACGCGAGGAGAACGCTGTGAGCAAGACACCGGCCCCGAAAGCGCCCCCCAAGAAGACCGCCAGCGGCAAGGCGACCCCTGCTGCGTCGGCCTCGGCGAAGGCGGCCAAGTCGGCGAAGGCGGGCAAGCCGGCCGCGAAGGTGGCGTCCGCGAAGGCGGCGCCCGCCAAGAAGCCAGCGACCGTGAAGGCGGCGCCGGCGCACACCAAACAACCGGCGGCGGCGCCCCGCGCCACCGCCAAACTCGCGACCGCCCCCGCCAAGGCCAAGGCTCCGGCGGCGGCTCCAAAGCCACCCGTGATGAAACCCGCACCTGCTCCCGTTGTCGTTCCCGCCGCCCCGGTGGCCGCTGCCACCCCGGCGGCGCCGAAGAAATCCCGCGGCGCATCCAAATACCCCGCGCCGGCGGTGCAGGCCCCGCTGCCACCGCCCACGTCCCGCTTTGCCGACCGGTTCGCACCGCCCCGGCCCCCGACCCGTCAGATGAACAATCTCGAACTCGACACCCCGCGCCACGCGCAAAAGTCCGACCCGAAGCTCGCGAACGCCTGGAAGACCAAGACCGGGCGCGATCTGACCGAAGCCGAAATCCTCGCGATGCCTGAGTCGGAATACATGAACGACAAGCAGCTCGAATTCTTCCGCGTCAAACTGCAGACGCTGAAGGACGACCTGCTCAGCAACGCCGGCGAAACCACCGAGCACCTGCGCGAAGACACGTCGATCGTGCCCGACCCCGCCGACCGCGCGACGATCGAGGAAGAGCATGCCCTCGAATTGCGCACCCGTGACCGGGAACGCAAGTTGCTCAAGAAGATCTCGCAATCGTTGCAGCGCATCGATTCGGGCGACTACGGCTTTTGTGACGAAACCGGCGAACCGATCGGCCTCGGCCGCCTGATCGCGCGACCCACCGCTACACTGTCCCTCGAAGCCCAGCAGCGGCGCGAACTCAAGCAGAAGATGTTCGGCGACTGAACCGGCCCGGCCTGCCACGCGACGGCAGGCCCTGCGCACTGACTTTCATCCAGGAGCCCGCGAGCCCCGCGACATGTCGGAACCGAAAGACACGACAAGCTTCTTCCGCAAGGTCGTCAAGTTCGTCGCCAACCCGACCACGGAGTGGGCCGAACTCGGCGTGCCTGCCGAAGAGGCGCGCGAGACCGAGTTCGCCAAGGGCGAGTTGAAGGCGATGATCGAGCGCAAGCGGCGCAACGATTTCGTTCGCAAGCGCGAGTTCGACATGCTGCGCAAGGTGCGCCGCGAAGGCTTGACCAGCGAACAGCTCGCCGCGCTCGGCGGCTCGTCGCGCATCGACGACTCCGAAGCCAAGTTGCCCGACAGCGGTGCCAAGGCCGACAGCGGCGTGAAGGCCAAGATCGACGAGATCGAACAGCAGATGGTCGGCGGCGACGCACCCTACGGCAGCGCGCGCCGCACGCCCGAGTTCTACAACGCACCGACCGTGCCGGCCGCGATGAGCATGACCGCAGCGCGCGCCGCAACGCCGGCGCCGGTCAACTTCGAAGGCGCGCAGGTCGAAGACTTCATCACCGAGCGCGCAGTGCCGATGGCAAGCTCGCCGGTCGTGATGGGCGCGGGCGTCTCGCCGCTGAGCGCGGTCAAGTTCGACCCGACCGCCGCCGACCTCGCGCAGCCGTTCGCGCAGGAGATGACCGAGATCGCGCACGACCCGGAGCTCGACGAGGCGGTGATCGCGTTCGCGAACGCCGATTTCGAGCAGTGCGAGCAGGCCCTGTCGGCGCTCACCGGCCCCGGCGGCGAGCGCGCCCAGCACGCCGAGACCTGGCTGGTGCTGTTCGACCTGTACCGCGCGATCGGCCAGCAGCACAAGTTCGAGAGCCTCGCGCTCGATTACGCGCAGCAGTTCGGCTGGTCGGCGCCGCAGTGGTTTTCGCTGCCCAAGCTGGTCGCCGAGGCCGCGAGCGAAGACCGGCCGCGCAGCTCGCGCATCGACGGCCAGATCGGCTGGACCAGCCCCGAGCACATCGACCCCGACGCCGTCGCGCGGCTCGCATCGGTCTCGCTGCAGATGCCGTTGCCGTGGGTGTTCGACTGGAGCGCGCTGCGCGGCATCGATGCCGAGGCCTGCGCGCGCCTTTCCGATCTGTTCCGCAACTGGATCGGGCAGGATCTCGACATGCGCTGGCTCGGCGGCGAGCGCCTGTTCGCGGTGCTGCAGGAATCCGCCCCCACCGGCGTGCGCGATGCCGACCCCGCCTACTGGCAACTGCGCCTCGATGCGCTGCGCATGGCGAACCGTCCCGATCAATTCGACGAAGCGGCGATCGACTACTGCGTGACCTACGAAGTCTCGCCGCCCTCGTGGGAACCGGCGCGCTGCGAGGTGCGCGTGAGCGGCACCGGTTCGACGACCTCGTCGCCGCCGCTATCGCTGGTCAGCGATGTCTCGACCAGCTTTCTCGAATCGCGGCTGACCGAAGACACCGGAATGGTGCAGGTCGGCACGGTCGAACTGTCGGGCCAGCTCGTCGGCGACATCGGCGCCACGCTGAAGAAGATGGACACCGAGCTCGGCCCGGCAAGCATCGTCAACGTCTCGTGCGCCCGGCTGATCCGGGTCGACTTCATCGCCGCCGGCGACCTGCTGAACTGGGTGCTGGCGCGCCGCGGCGAGAATCGCAGCGTGCGTTTCATCGAGGCGCACCGGATGGTCGCGCTGTTCTTCGGTGCGATGGGCATCAACGAGCATGCCAAGGTAAAGGTCCGGACCGTCTAGATGGAACCCCCGGCTGCGGGTACGCAGCCACCCCCCGAGGGGGTCGCCCCTGGCTTGGGGCGGCCCGGCGCTCAGGGGCGCCGCTCCGACAACGGCTGCGATGGCGCTTGACCTCGCCGCAATCAACCCTATCTTCAACCGATGGAAAACTATCACGGCACGACCATCCTGAGCGTGCGTCGAGGCAATGTGGTCGCGCTCGGGGGTGACGGCCAGGTCACGCTCGGCACGATCGTCGTCAAGTCGTCGGCGCGCAAGGTGCGCAAGCTGTACCGCGATCAGGTGCTCGCCGGGTTCGCCGGTGCGACCGCGGATGCGTTCACGCTGTTCGAGCGCTTCGAGGCCAAGCTCGAGAAGCACCAGGGTCATCTGGTGCGCGCGGCGATCGAGCTGACGAAGGACTGGCGCACCGACCGCGTGCTGCGCCGCCTTGAAGCGATGCTCGCGGTCGCCGACCGCGAGGCTTCGCTGATCATCACCGGCAACGGCGACGTGCTCGAGCCCGAGTACGGGATCGTGTCGATCGGCTCGGGCGGCGCCTACGCCCATGCGAGCGCGCGTGCACTGCTCGCCAACACCGAGCTCGCGCCGGCCGAGATCGTCAAGAAATCGCTCGAGATCGCGGCCGATCTGTGCATCTACACGAATCAGAACCACATCATCGAGACATTGGAATGAAGTCGAGCATGACGCCTCAAGAGATCGTGTCGGAGCTCGACCGGCACATCGTCGGCCAGTCCGGCGCGAAGCGCGCGGTCGCGATCGCGCTGCGCAACCGCTGGCGCCGCCAGCAGGTCGCCGAGCCGATGCGCGCGGAAATCACGCCGAAGAACATCCTGATGATCGGGCCGACCGGTGTCGGCAAGACCGAGATCGCGCGGCGCCTGGCGAAGCTCGCCGACGCGCCGTTCATCAAGGTCGAGGCAACCAAGTTCACCGAGGTCGGCTATGTCGGCAAGGATGTCGATTCGATCGTCCGCGACCTGGTCGACATGAGCGTCAAGCAGGAGCGCGAGAGCGCGATGCGCCGGCACCGCAGCCGCGCGGAAGACGCGGCCGAAGATCGCGTGCTCGACATCCTCGTGCCGCCGGCGCGCAGTTCGAGCAACGACTTCGGCCTGGCGCCGCCGGCCACCAAACCCGAGGCCGACAACACCGCGCGCCAGGTGATGCGCAAGCGCCTGCGCGAAGGCTTGCTCGCCGACAAGGAGATCGAGATCGAGGTCGCCGACCCGAAGGCCTCGCTCGAGATCATGGGCCCGCCCGGCATGGAAGAGATGACCGAGCAGTTGAAGGGCCTGTTCGCGAGCGCCGGCGGCACGAAGAAGAAGGTGCGCAAGCTGCGCATCGCCGAAGCGCACAAGCTGCTGATCGACGAAGAGGCCGCCAAGCTCGTCAACGACGACGAGGTGAAGACCGCGGCGCTCGCGAACGCCGAGCAGAACGGCATCGTCTTCATCGACGAGATCGACAAGGTCGCGAGCCGCTCGGCGTACGGCGCCGAGGGCGGCGGCGGCGGCGCCGATGTCTCGCGCCAGGGCGTGCAGCGCGACCTGCTGCCGCTCGTCGAGGGCACGACCGTGAACACGAAGTACGGCATGGTCAAGACCGACCACATGCTGTTCATCGCGTCGGGCGCGTTCCATGTCAGCAAGCCGAGCGACCTGATCCCAGAACTGCAGGGGCGTTTTCCGATCCGCGTCGAGCTGGGTTCGCTCAGCGTCGATGACTTCGAGGCGATCCTGACGCAGACGCACGCGAGCCTGGTCAAGCAGTACACGCTGCTGCTCGCGACCGAGGGCGTGACGCTGGAGTTGCAGCCCGAGGCGATCCGCCGCATTGCGCAGATCGCGTTCGACGTCAACGAGCGCACCGAGAACATCGGTGCACGGCGCCTGTCGACCGTGATGGAACGGCTGCTCGACGAGATCAGCTTCGACGCGCCGAACCGCGACGGCCAGACCGTGCGCGTCGACGCCGCCGAGGTCAACGCCAAGCTCGCCGAGCTGGCGAAGAACGAAGACCTGTCGCGCTACATCCTCTGAGAGCGTGAGGGGCCGGCGCGGCCCGCGCTGCGCCGTTCCGCGCGTGCAACAATTGATTCATCGAATGGATCGGTGTTGCATCGGGAGGTGCCGTGAGCGCGAGAGAAGGAATCCTGGCGCGGTTCGCGTCGCTGAGCCCGAAGCTGCAGGCGGCGGCGCGTTTCGTCGTCGACCACCCCAATGAGGTCGTCATCGGGTCGATGCGCTCGCTTGCCGAGCGGGCCGGCGCGCAGCCGGCAACCCTGGTCCGGCTGGCCCAGCAGCTGGGCTACGCGGGCTGGCCGGAGCTGAAGTCGGCCTTCGCCGAAGAACTCGGGCTGCACACCGAGGGCTACGGTGAACGCGCGAAGGGTCTCGCTGCGCGCCGGCGCGATGCCGGTCTGCTGAGCGAGATGTTCTCTG
Source organism: Rhizobacter sp. P5_A1 (assembly GCF_056400745.1). Taxonomy (NCBI): domain Bacteria; kingdom Pseudomonadati; phylum Pseudomonadota; class Betaproteobacteria; order Burkholderiales; family Sphaerotilaceae; genus Rhizobacter; species Rhizobacter sp. P5_A1. The sequence goes on from NZ_JBFUKR010000001.1 coordinate 203,404, forward strand.
CGCAGCAGCGCAACCTGGTCGCGACCGAGGCGTTGTGCGCGCCGGCGCTGAAAGATGCCGCGCGGCTGTTGCGCAAGGCGCGCAGCGTTCACATCGCCGGGTTCCGCGCCAGCTTTCCGGTCGCCTATGCCCTGATGTACGGCTACCGGCTGTTTCGCGACAGCGTGTCGCTGATCGACGGCCAGAGCGGCGCGCTCGAGATGCAGCTGCGCCCGCTCGATCGCCGCGACAGCGTCGTCGTGATCAGCTTCGCCCCGTATTCGCGCGAGGCGGTGATGGTCGTCGAAGGTGCTCGCGCGGCCGGCGCCCGCATCGTCGCGCTGACCGACAGCCTGGCGTCGCCGCTGGCCTTGGCCGCGGACGTGCCCGTGCTGTTCTCGACGGCCAGCCCGTCGTTCTTTCCTTCCGTCGCGGCCGCGGTGGCGGTCGTCGAGGCCTTGCTCGAGATCCTGGTGGCGGAGTCCGGCGAAGGCATCGCGCAGCGGATCGACAGCGCCGAGCAGCGCCTGTTCGAATCGGGCGCCTACCTCCAGGCGCCGACCCGGCGGCACGCTGGCCCAGCCCCCAAGTAATTCCCTCCTTGCCAGAATGGCACAAACGTTGCAACATACGATTGTGAAGAATCATTTGTTTCCACCTCGAGTCTGAGTCATGAGTCATGTGATCCATCGCTCGCTGCGCGCCGTGCCGCTGACGGCCGTCGGCGCCAGCGGCATCCGCATCACCGACCAGGCCGGCAAGTCCTACATCGACGCCAGCGGCGGCGCCGCGGTGTCGTGCCTCGGCCATGCGCACCCCGACGTGCTCGCGGCGATGCACGCGCAGATCGACAAGCTGGCCTATGCGCACACCAGCTTCTTCACCAGCGAAGCTTCGGAAGCGCTCGCCGATCGGCTGGTGCGCCATGCGCCACCGGGGCTGGACCAGGTCTACTTCCTGTCCGGCGGCTCCGAGGCCATCGAGGCCGCGCTGAAGCTCGCGCGGCAGCACTTCGTCGAGCTCGGCCAGCCCGAGCGCACGATGTTCGTCGCGCGGCGCCAGAGCTACCACGGCAACACGCTGGGGGCGCTGGCGGTCGGCGGCAACGAGTGGCGACGGCGGCAGTTCGCGCCGCTGCTCATCGATGTCGGCCGGGTCGCGCCCTGCTACGAGTACCGCGATCGCCAGGCGGGCGAAACGCGGGACGCCTACACGCAGCGCCTGCTCGCCGAACTCGACGCCGAGTTCCAGCGCATCGGCCCGCAGCGCGTGATCGCGTTCGTCGCCGAAACCGTCGTCGGCGCGACGCTCGGCGCCGTGCCGCCGACGCCCGGCTACTTCAAGGGCGTGCGCGCGCTGTGCGACCGCCACGGCATCCTCTACATCGCCGACGAGGTGATGTGCGGCATGGGCCGCACCGGCACGCTGCACGCGGTCGAACAGGAAGGCGTGGCGCCCGACCTGATGGTCGTCGCGAAGGGCCTGGGCGGCGGCTACCAGCCGATCGGCGCGGTGCTGGCCGGCGCGCGCGTGCTCGATCCGATCCGCCGCGGCAGCGGGCTGTTCCAGCACGGCCACACCTACATCGGCCATCCGACGGCGGCAGCGGCGGCGCTCGCCGTGCAGCAGGTCATCGAGCGCGACGACCTGCTGCGCTGCGTGCGCGAGCGCGGTGCCTTCCTGCAGCGCGCGCTGCTCGATCGCCTCGGCGAGCACCCGAACATCGGCGACATCCGCGGCCGCGGGCTGTTCGTCGGCGTCGAGCTGGTGCGCGACCGCGCCAGCAAGCTGCCGTTCGATCCGGGCCTGAAGCTGCATGCGCAGATCAAGGCGCAGGCGATGGCCAACGGCCTGCTCGTCTACCCGATGGGCGGCACGATCGACGGCCGGCACGGCGACCACGTGCTGCTCGCGCCGCCGTTCATCGTCAGCGAGGCCGAGATCGCGCAGATCGTCGACCTGCTGTCACTGTCGATCGAGCAGGCGCTCGCCGGCGCGGCCAGCGGCGCCTGAGCCGTTTTACCTCTCACCCCAGCGTCACCCGGAAAGACCGTCATGAACCCACGCACCACCCGCCCGCGCCTGCTGCGCCGCGCCGCCATCGCCGCCGCCTTCCTTGCCACCGGGAGCCTGGGCGCCCTCGCGGCCGAGCCGGGCGGCGTCTTGAAGAAGATCAAGGACAGCGGCGAGATCGGAATCGGCTACCGCGAGAGCTCGATCCCGTTCTCGTACCTGGACGACAAGGCGCAGCCGATCGGCTACACGATGGAACTGTGCAACCGCGCCGTCGACGCGCTGAAGAAGGAGCTCAAGCTGCCCGGGCTGAAGACCAAGCTGCAGGCCGTGACCTCGGGCAACCGCATCGCGCTGGTCGTCAACGGCACGATCGACATGGAGTGCGGTTCGACCGTCAACAACCCCGAGCGCCAGGCGCAGGTCGCGTTCAGCGACACCACCTTCGTGGTCGCGACCCGCTTCGTCGCCAGGAAGGCCGACAACCTGAAGACGCTGGCCGATCTGAAGGGAAAGACCGTCGCGGTGACCACCGGCACCAACACCGTCAAGCGCGTGCGCGAGCTCGACGCCGCGCAGGGCCTCGGGCTGACGATCATCAACGGCAAGGACCACGCCGATTCGTTCCTGCTGATGACCTCGGGCCGCGCGGTCGCGTTCTTCGAGGACGACATCCTGCTGACCGGCATCGCCGCGACCTCGAAGGCGCCGAACGACTACGCGCTGAGCACCGAGGGCTACAGCGTCGACCCGTACGCGATCATGATCCCGAAGGGCGACGCCGAGCTCAAGCGCGTCGTCGATGGTGTGCTTGCCGAGTTGTTCCGAAGCGGCGAGATCAACGCGATCTACGAGCGCTGGTTCATGAAGCCGATCCCGCCGAAGGGCATCACGCTGAACTTTCCCGTGGGCGCGGCGCTGAAGAAGGCGATCGCGAAGCCGACCGACTCGGCCGATTCGGCCGACTACCGGTGAGCACATCGTCCGCCGGCGCCGACCGGCTTGCGCCGATCCCCGAGGCGCAGTGGAGCGCCGCGCAGCGCCAATCCGCGCAGGAGATCATCGACGGTCCGCGCGGCGCGCTGCTCGCCCCGTTCATCCCGCTGCTGCGCAGCCCGGAACTGCTGACGCACGCGCAGCGCATGGGCGAGTACCTACGCTACCGCAGCGCGATCGGGCAGCGCCTGTCGGAGCTGGCGATCCTCGTGACGGCGCGGCAATGGTCGCAGCAGGTCGAATGGGCCATCCATGCGCCGATCGCGCGGCGCGAGGGCATCGCCGCCGAGACCGTCGAGGCGATCGCCGACGGGCGCCGGCCGTCGGGCATGCCGGACGACGAGGCGGCGGTCCACGACTTCTGCATCGAGCTGCATCGGCATCGCGGCATCAGCGACGCGACCTGGGCCGACGCGATCGCGCGTTTCGGCGAAGCCGGGGCGGTCGACCTGATCGGCATCAACGGCTACTACACGCTGCTGTCGATGGTGATGAACGCGGCTCGCACCCCGCCGCCGCCCGGCGCCACGGTGCCGCCGCTGCGCTGGCTCGCAACCTGACGCGAACTACAACGCGAGGCGGTGCGACTGCAGCTGCAGCAGCCCGTCGAAGATCAGCGTCTCGACGGTCTCGAACGGCAGGTCGATGATCGGCGCCAGCTTGACCGCGGCGCCGCCGGTCATCAGCAGCAGCGGCGTCTGGCCGGTGTGCTCGAGCAGCTTGCGGTTCATGCGCTCGACCGCGCCGGCGATCGCGTCGGCACCGCCGCTCATCAATGCATCGCTGGTGTTGGTCGGGAAGTCGACCGCCTCGCCGGTCGGCGCCTTCAGCCCGGCGGTACCCATCTCGAGCGCGCGCAGCATCAGGCCGAAGCCCGGCAGGATCAGGCCGCCGAGAAAGCGCCCGGACGTGTCGAGCGCATCGACCGTCACCGCGGTGCCGACCATCACGACCAGCGCCGGTCGCGCCGGCCCTTGCGCGAGCACGCGGTGGCGCGCACCGATCAGCGCGACCCAGCGATCGACGCCGAGCCGGCTCGGGTGGTCGTAGCTGTTGACGACGCCGCAGGCCTGGCTGCTCGAGACGACCCAGCGGGGCTCGACATCCCAGATCTCGAGCTGCTCCTCGACGCGGCGCTTCACGCCCTCGCCAGCGACCACGCAACCCAGCATGCTGCCGGGCGGCGGCAGTGAATGCCATTCGTTCTCGGCCAGGCTGTCGATCGTCTCGAGGAACACCGCACCGTGGTGCAGCAGCGTTGCACCGGGTTTCGGCGAGGTGTACTGGGCCCACTTCAGGCGGGTGTTGCCGATGTCGATCGCAAGAAAGGTCATGAGGGTCTCTCGATCAGGCCGGCGCGAGCGACGAGTCGACGCGGCTGCTGAGCAGCTGGCGCACGCGACGCATCGTCTGGCTCGCGGCCAGCGCGCGGTGCGGCTTCGTGATGCGGGCCTCGACCTCGTCGAGCAGGCCAGCGAGTTCGGCGCGCGTGCGTGCGCGGCGCAAGCGCATCAGGGTCAGCGAACCGGCCAGCGGCGCCTCGGCGCGCACCGCGCGCAGCAGGATCAGGCGCGCCTCGGCGACCACTGGATCGATCGCCCCGAGCGCGCCCGCGTCAGATGGCTGCCACAAGTTGGCCGTCGAGGGCCCGCCCAGCATCGAATCGCCCGACAGCGTCGGGTACAGCGAGCGCGATGGCGGCAGCAGCGAATCGGCCGCGACGGCGCCGCCATCGAAGCCCGACAACGGCAGGTCGACGTGCAGCACATCGGCCGGCGCCACCGGCGCGTCGATCAGCACCGCGAAGGTCGGCTCCGGCAGCATGATCAGCCCCATCTCGAGCAGCTCGCCGAAGCAGCTCTCGGGCACGCCGGCCTGCAGCGCCATGCTGCGCACCTCGGTCGCGCTGCGCCGGCCATCGACCAGAAACAGCACGGTGCGGTGGCGCTGGCTCACGCGGCGTTGGCGCGTGCTCAGTTCGGCCTGCCCTTCCGGGGTCTTGATCGGAATCGTGCCTGCGACCACGAGCGTCTCCTGTTTCTGCGACCCGGCCGGGGCGTTCAGCGCCCTTCTGACCCGGGGTATCCGCAGCATCCCAACGGCCGCGATTGTGCCGCCAAACGGAGGGCGCGGCGAGCTCGGGGGTGCCAGCGCGGGCGGTGCAATGTCACGAAGCGCGGAGGCCCGCCCCGGCGTTCGCCGCAGTCGGTCGCTCAGGCGAACGCGGCCAGCAGCGCGGATGACGCCTGCGCCGGCCCGAGCCGTGCGCGCAGCGCGTTGCCATCCAGCGCCGGGTGCTCGGCGCAGGCGCGTTCGAGCATCTCGGTCGCGAGCACGCGCAGCTGCGCGGCCGAGGCCCGCACGCGCGCGCGGAACTGCGCGTCGTCGAGCGTGTCGTTCAGGCCGCGGTTCAGTTCGGCGAACCACGGCAGCGCGGCATGGTCGAGCATCACCGCCGGGTTGCGCTTCGCGCTGAGCGCCGACCACGCGCGCAGGAAGGCCTGCACCGCGAGGTTCAGGGCCTGACACTGCGCAAGCTCGTCGCGCAGGCTGCCGAGCGCCGCGAGGTCGGTCAGCCGGCGCTGGAAGAAGAACTGCGCCAGCACGCCCCAGTAGTAGGTGTAGTCCCAGATCACCTTGACCGGCAGCACCTCGGGGTCGCCGAACAGCGCGTACTGGTCGGTGTACAGCGCCAGCGTGCTCTCGTAGAACGAGTGGTAGATCTGGTCGTAGACCCGGGCATGGGCGCCGAGTGCGCGGCCCGCGCGGTCACGCGCGATCAGCTCGGTGATGTAGGTGTTGGCGATGCCGATGAAGTCGCTGCCAGGCGAGTAGAACGGATCGAGGAACAGCCCGGCCTCGCCGGTCAGCGCCCAGCGCTGCGCCGAGAACACGCGGCTGCAGCCGTACGAGAAATCGCGCAAGAACGCGAAGTCCTGCAGCCGTCCGCGCTTGTCGTCGAGCGCGTCGAACAAGCGCGGCTGGTAGCGCTCGAGCCAGCGCATCGCCTTGTCGAAACTGTTCATCGTCTCGAGCGGGTGCAGGCGCGGGTCGGCGACGATGCCCACCGAATGCGAACCCGACGCGAGCGGGATCAGCCAGACCCAGTAGCCGGCGCCGACCAGGTGGTTCGTCGAGAGCCAGCGGGCCTGCGGGTCGCAGCGCGCGCGCCACGCGAGGTTGTCGGACCAGCGGTCGATGTCGATGCGGTCCTTGATGCGGAACCAGACCGCGTTGGCCTCGTGCGCGTTCGGTTGCGCGAGGCCGAGCTTGCGCTTGAGCAGCCCGGCGCGGCCGCAGGCGTCGACGAGCCAGCGCGCCGCGGCGTGCTGCGTCGCACCGGCCGCATCGAAGCTCAGCCGATGCGGGGCAGCGTCGTCCGGCGCGAGCTCGATGGTGCGCACGATCGCACCGTCGACGAAGCGGATGCCGCGCCGCTGCGCCTCTGCACCGAGGAAGTTCTCGAAGATGCCGCGGTCGATCTGGTAGCTCGGAACCGACAGGTAGCGGCTCGCGCCGATCTCGGTGACCTGGTCGATGTCGCGTCGCCCTTCCGAGAAGAAGAAGCGGAAGCCGAACTTGCGCAGCTGCGCCTGGTCGAGGTGATCCTTCAGCCCGAGCACCTGGCTGAAGTAGTGCGCGCCGATCTCGACCGACGACTCGCCGACCTTGTGCGCGGCCTCGGGCACCGGGTGGCGGCGGCGCTCGATCACCAGCACATCGAGGTCGGCAAAGCGCTGCTTCAGCTGCAGCGCGAGCGTCAGGCCGGCGAGGCCGCCGCCCATGATGACGACGTCGTGCGAAGGAGGCGCCAGACTCATGTCACGCAGTATGCCGACAGGCCACATCGTGCAGCCGCACGCGCAGCGCCAGCCGCGCCGACAGCGGCAGCGCCAGCGCCGCCGTGTCGCCCTGCGCGAGCGCCTCGAACAGCGGCAGCGCATCGCACATCGCATTGCCCGCGAGCGCCTGCGCCGCGCGCGAGCGCAACGCGATCGGCGCACTCGACCCGCTCGCGAGCGACCCCTCGAGCGCGGCCAGCGCGTGCGCGCTGCGCCGCGGCGCGATGACCAGCGCGACCGCGAGCAGGCCGCGGCTGTCGTTGGTCGACGCGAGCGCGCCGACGGCCGCGACATCGCAGCCGACCAGCAGCACCGGCCGCTCGTCGACGACGCACTGCGTCAGCGCCTCGAGCAGCCCGGCCGCGAAGCTGCGGTCGAACCCGCTGACGGCGGTGCTCGCGTGATGGCAACCGGTCGCGATGCCCCAGTAGCCCGACGCGGCGTTGTGCACCGAGTTGTGGAACTTCGTCGGCGAGAGCAGCGCCGGCGCGCTGGCCAGCGTGCTGCAGACCGCGTCGATCACCGCCAGATCGCCATGCGCCGACGTGAACACGCTGAGCAGCGTGTCGGCGCGCCGGCCGGATTGCGCGACCGCGTGCGTCGCGACCTCGAGCGCCAGCGCGACCGTGTCGGGCGCACGGCGGCGCTCGGCCAGCGGCAGAAGTTCCGGCGCGGGCCGGCGCACCGGCGGATCGACGCCGGCGCCTTCGTCACGGAATGCGGCGCGCGCGATCTCCCAGCCCGGCAGCGTCGGCGCCCACAGGGCGGCGCCCTCGATGAACACGCTCGGCAAGGCACTCATCTCACGCGCCTCGCGCGAACGCCAGCACGCAGTTCGTGCCGCCGAAGCCGAAGGAGTGACTGAGCGCGACACGCACGTCGCCGCGCGCCGGTCGCAGCCGGATCTGCGGACCGCATGCCGGATCGAGCCGCTCGCTGTTCACGGTGCCCGGCATGAGCCCGGTCTCGATCGCGAGCAGGCTGAAGGCGGCCTCGACGATGCCGGCCGCACCCAGCGTGTGGCCGGTGAAGCCCTTTGTCGAACTCGCATGCGTGCGCGGACCGAGGCGGCGCGCGACCAGGGCCGCCTCGACCGCGTCGTTCTGCTGACTCGCGGTGCCGTGCAGGTTGATGTGATCGACGGCCTCGGCTTCGATCCCGGCCCGCGCGAGCGCATCGTCGAGCGCGTGCTCGGCGCCCAGGCCCCCGGGGTGCGGCGCCGACATGTGGTGTGCATCGCTGGCCTCGCCGTGGCCGATCAGCTGCAGCGGCCCCGGCCCGCGCTGCAGCAGCGCGAAGCCCGCCGCCTCGCCGAGGTTGATGCCGCGCCGTGCCGCATCGAAGGGCTGGCACGGCTCGGGCGAGACCAGCTGCAGGGCGTTGAAGCCGAACAGCACGCTGTCGCACAGGCTGTCGACGCCGCCGACGACCGCGGCATCGATCAGCGCCAGCCGCAGCATCCGTTCGGCGGCCGCGAACGCCTTCGCGCTCGACGAGCACGCGGTCGAGATCGTCAGGCACGGGCCTTCGAGGCGCAGCGCCTGCTGCACGAAGTTCGCGAGCGAGTGCGGGGTGTGCAGCGTCGGGTTGCGCAGCGCGGCCGGGAACCGGCCCTGCGCATCGAGCACGCGGTAAGCGTCTTCGGTCGCGCCGATGCTGGAGGTCGAGGTGCCGACGACGAGGCCGACACGCGCTGGGCCGAAGCGCTCTCGCGCCGCCGCGACCGCATCGAGAAAGCCATCGGCGTTCAGACCCAGCCACGCGAGCCGGTGGTTGCGGCAATCCCAGCGCGCGAACCGGCCCGGCAGCGCTGCATCGAGCCCGTCGACGCGGCCGATCCAGGTCGGCAGTGGCGCGGGCCCGAAGTCGTTGCGGCGCAGCCCGCTGCGCTGCGCGCCGACCGCCGCGAGCATCTCCGCTTTGCCCGCGCCGACGGCCGAGGTCGCGGTGTAGGCGCTGACCTGAATCGGTTTCAGGGTCGGTGGCATGGCAGTCGAAGCGCAATGGCCGCAAAAGTCTATCGGAAGCGCAGGGCGATACACTCCCACACTCGCACTTGACGTATACGTCAATTGAACGACCTCCGGAGCCCGCGTGGCGAAACAAACACCCTCCCTGGCGGACTACCAGTTCAGCGCCGCGCTCGCCAAGGGCGCGGCTGGCCGCTTCGACCTGAAACGCTTCGATCCGGCCGCGAAGCCGTTCGGCAGCGGCGACAAGGCAAGCGACAAGCTCGCGGCCATCGCGCTCGCGACCGAGCTCGACGAGCTGCAGAACCTGTTCTATGCCGACCGTCGATTCCGCCTGCTGGTCGTGCTGCAGGGCACCGACACCGCCGGCAAGGACGGCACGATCCGCGGCGTGTTCGGCCAGATGAGCGCGCTCGGCGTGCACACGGTCGCCTGGAAGGCGCCCACCGAGCCCGAGCGCGCCCGCGACTACCTCTGGCGCATTCACGCCCAGGTGCCCGCCAACGGCGAGGTGACGATCTTCAACCGCAGCCACTACGAAGACGTGCTGGTGCCGCCGGTCAGCGGCTGGATCACGCCCGCGCAGACGCGGCAGCGCTACGCGCAGATCAATGACTTCGAGCGCATGCTGTGCGAGAACGGCACCGTGATCGTCAAGTTCCTGCTGCACATCTCGAAGGAAGAGCAGCGCCTGCGGCTGCAGGAACGGCTCGACGACCCGGCCAAGAACTGGAAGTTCGCGCCCGGCGATCTGGAGGTGCGCAAGCAGTGGAACGCCTACCAGAAGGCCTACAGTGCGGCGATCGCCGCGACCGGAACGAAGTGGGCGCCATGGACGATCGTGCCGGCCGACTCGAAGACGCACCGCAACCTGATGATCGCGACCGCGATGAAGCAGGTGCTGACCGCCCTTGCGCTGCGCTACCCGCCGACCGACCCGGCGCTGAAGAACATCACCGTCGTCTGAAGACCTTGCGAGGAGACAAACATGAGACAACCTTCCATCAACGCATTGCGGGTCGAGCGCCGGGCCGCTCCCAAGCCGGCCCGCACCCCCTCGGGGGGTCGAGCGACGTACCCGGCGCTCGGGGGGCTGTCATGACCGACCTGTCCGCCGAATTCAAGGCCCTCGCGAACTACCGCCCGACGCACAAGGTGCGCTTCGTCACCGCGGCGTCGCTGTTCGACGGCCACGACGCGGCGATCAACATCATGCGGCGCATCCTGCAGGGCATGGGCGCCGAGGTGATCCACCTCGGGCACAACCGCTCGGTCGACGAGGTCGTGACCGCGGCCTTGCAGGAAGACGTACAGGGCATCGCGATCAGCTCGTACCAGGGCGGCCACGTCGAGTACTTCAAGTACATGGTCGACCTGCTGAAGAGCCGCGGCGGCGCGCACATCCAGGTCTTCGGCGGCGGCGGCGGCGTGATCGTCGGCAGCGAGATCGCGGAGCTGCAGGGTTACGGCGTGACGCGCATCTACAGCCCCGAGGACGGCCAGCGCATGGGGCTGGCCGGGATGATCGGCGAGATGGTGATGCGCTGCGATATCGATCTGTCGGTGCACGCGCCGAAGACCGTGTCCGCGATCCAGGGCAGGACCGAGCCGCACTGGCGTGCACTGGCGCAGCTGATCACCGCGCTCGAGAACGGCCAGGCGAACGATGCGCTGAAGAGCGCGCTGCACGCCGAGGCCGCGAGCGCGAAGACGCCGGTGCTCGGCATCACCGGCACCGGCGGCGCCGGCAAATCGAGCCTGACCGACGAGCTGATCCGCCGGCTGCGTCTCGATCAGGGCGACGCGCTGCGGGTGGCGGTCATCAGCATCGATCCGTCGCGCCGCAAGAGCGGCGGCGCGCTGCTCGGCGACCGCATCCGGATGAACGCGATCCAGCCGTGGCGCGGCGAGCAAAAGGTCTTCATGCGCAGCCTCGCGACACGCGACTTCGGCAGCGAGATCAGCCAGGCCCTGCCCGACGTGCTCGCCGCGGTGAAGGCATCGGCCGGCTTCGACCTGATCATCGTCGAGACCTCTGGCATCGGCCAGGGCGACGCGGCGATCGTGCCGCTCGTCGACGTGCCGATGTACGTGATGACGCCCGAGTTCGGTGCCGCGAGCCAGCTCGAGAAGATCGACATGCTCGACTTCGCCGAGTTCGTCGCGATCAACAAGTTCGACCGCAAGGGCGCGGCCGATGCGCTGCGCGATGTCGCAAAACAGGTGCAGCGCAACCAGGAGGCGTGGAAGAGCCGGCCCGACGAGATGCCGGTGTTCGGCACGATGGCCAGCCGCTTCAACGACGACGGCGTGACCGCGCTGTACCAGGCGCTGCTGCCGCGGCTCGCTCAGCTCGGCATGCGCGTGTGCGACGGCATGCTGCCGAAAGCCGCGACACGCCACAGCACGCACCAGGTGCCGATCGTGCCGGCCGCGCGCGTGCGCTACCTCGCCGACATCGCCGACACCGTGCGCGGCTACAAGGCGCATGCGCGCGCGCAGGCGGCGCTGGCGCGCGAGATCCAGCAGCTGCGTGCGTCGGCTGCGATGCTGGTGGTCGACAAGCCGGATCGCTCGCGCGCCGCCGAGGCCGTGCGCAACCTCGCCGAGGAGCGCGAGGCGCGCCAGAGCCCGGCCGCAGCCAAGCTGCTCGGCATGTGGCCCGACATGCAGCGCGCCTACGCCGGCGACGAATACGTCGTGAAGATCCGCGGCCAGGAACTGCGCACCGCGCTGACCTACACGACGCTCAGCGGCAACAAGATCCGCAAGGTCGCGCTGCCGACCTATGAAGACCACGGCGAGATCCTGAAGTGGCTGATGCTCGACAACGTGCCCGGCTCGTTCCCGTACACCGCCGGCAGCTTCGCGTTCAAGCGCGAGGGCGAAGACCCGACGCGCATGTTCGCCGGCGAAGGCGACGCGTTCCGCACCAACACGCGCTTCAAGCTGCTGAGCGCGGGGATGGCGGCAAAGCGCCTGAGCACCGCGTTTGACTCGGTCACGCTGTACGGCAACGACCCGGCCGAGCGCCCCGACATCTATGGCAAGGTCGGCAACTCGGGCGTCAGCATCGCGACGCTCGACGACATGAAGGTGCTGTATTCGGGCTTCGACCTGACGAACCCGGCGACGAGCGTCAGCATGACGATCAACGGCCCGGCGCCGACGATCCTGGCGATGTTCATGAACACCGCGATCGACCAGAACCTCGACAAGTTCCGCGCCGACAACGGCCGCGCGCCTACGTCTGAGGAAGCCGCGAAGATCGGCGCGTGGGTCAAGGAGAACGTGCGCGGCACCGTGCAGGCCGACATCCTGAAGGAAGACCAGGGCCAGAACACCTGCATCTTCTCGACCGAGTTCTCGCTGAAGGTGATGGGCGACATCGCCGAGTACTTCGTGCACCACAAGGTGCGCAACTTCTACTCGGTCAGCATCAGCGGCTATCACATCGCCGAGGCCGGCGCGAACCCGATCAGCCAGCTCGCGTTCACGCTGTCGAACGGCTTCACGTTCGTCGAGGCGTATCTCGCGCGCGGCATGCACATCGACGACTTCGCGCCGAACCTCTCCTTCTTCTTCAGCAACGGCATGGACCCGGAATACACGGTGCTCGGGCGCGTCGCGCGGCGCATCTGGGCGGTCGCGATGCGCGAGCGCTACGGCGCCAACGAGCGCAGCCAGAAGCTGAAGTACCACGTGCAGACCAGCGGCCGCTCGCTGCACGCGCAGGAGATCCAGTTCAACGACATCCGCACGACCCTGCAGGCGCTGATCGCGATCTACGACAACTGCAACTCGCTGCACACCAACGCGTTCGACGAGGCGATCACGACACCGACGGAAGACTCGGTGCGCCGCGCGATGGCGATCCAGCTGATCATCAACCGCGAGTGGGGGCTGGCGAAGAACGAGAACCCGAACCAGGGCGCGTTCATCATCGACGAGCTGACCGAGCTGGTCGAGGAGATGGTGCTGCAGGAGTTCGAGAAGATCGCCGAACGCGGCGGCGTGCTCGGTGCGATGGAGACCGGCTACCAGCGCGGCAAGATCCAGGAAGAGAGCATGCACTACGAGATGCTGAAGCACACCGGCGAGTACCCGATCGTCGGCGTCAACACCTTCCGCAACCCGCACGGCGATCCGGTCGTCGACACGCTCGAGCTCGCGCGCTCGACCGACAACGAGAAGCAAAGTCAGCTGAAGCGGCTGGCCGACTTCCAGGCACGCCACGCGAAGGAGGCCCCGGCGATGCTGAAGCGCCTGCAGGACGCGGTGATCGCGAACGCCAATGTCTTCGAGGTGCTGATGGACGCGGTGCGATGCTGCTCGCTCGGGCAGATCACGAACGCGCTGTTCGAGGTCGGCGGGCAGTACCGGCGCAGCATGTAGCGCAGCGCGCGTCGGCTCACAGGGTCGAACGCAGATCGGTGACCTTGACCGCGTCGAGCACCAGCGCCGACGCCGGGATCGCCACGCACGGCAGGATGAAGCCTTCGGTTTTTTCCTCGGCGCTCAGGCCAGGCCACTCGATCGCGTAGCGCACGCGCCCGCTGACCAGCCGGCAGATGCACGCGCGGCAGGTTCCATTGCGACACGAGCTCGGCAGCATCAGGCCGGCGTCGCGCGCCGACCGCAGGATCGGCGCGCCGGCCGGCGCCTGGAAGCGATGCCCCGATGGCTCGAGGACGATACTGAATCGATCCGGCATGGCGCCCGCAGCTCCTATCATTGACAACCACCTCTGCGACGCGTGCCGATGACACTGTCCCTGATCGAACGATACCTCGCGAAGGCTGCCGCCTGATGAGCCTCCTGTTGATCCGCCACGGCGAGACCGCGCTGAACGTTGCGCGCGTGCTGCAACCGGCGGACACACCACTGAGCGAGCGCGGCGTCGCGCAGGCCGAGGCGCTGGCGCGCAGGCTCGGGGCGATGGGCCTGCGCGCGATCGTCAGCAGCGACCTGCCGCGCGCGTTGCGCAGCGCGCAGGCGATCGCCGCGGCCACCGGCGCCGCGATCGAGATCACGCCGCTGCTGCAGGAGCGCAATTTCGGCGACTGGCGCGGCCAGCCTTACGACGGCTTCGCGATCGACCCGCTGGGCTTCGATGGCGCGCCGCCGAACGGCGAATCGGCGGCCGCGTTCGAGCAGCGCGTCGCGACCGCCTTCGCGCACCTGGTGCGACGGCGTGCCGAGCTCGGCGGCCCGGTCGCGGTCGTGACGCACGGGCTCGTGCTGCGCGTGCTGCTGGCCGCACATGTGCGCCTGGCCGACGGCATGCGCCCGCCGACGCACCTGGGCAACACCAGCCTGAGCATCGTCGACGCGCTGCCGCCGCACCCGGTGAGCCTGCTGAACTGCACGCGCCATCTGGACGACATCGTGCCCGACGATGCGCAGGCGCTGTCGGGCGGGTAGGAGCCTCAGCCCGGCCGCTCCCGAAGGGAGCGGGAGTGAAGCCCTTATCGCAGAGTCCACTGCCCCTCGTGCTCGGCCGCCGTGCCTTCGTCGCGCAGCTTGAACAGGTGCGCACGCAGCGAGCGCAGCGCCATCGCGAGCAGCTGCGGCTTCACGTCGTCGTAGACGCGCGCGAGCAGCGCGTCGGCATCGACGGGGCCGAGCGCGCGCAGCGCAGCGACGACCTTGGCCTCGCGCTTCAGCCGGTGCGCGACGATGGCCTCGATCGCGCGCTTCGGCTGCGCCATCAGGAAACCGTGGCCGGGCGCGAGCCATTCGAGATCGAGCCCGGCGAGGGCGCGCAGCGAAGCGAGGTAGGCGGCCATGTCGCCGTCCGGCGGGTTGATCACGACGGTCGACAACTGCATCACGTGGTCGCCGGTGAACAGCAGCTTCTCTTCTTCGAGCAGGTAGCAGATGTGGTTCGACGCATGGCCGGGGGTGCGGATCGCCCGCAGCGTCGTGCGTTCGCCGTCCGGGCCGGGCAGCTCGAAGCGCTCGCCCCCTTGCAGCGTCACGTCGGGCGCGAAGCTCGCGTCCTGCCATTCGGCGTGATCGGCCACGCGGCCATGCACGACCGCGCCGGTGCGCTCCTGCAGCGGCACGCAGGCCGGCGAGTGGTCGTTGTGGGTGTGGGTCGCGAAGATCCAGCGGATCGGCCCCGGCGCCGCCGCGACGATCGCATCGACGTGCGCCGCATGCAGCGGCCCCGGATCGATCACCGCCCATTCGTTGCGCGCGCCGCCGCCGAGCAGGTAGGTGTTCGTGCCCGGCCCGGTCATCAGGCTGCCGTTGTCCGCGGTGACGCGGATCAGCCGCGGCGACAACCGCACCGGCGTTCCGACCTGGATGTCGTAGCAACCGCTGCCATGGCCTTCGGGATCGATCCGGCCGAGCTCGGCGAACGCCGGCTCGTCGGGCAACACCGGCCGCGTGCCCTGCCGGCCGCGGCCGACGCGCGGCATGATCAGCGCAACCTCGCGCGGCGCACGCGCCCACGCGAGCAGCGCATCGACGCGCTCGTAGCGGCCCACCAGTTCGAGCGTCTTCTGCGTCGGCGTCATCAGCTTCAGTTCGTCGGCACGCGCGAGCGCCTCGGCGGGGCGCAACCAGAGCTGCTCGACCATCTCGGTGCCGTCGAACGCGGCGATCTGCGCGCGTGGCGCGGCGGCGATGAAGAAGCGCGTGTCGAAGCGCTTCGGCCGCGCCAGCGGCGTCAGCCAGTGGCTCAGGTATTCGAGGCGATCGAGCGCGAGCGTCAGGCCGAACTCACGGCACATCTCGCCCAGCGTGCGTTCGTTGCGATGCAGCAGGCCACGCCATGCGCCGAGGCGCGCGCCTGGCGCGTCGTCGAGGCGCACGAGCTCGCCGGAGCGATCGGTTGCGAACAGCAGGCCCGATTCCTCGAAGCATTCGCGCACCGCGGCGACGTAGTAGTCGAGGCCGTTGGCCGGCAGGCCCAGCCGCGCGCTCGCCGCGGCATCGTCGACGCCGGCGCAGCAGCCGTGCGAGCGCCGATCGCCCGGGTCGACGATGCCGCCCGGGAAGACCCAGGCGCCGCTGTTGTGGTCGCCGCGCTCGGCGCGGCGCGACAGCAGCACCTCGATGCCGCTCGGGCCATCGCGCACGACGACGATGGTGGCCGCGGCGCGCGGCGGCGTGCCCGACGAGGGCATCACGCCAGCTCCCGGATCAGCGCCATCGCCGCCGCCGGCGCCTTCTCCTTGGCACCGCTGATGAAGTACAGGAACACGTCGCGCGGCGGCCCGGCGGGCTGCGCGGCTTCGACGCGCGGCAGTCCGTCAGGCTCGCCGCCGTCACGCCAGGCCCTCGCGCAAGCGGCGAGCGGCGCAAAGACCTCCGCCGCGCAGCCCTCGGGCTGCGCGGCCTCGGTGCGCATCAGGCGCGCGTAGACGAAATCGCCGCTCAGGTCGGCGAACGAGGGGTAGTCGTCGGAGTCGGTGAACACCGTGGCGGCCCGGTAGCGGCGTGCGAGCGCGAGGTACTGCGGCGACTTGAAGCTCTCGTGCCGCACATCGAGCGCATGACGCAGCGGCAAGCCGGCGATCTCGGCCGGCAGCAACTTCAGAAAGGCCTCGAAGTCATCGGACTCGAAGCGCTTGGTCGGCGCGAACTGCCAGACGATCGGTCCGAGCTTCTCGCGCAGCTCGGCAATGCCCTGATTCACGAAGCGCTGGATCGATTCGCCGGCCTCGGCGAGCACGCGGCGGTTCGTCGCGAAGCGCGAGGCCTTCAGCGAGAACACGAAGTCGTCGGGCGTCTCGTCACGCCACTTCGCGAAGGTCGCCGGCTTCTGCGAGCTGTAGTAGGTGCCGTTGACCTCGATCGCGCTGAGCTTGCGGCTCGCGTATTCGAGCTCGCGGGCGTGCGGCCAGCCGGCGGGGAAGAAGTTGTCGCGCCAGGGTTCGAAGGTCCAGCCGCCGACCCCGACGCGGATCCGCGGGGCCGTGTTCGTCGTCGCTTCGCTCATCAAAATTTCTCCTGGCGTGGACAGGCCCTAGACTCTAGAGCATGCCGTGGACACTGCTCTTCCTCGCCGGGCTTTTCGAGATCGCGTGGGCCATCGGCCTGAAGTACACCGACGGCTTCAGCAAGCTCGTGCCGAGCGCGTTGACCGTTGGCGCGATGATCGCCAGCATCGTGCTGCTCGGCCTCGCGATGAAGCAGCTGCCGGTCGGCACCGCGTACGCGGTCTGGACCGGCATCGGCACCGTCGGCACCGTGATCCTCGGCATCGTGCTGATGGGCGACTCGGCGGCGCCGATGCGGCTGGTGTGCCTGAGCCTGATCGTGCTGGGGATACTCGGGCTCAAGCTGTCAGCGTAGGAGCCTGGGCGGCATTCAAGGGGCGCCCTTCAGGTTCTTGTCGAGGAAGGTTTCGACGCGCTTCCAGAAGTCGATCTGGTTCGCGGGCAGCATCCAGCCGTGCCCTTCGTCGGCGTAGACCTTCCATTCGACTTTCGGGTTGGCCCGGCCTATCGCATCGCGCAACTGCGTGCCGTGGTCGATCGGTACCCGCTGATCGACGCCCCCGTAAGCCATGAACAGTGGCTGCGTGATCCTGGAAGCGAGCTTGATCGGCGAGGTGGCCGCGAGTTGAGCGGCATCCTTCTCGCGATCGCCGATCAGGATCGGCATGCCATAGCGCTTGTACTCGCTGTCGAGGTCGCTCCAGTGGATCGAGTACATCAGGTCGATGTCGGTGACGCCCGCCCACTCGACGCCGCAACGAAACAGCTCGGGGTTGCGGATCAGCCCCATCAGCGTCGCATAGCCGCCATAGCTTGCGCCGGCGATGCAGATGCGGTCCTTGTCGGCGTAGCCCTGCTTGACGGCCCACAGCGCCGCGTCCGCGACGTCGTCCTGCATCGCCAGGCCCCACTGTTTCCAGCCGGCCCGATACAGCTTGGCGCCGTACCCGGTGCTGCCGCGGAACTCGGGTTCGATGACGACGTAGCCGCGTGACGCGAGGAATTGCGCCTCGTCGCGCCATTCCCACTCGACCCCGCGCAGCCACGGCCCGCCATGCACGAGGACCACCGCCGGGCCGGCGGCCTTCTGTCCCTTTGGACGGGTCACATAGACCGGGATCGACAGGCCGTCGCGCGCATGGATGCGGACCATGTCGGTCATCGCCATGTCCTGCGGCTTGACCCAGGGGCGCGCCGCGACCATCGGCTCGAGCGTCCCCTTGCCGACGCCGTAGATCCGGTACACCCGCGGCGAGCGGTCGGACGACGACGTCACGAGCACGTTCTCGACGTTCTCGCAATCGCCGCAATCGAGCAGGTTGTTCGACGCCGGCAGCAGCGTGTCGACCGTCTGCTGGATCTTCTGCATCGCCGGATCGAACCAGTGCGTTGCGTGCGCCTCGGTCAGGTAGTTGACACCCAGCACCGCGCCTGACCGATTGCGCACGACACCGCCGCGAAAGTCGAATCCGGGGGCAGTCAACAGCGGCTCGGCCGACACCTTCCCTGCGGCGGCCGCTCCGGGATTCATCGCGACCAGCGAGGTCACGTCCCTGTTGGGCGCGACGCGCGCCACCGCGTAGACACGGCTCTCCGACTCGACGTAGACGGGCGAGATGACCCCTTCGACACTCGAGGCCTCCTGGATCCTGACCCACGACGCGGACGCATTGGCCTTCCAGTGCAGCGCCTGCCTGCCTTCAGACTCGGTGACGACGAAGCGAGGTTCGCCCAGCCGATCGACGGTCCATGCCAGCACATGCTCCGGCGCTCCTGCCGACAGGTTCCGCGTGCTGCCATTGCGGGTGTTCACCCGGAGCAGGCTGATGTGCGACAGCTCCCCGGAGTTCGTCCAGACCCAGCGCGCGACCAGCACGTCGTCGCTGCCGTCATGCAACATCTGATACAGACCATGATCCGGCTGCAGCGTGCGGCTGCTGATGTTCGAGCCCGTGTTGCCGCCCATCCAGACCGGCGCGATCAGTGCGCGCGGCGAGTCCTTACCGTCGGCATCGACCGCGAACAGCCCCGCGCCGTCGCGCTGATTGGCGCGCGCCTCCTGCTGATCGAAGACCCGATACACGAGACGCTCGTCGTTGACCCACTGCACGCCCACGATGTCGGCGTTCGAGTAGGCGGCGACGACCTTGCTCTTGCTCGGATCGGCGATGTCGACGATCGCGAGCGAACGTCGCCCCGTCGAGGCGGGAATCGTGGCCGCGAGGCGCTTGCCGGAAGGCGACAACTGCACGTCCGCGTAGGCGTCGGGCTTGAAGAAGTCGGCCACCGGCACCGATTGGGCGGCCGCCGGCAGGGCGGCGGCGCCGAGGTTCCAGGCCACCAGCAAGGCAAGCGCGGATCGAAGCGCGCGCGTCCATCGGTCCACAGCTGCTGAGCGTTGCAAGAAATCCTCCGGTGCGATGAGCAGCCCTGGATTGTGCTGTCACGAAGCCCGCGCGGGGCCCGCGAAAGCACTGGGTTTGTCATGCACGCGACGCCTCGACGACGCGGTCGGCCGGCCTGACCCGCAGCACCGCCTGCGCCGCCTGCTCATAGGCCTGCGCCAGCCGCAGCAGCGCCGCATCGCCCTGCGGCCGACCGATCAGCTGGAGGCCCATCGGCAGGCCGGCCGCGCTGAAGCCGGCCGGCACACTGATGCAGGGCAGGCCGGCGAAGCTGGCGTAGATCACGACCTCCATCCAGCGGTGGTAGGTGTCCATCTCGCGGCCGGCGATGTGGGTCGGCCAGCGCAGGTCGGCTTCGAAAGGCCAGACCTGCGCGCACGGCAGCGCGAGCACGTCGAAGCGTTCGAACAGGCTCAGCAGGTGCCGGTAAAACGCGCTGCGCTGCGCGCTCGCCTGCAGCGTCTGCGCGCCGGTCAGGCCGGCGGCCTGGTCGTGCTCCCACAGCGCCTCGGGCTTGATCAGCGCGCGGTTCGCGGGGTCCAGCAGGAACGGCGCGATGCGCCCGGCGACGAGCCAGCGCCGCCACACCAGCCAGGCTTGCCAGACGGCTTCGGGCGAGTGACCGAGCGCGGTCGGCTCGATCGCACAGCCGGTGCCCTCGAGTCGTTTCAGCGCCTGCTCGCACACGTCGAGAACGCCGGGCTCCATCGCCAGGTAGCCGTCCAGGTCGCCGAGCCAGCCCACCCGCGCCGAGGCACCGTCGATCTCGTTCAAGCCCGCTGCGAAAGACGGATGCGCCGCCAGCGACAGCGGCACTCGCGCATCCGGACCGGCCTGCACATCGAGCAGGCGCGCGACGTCTTCGACCGTGCGACCCATCGGCCCTTCGGTGCCGAGCTGCGTGACCCAGACGTCGGCGGCCGGGAACAGCGGCACGCGGCCCTGGCTGGGCCGCAGCCCGAACACGTTGTTCCAGCCGGCGGGGTTGCGCAGGCTGCCCATGAAGTCGCTGCCGTCGGCGACCGGCAGCATGCGCAGCGCCAGCGCGACGGCCGCGCCGCCGCTGCTGCCGCCGGCCGACTTGCGCGCATCGAAGGCATTGCGCGTGACGCCGAACACCTCGTTGAAGGTGTGCGAGCCCAGGCCGAACTCGGGCGTGTTGCTCTTGCCGATCACGAGGCAGCCGGCGGCCTTCATGCGCTGGACCATCAGGCCGTCTTCGCGCGGGATGACGTCACGCAGCAGCGGCGAGCCCATCGTGCTGCGCAGGCCGGCCGTCGGTGCGATGTCCTTGATCGCCTGCGGCATGCCGTGCAGGAAACCGCGGCTCGTGCCACGCGCGAGTTCGGCGTCGCAGGCCTCGGCCTCGCGCAGCAGCGCGTCGCCGTCGCGCAGGCTGACGAGCGCGTTGTGCGCCGCGTTGACCGCGGCGATGCGCGCGAGATAGGCCTGCATCACCTCGCGGCACGAGACCACCTTGGCGTGGATCGCCGCCGAGAGCGCGGTCGCGGACAGGTCGGTGAGCTGCGGCATCGGGCCCGTTCAGTCTCTCGACCGCCGCCACACCGCGATCAGCGCCTTGGTCTTGGTCCACACCGACAGCTTCTCGTCGGACAAGGCATCGAGAAAGTCCGACAGGCCCTTGGACTTGCCCATCGTGTAGAAGGTCAGCACAGTCGTGAAGACGAACACGACCGCGAAGATCCAGAGCTTGCGGCTCATCGGCGCGTCGGCCTCGGCGAGCAGGTTCATGCCGAGGAAGCCGGTCGTCACGGTGCCGATCAGCCCGAGGATCGTGACGACCGTCAGCCGCACGACCGTGTTCGCCTGGCGGCGCAGGCTGTCGGCGTCGAGGTAGCTGTTCATGTCGGCGATACGCTCCTTGACCTCGTCGTAGAGCGGGTCCAGGCCGAGGTGCGTTGCGCACAAGTGGAACAGCGCGCGCACCTGCGCCTGCTCGGAGACCTCGTGGAACCAGTAGCGGTGCGTGAAGCGCAGAAAGCCTTCGAAGCTGCCGCGGATCGAGCGCTTGAACCGGCGCACGCTGCCGGCGTCGCCGACATCGAGGTTCTTCAGCGCCTCGACGAGCCGATCGGACGACATCAGCAGTGCCGCCTTCTGGAAGTGCGCAATCATGAACAGCAGGAAGTGCTGGTGCCGGAACTGCGCGAGCACGCCGCGGTCGCGGCAGCCGTAGAACTGCGAGCGCGCGTCACCGATCACGATCAGCGCGTGACCGCTGCACAGGTAGCGCGTGTTCGGCGCCGCGCCGGCGTTGGCCCAGAAGCGGTCATAGCAGTAGCGCTGCTCGAAATCGGCGAGGTGGTCGGCGCCGTAGGGCAATGCGCTGTCGTCGCTCAGGCTGCCGTTGTCGCTGCCGCCCGCGCCGGTCACGAGGCCGAGGCGGATGAAATCGTTGCGGGTCAGCGCGCGCGGGTCGTCGAGCGCGAGGTAGCCCATCAGCGGCATGCGGTAGTACTCGATCTGCCGGTAGCGCAGTTCGCCGGGCTCGTCGGAGTGGTCGGCGACCAGCGGCTGCAGCATGAAGGCCCAGTGCGCCGCGGTGCGCGGCGCGCGGTGCTCGGCGACGTGCGCCATGAAGACCTCGCGCTGCTGCGAATCCGAGCGCGCCATCACCCCGCCCCGCGCATCCAGCCATTCGACGCTGGCCATCGTGTGCAGCGCGTGACCGTTCGCGTCCCACCCCGCCGGGTAGCCGCGGCCGAAACGGTAGAGCTGCTCCTGCGCCTGGTCGAGCGTCAGGTCGTTGGCGCCGAGCTCGAGATTGAGCAGCACGACGTCGACGTCGAAGAAGAAGTACAGGTCGACGTGGATCACCTCCAGCGTCAGCGGCGCGTCGCCGGGCCGTGCGACGACGCGCACGTGGGCGATGTCGTCGCGGCGGAACACGCGCATCGGCGCGTCGGCATCGCGCCCGCCGCCAGTAGCCCCGCCGGGGCTGCCTCGTGGCCCTTCGCGCGCCTTGCGCCCTTCGCCGTACAGGAAGCGCTGCACATAGGGCAGGAAGGTCACGAACTCGTTGTAATGGCGCTCGTGGAAGCGCGCGCTGTCGCCGGTGTATTCGTCGACGACCTCGCGCCACGGCGACGCGTCGCCCAGGTCGCGCAGGACCTGCCACGGCGTGCGGCGCGGCTGGCCCTCGGCGCCGCGCAGCGGCATCAGGCGCAGTGGCCACAGCAGCACCTGGCGCAGATGGCGCACGGCCGGGCCGCCGGGGGCCTGGGCCGCGGTCGTCAGCGGTGCGGTGGTGGCGTCGATACGGTCCATGTGCTCAGCTCTCGTTGTGCTCGAGGTTCACCTTGCGGCGTGTGCCCGCTGCCACATCGTAGAGGTGAAAGCTGTTCATGTGGCGGCCGTACAGGTGCAGGCTCACCGCCTGCGGCCGGTCGGCGCCGACGCCGGTCAGGTGGATGTGGTCGGGATTCGGCACGAAACTGGTCACGCTGCCTGCGCCGATCAGGATCACGCCGCCGCGCTGCAGTTCGATCCCGGTGTCGGCCGAGCGCGTGTTCGCGTCCTGGGCGCCGGTGCGGATGTAGCTGCGCTCCTCCAGCATGCCACGCAGCACGCCGACGACGCCCCAGCTGCCATGGTCGTGAACGGGCGTCCACTGCCCCGGCGTCCAGACCAGCGCATACAGCGACAGGCTCTGGTCGGGCGCGACATAGATCGCGTTGCGCGCGTAGTGCGCGGGGTCGGCGCGCAGGTGTTGCGGCGCGAGGAACGCGTCGGCGTGCTGCAGCAGCGCCTGCATCAGCGGCGCGATCGCGACGACGCAATCGGCCGGCTCCGAGTGCGCGCGAGCGAGCGCGGCCGAGCCCGCGATGAACTGTTCGAGGACGGATGAATTCATCGCGTGATTCTGCCGGCACCGGCCCCGACGCGATGCGTAGGCGAACCCCTACAGCGATTCGATCGATCACCCGATGGTGTGCCGCCGCCCGGCCGTCGACATTCGCTCCATCGAGGGCCGCATGTCGCGGTCGGTACGGAGGCGGTGATGGCGAACGATGCGGATTGGGTGGCAGACGTGCGACGCTGGTACTTTGCAAGCCAGCGCGCCGAAGCGGCGATCGTCGCCGCAGCCGACGACGGCGAGCCGGTCGAACTCGGCTACGAGGCTGCGCACCCGGCGCTGCAGTCGCACCACTGGCCGGACGCGCCGCACTCCGGCTTCACCGGCCCGAAGTAGCCGCTACCACGGGTCGATGCCGGCGGGCCGCCGCGTGCCGATCCGCGCCGACGCCAGCCCGCGCGACAGCCACTGGCGCGTCTGCGCCGGGTCGATCACCGCATCGATCTCGAGCGTCGCGGCCATGTTGATCGCCTTGCCCTTCGCGTAGTGTTCGTCGACATGGCGCTGGTACAGCGCATCGCGCTGCGGCCCTTCCGGCAGCGCCTCGAGTTCCTTGCGATAGCCCAGGCGCACCGCCCCTTCCAGACCCATCGCGCCGAACTCGCCGCTCGGCCACGCGACCGTGAACACCGGCTCGTGGAAACCGCCGCCGGCCATCGCCATCGCGCCCAGCCCATAGCCTTTGCGCAGCACGACCGCGAAGAACGGCACGCGCAGATGCGCCGCCGCGACGAACATCCGGCTGACATGACGCACCTGCGCTTGCGCCTCGATCTCGGGGCCGACCATGAAGCCCGGCGTGTCGATCAGCGAGACCAGCGGCAGGCCGTGCGCGTTGCACAGCTGCATGAAGCGCGCGGCCTTGTCGGCGGCGTCGGCATCGATCGCGCCGCCGAGGTGCGATGGGTTGCTCGCAAGCAGCCCGATCGGCCGGCCTTCGATCCGCGCCAGCGCGGTGAAGATGCCCGCACCGAAGCCGGCGCGCAGCTCGAGCAGCGAGCCGATGTCGGCCACGCAGTGCATCACCTCGCGCATGTCGTAGGCGCGCACGCGGTTCTCGGGCAGCAGGTCGCGCAGCAGCAGCGGGTCGGCCGCCGACCCCTCGGCGGTTGAGCCCTGGAAGTACGACAGGTACTGCTGCGCCGCGGCCACCGCCGCCGCTTCGTCGTCGACCAGCAGGTCGATCACACCGTTGCCCGACTGCAGCGCGCTCGGCCCGATCTGCTCGGGCGTGAAGACGCCGAGGCCACCGCCTTCGACCATCGCCGGGCCGCCCATGCCGATGTTGCTGCGCTTCGTCGCGATGATCACGTCGCTGCAGCCGAGCAGCGCCGCGTTGCCGGCGAAGCAGCGGCCGGCGACGATGCCGATCACCGGCACCTGCCCGGACAGGCGCGCATAGCTCGCGAAGCTCGCGACATGCAGCCCGGCAACGACCGGCATGTCGGTGTCGCCGGGCCGGCCGCCGCCGCCCTCGGCGAACATCACGACCGGCAGCTGCTGGGCCAGCGCGATGCCGAGCAGGCGGTCGGTCTTCTGGTGGTTGCGCATGCCCTGCGTGCCGGCCAGCACGGTCGCGTCGTAAGCCATCACGACGCAGCGCGACCGCTCGGTGCCGAACCGCGCGCCGTTGATGCTGCCGATGCCGGCGACCAGGCCGTCGGCCGGCGTGTTCGCGATCAGGTCGGCCTCGCTGCGGCGCGAGCGCTGCGCCGCGATCGCGAGCGCGCCGTACTCGACGAAGCTGCCGGCGTCGCACAGGTCGGAGACGTTCTCGCGCGCGCTGCGCATCCCGAGCGCGTGGCGCTTCGCGATCGCCTCGGGGCGCTGCGCGTCGAGCGTGAAGGCCTGCCGGGTGATGAGTTCCTGCAAGTCGGCGCGCAGTGTCGGGTCGGCCGCGGCGCGCGCCGGCGGTGCCGCTTCGCCGGTCGCGGTCGATGTCGCGGCGCCGAGCCGCATCAGGCAGTCGCCCTCGCAGACCTGCTCGCCGATGTGCGTGTCGATGTGCAGCACCTGCGCGTCGGCCTGAGCGCGGATCTCGTGCTCCATCTTCATCGCTTCGAGCACCAGCAGCGCCTGCCCGGCGCGCACCGCCTGGCCGACCGTGACCGGCAGCTCGACGACGGTGCCGGCCATCGGCGCGTGAATCCTGTCGTGTGGCATCGGGCCTCCTCGCCGGCGACTGTAACGAAGTCACACCTCGCGGACTGACGCCTGCACGACAGCCGCATGCCGATGACGTATCGTCGGCGCCTTTCAAATGCTGCTCGACACCGACCGATGACCGTCCTGCTTCGCGCCCTCAGACCCCTCGCTGTCGTCCCGCTGTTGATGGCGCTGCCCGCCACCGCGCCACACGCCGCGACATCGCCGAACGACACACCGTACCCCGGTATGTTGACCTTGCACGTTGACGCGACCGATCTCGACCGCCGCATCTTTCGCATCAAGGAGAGCATCCCCGTCGCGCCCGGCCCGCTGCGCCTGAACTACCCGCAGTGGCTGCCCGGCAACCACGCGCCGAACGGCCGCATCGGCGAGCTCGCCGGGCTGAAGATCAGCGCGGCCGGCCGGCCGGTGGCGTGGAAGCGCGATCCGCTCGACGTCTACGCGTTCGCGCTCGACGTGCCTGCCGGCACGAACATGTTGGAGATCGAGTTCCAGCACCTGTCGCCGGTCGACGGCGACAGCGGCCGCGTCGTCGTGACGCCCGAAATGCTGAACGTGCAGTGGAACGCGATGCTGCTGTACCCCGCCGGGCCGCTCGACAGCAGGATCACCATTCAGCCCAGCCTGCGGCTGCCCGACCGCTGGCAATTCGGCACCGCGCTCGAAGCCGCGGCACAGCGCGGCGCGACGACGCAGTTCAAGCCGGTCAGCGTCGAGACGCTGATCGACTCGCCGGTCTTCGCCGGCAGGCACATGACCCGCGTCGAACTCGACCCGCAGGCCGCCGCGAGCGGCCGCACGCCGGTCATGCTGAACGTCATGGCCGACACGCCGAGCGAACTCGCGATCACGCCGGAGCAGCTCGCCGCGCACCGCGCGCTGGTGACGCAGGCCGATCGGCTGTTCGGCGCACGCCACTATGCGCACTACGACTTCCTGTTCGCGGTCAGCGACCATTTCGGCTGGATCGGCCTCGAGCACCAGCAGTCGAGCGAAAACGGCGTGTCGCCGGGCTACTTCAGCGAGTGGGCGAAGTCATCGGTCGGCCGCGACCTGCTCGCGCACGAGTACGTGCACTCGTGGAACGGCAAGTTCCGGCGCCCGGCCGACTTGTGGACGCCGGACACGAACACGCCGATGCAGAACTCGCTGCTCTGGATGTACGAGGGCCAGACCCAGTTCTGGGGCGACGTGCTCGCGGCGCGCTCGGGCCTGGTGCCGTTGGCCGACATGCGCGACAACCTCGCGAGCGTCGCCGCGTGGCTCGATGCGCAGGCGGGCCGCCGGTGGCGCAACCTGCAGGACACGACGAACCAGGCCGTGATGGGCGATCGGCACGAGGGCCGCGACTGGCGCGACTGGCAGCGCGGGGCCGACTACTACGACGAGATGGTGCTGGTCTGGCTCGAGGCCGACATGCTGATCCGCGACGCCTCGGGCGGGCAGCGCTCGCTCGATGATTTCGCGCGCGACTTCTTCGGTGCCGCGCCCGACCGTGCGGGTTCGAGTCTCGCGCCGCTGACCTACGACTTCGATGCGATCGTCGCGGCGCTGAACCGCGTCCAGCCGCACGACTGGGCCGGCTTCCTGCGCGAACGGCTCGACACGAACCGGCCCGGCGCGCCGCTGAAGGGCCTGGAGCAGGCCGGCTGGCGCCTCGCGTGGAGCGAGGAACCGAACAGCTTCACGAAGGGCTTCGCCGAGCGCCGCAAGTTCGACGACTTCGCCTACTCGCTCGGCATCGAGGTCGGCAAGGAGAGCATGCTGACGATGGTGCGCTGGGGCAGCCCGGCGTTCGACGCGGGGTTGCGCAACTCGGTGCAGCTGGTCGCGGTCGACGGCCTGGCCTACAAGCCCGAGCGTCTGAAGGCCGCGATCACCGCCGCAAAGACGAGCAAGGCGCCGATCCAGCTGCTGATGAAGGACGGCGATCACTATCGGTCGGTCGCGATCGCCTACAGCGGCGGGTTGCGCTACCCGAAACTGGAGCGAATCGAGGGGACGGAGGACCGGCTGAGCAAGCTGCTGTCGCCCCGGTTGTAAGTCGAACTCGTCAGGCGTAGGCGCGCGGATAACGCTCCAACGTCAGGCCATTCATGTCGATCGCCGGCGCGCGGCCGGAGATCACGTCGGCCATCACGCGGCCGGTGCCGGCGGCCATGGTCCAGCCCAGCGTGCCGTGGCCGGTGGCGAGAAACAGGTTCGGCAGCCGCGTGCTGCCGACGACCGGCGTGCCGTCCGGCGTCATCGGGCGCAGGCCGCACCAGAACTCGGCGCGCTCCACGTCGCCGCCGTGGGGGAACAGGTCGGTGACGACGTGCTCGAGCGTCTGCCGGCGCGCGTCATGCAACTTCAGCGTGTAGCCGGCGAGCTCCGCGGTGCCGCCGACGCGAATGCGGTCGCCCAGGCGCGTCACGGCGACCTTGTGGCTCTCGTCCATCACGGTCGACTCGGGCGCGCCGGCCGCGTCGGTGATCGGCACCGTGATCGAGTAGCCCTTGACCGGGTAGACCGGGATGCGGATGCCGACGTTCTTCAGCAGCAGCGGCGAGTAGCTGCCGAGCGCGACCAGGTAGGCGTCGGCCTTGAGGGTGCCCGAATCGGTGACGACACCGTCGATCTGCTTGCCGGCCAGCGCCAGCTTCTTGATCTGCGTGCCATAGCGGAACTGCACCCCTTGCTTGACCGCCAGCGCAGCGAGGTTCTGCGTGAACTTGAAGCAGTCGCCGGTCTCGTCGCCGGGCAGCAGGAGGCCGCCGACGAATTTGTCTCTGACCGTCGCGAGCGCGGGCTCGTGGCGGATGCAGCCGTCACGGTCGAGCAGCTCGAACGCGACCCCGTAGCGCCGCAGGATCGCGATGTCGGCGGCCGTGCCGTCGAGCTGCGCCTGCGTGCGAAAGAGCTGCAAGGTGCCCTGCATGCGCTCGTCGTATCGGATGCCGGTTTCGCTGCGCAGCGCCCTCAGGCAGTCGCGGCTGTACTCGGCCAGCCGCACCATCCGGCTCTTGTTCAATTCGTAGCGCGCGCTGGTGCAGTTGCGCAGCATCGCGACGCCCCAGCGCAGCAGGTTCAGGTCGATGTTGGGGCGGATCACGAGCGGCCGGTGCTGCATCAGCAGCCACTTGATCGCCTTGATCGGCACGCCCGGCCCCGCCCACGGCGCCGAGTAGCCGGGCGAGACTTCGCCGGCGTTGCCGTAGCTCGTTTCGAGCGCCGCCGCGGGCTGGCGGTCGACCACCGTCACCTCGTGGCCCGCCAGCGCGAGCTGGTAGGCGGATGACACACCGATCACGCCGCTGCCGAGTACCAACACCTTCATCGTCACGCTCCATGCACTGTTCGTGCCGGGGCGCAGTGTACGGGTGTGTCCGCTAGAGCCTGGGCGTGGCCTCGCGGTTCGCGAGTTCGATCGGGCCGAACAGTGCCTGCACCGGGCTCGCCTCGGGCAGCACATAGACGACGCCGCGATGCTGACCGAGGCTCGGCTCGACGACAGCGTCGTAGAACGCGACCGGCACGACGACGCAGCCGTACGAGATGCGGTTGTCGTCAGGCTCGGGCGACGCGAGCCGTTCGGCACGGTGCTCGTACCAGGGCGCCGGGCGCAGCCGGTGGATCGCGAGCGACGCGGCATAGTCGATCCAGACGATCGCTTCGCCCTTGTCGTTGTGGCCAGGCTGCGATTCGAAACGGCCCGCCGGCGTGCTGCGCTCGTGCGGGGCCAGGCTCGCGGGTTGGCGCTGCGCGATGTCGGCAATCGCGGTGTCGCCGGCGGCGAGGCCGAGCAGCACGGCCGAGGCGCCGGCCAGGCGGCCGGCCGGATCGAACACGTAGAGCCGCGCGTTGCGCTTGTCGACGATCGCGAATGGCTGGCCGCGGTGGTCGGCGCTTGCGAGCACCTGGCTCGCGGCATAACGGGCCGCGTCCGAAGCCGGTTCGGCGCCGAAATCGGGCGCTGCGGCAGCTTGGCACAGCGAGGCACAAAACAACACGGCGGCTGCGGCAAACAGCCTCTTGCCTCGACGGGCCATCGGAACAATCCTCGGTGGAAACAATGGTCAGCGGCGAGGCTGAACGAGCTACTCCCACCGGGCGGCCGCGATGGCGGCACGCCGGGGCGAATTGTCGTTGGAGTGAGCGGCCGCGCGGCCAAAGACCGGCCGGCGCGACGGGGAATCTGTTACATCCGATGCAGTTCCGGATCGACCGGATACGCGCCGGCAAACACCTGCCGCACGCCCTTCGATTCGGGCAGCACGTAGATCACGCCACGCTGAGCGCCGAGCAGCGGCTCGATGACGCTGTTGAAGAACGCCACCGGTACGTTGATGCAGCCGTATGAGATGCGGCGCTGCGACGGGTCATTGGATGCAAGCCGTTCGAGCCGACGTTCTTTCGGGTCGACCGGCCGCACGCGGTGCATCGAGACGGCCGCGTCGTAGTCGACCCAGATCACTTCTTCGCCCGAGGCGTTGCGCCCGGGCTGGCTGTTGAAGCGCCCTGCCGGCGTCGTGCGCTCGGTCTCGCGCACCTGCGCGATCGGGCGCTTGCCGATGCCGGCGACCGAGTCGTCGCCGACGGCGAATCCGAGCAGCACGGGGCTGGAGTCGATCAGCCTGGCCTGGCCGTCGAACACGAAGACGCGCGCGTCGCGCTTGTCGAGAATCACGAACGGCAGGTGCCGGTTGTCGTGCGCATCGGCGACCCAGTTCGCGACGAAACGGGCATCGGCCGAAGCCGCGTGCCCGGCGAAATCGGCCAGATGCGGCACAAGCGCGGCGCTCGCGTGGGGCACACGCGGGGGCGCCATCGCGCGCAGGGTTGCCAGACCCGCCGGCGGGAGCGTCAGCACCAGCACGGCGGCGCCCAGCAACACCCCTTGCCTGAGGCCCGCGAAGAGCTCGACGTCGAGGGCGAAGGGGCTGCCGAACTTCATCGCGACCTCAGTTGCGGTCGGCCTTCGGTTGCGGCTCGCTGGTCGCCGGTGTGCTGCTGCTGTCCGACGATGACGGCGTGCTGCTGCTCGACGACGGTGTGCTCGAGGTATCCGGCGTGGTCGAGGGTGTCGACTGCGTCGACGTGTCGGGCGCCGGGGCGGCAGGCTGCGCGCTCTGGCTCGGCATCGGCTCGGTGCTCTGCGACGGGGTCGTCGCCGGTTCGTTGCTCTGGGTCTGCGCGGACACATACCCAACGGTGCCGACGATCGCCGAAGCGGCGATCAGGGCGGTCAGGGTCTTGGAAACTTTCATCGTGGAGCTCCTTGAGGCATGAATGAGTGAAAAGGCCGATTCGCAAATCAGCTGCTCAACCATAGGAGTGACCCCGGCGGCGGTCGGTCGGCCGAGTGGTGACTAGCCTGTAGGACAAGCGAGGTCACGAAATGCAACCGGCGCCGCCGGCGCACGGACGATCCCGGGCGAAAATGGGCGGCACCGCAGAAGGAAAACCATGTCCGTTGTACCGAACTATGTCGCCCCCGCCCGCTTCACCGACCCGGCCGCCGCACTCGCGCAGGTGCGCGCGATCTACGACGGCAGCATCCAGCACTTGCGCGGCGCACTGCAGGCCTTCGTCGCCGGCGACGCGATGAGCGAGCGCGTGCGCGCCTGCTACCCCTTCGTGCGCGTGCACACCGACACCGTCGCGCGCGCCGACTCGCGCCTGAGCTACGGCTTCGTCGCCGGCCCGGGCACCTTCGAGACCACATTGACCCGGCCCGACCTGTTCTCCAACTACTACCTCGAGCAGTTCCGGCTGCTGCTGAAGAACCACCATGTCGCGCTCGAGATCGGCACCAGCGCACACCCGATCCCGGTCCACTTCTCGCTCGCCGAGAACGACCACCTCGAGGGCAACCTGAGTGCCGAGCGCCGGCTGCTGATGCGTGACCGCTTCGACCTGCCCGATCTGAACGCGATGGACGACGGCATCGCCAACGGCACCTTCGAGGCCGGCCCGGGCGATGCGCAGCCGCTGGCGCTGTTCACCGCGCCGCGCGTCGACTATTCGCTGCACCGGCTGCGCCACTACACCGGCACCGCGCCCGAGCACTTCCAGAACTTCGTGCTGTTCACGAACTACCAGTTCTACATCGACGAGTTCGTGCGCCTGGGCCACGAGACGATGACCAGCGCCGCCAAAGCGCAGGACTACATCGCCTTCGTCGAGCCGGGCAACGTGATCACGCGCCGCAGCGGGCTGCCGTCACAGCCCGGCGATGAGCTCGGCGCCGCGCCGCCGCGCTTGCCGCAGATGCCGGCCTACCACCTGGTGCGCGCCGACGGCAGCGGCATCACGATGGTCAACATCGGCGTCGGCCCGGCCAACGCGAAGACGATCACCGACCACATCGCAGTGCTGCGCCCGCACGCGTGGGTCATGCTCGGGCACTGCGCCGGGCTGCGCAACACGCAGCAGCTCGGCGACTACGTGCTCGCCCACGGCTACGTGCGCGAAGACCACGTCCTCGACGAAGAACTGCCACTGTGGGTGCCGATCCCGGCGCTGGCCGAGGTGCAGGTCGCGCTCGAGACCGCGGTCGAACAGATCACGCAACTGAAGGGCTACGAGCTCAAGCGCATCATGCGCACCGGCACGGTCGCGAGCACGGACAACCGCAACTGGGAGCTGCTGCCGTCGCAGCACGCCGTGAGCACGCCGGAGCGGCGCTTCAGCCAGAGCCGTGCGATCGCGCTCGACATGGAAAGCGCGACGATCGCCGCGAACGGCTTCCGCTTCCGCGTGCCCTACGGCACCTTGCTGTGCGTCAGCGACAAGCCGCTGCACGGCGAGATCAAGCTGCCGGGGATGGCGAATCACTTCTACCGCGAGCGTGTCGACCAGCATCTGCGCATCGGCATCCGCGCGATCGAACTGCTGCGCGAGGCCGGCGTCGACCAGCTCCACAGCCGCAAGCTGCGCAGCTTCGCCGAGGTCGCGTTCCAATAGCTCTCGTCACGAACAGGCTTGTTCCGGCGGCAGCACGCCGAGCGTGACGGTCTTGCCCAGCCGGCCCGGGTGCGCGCCGCGCACGATGTCGAACACGAGCAGATCGGTCACGCCGGGCGGCACCGGGTCGCCCTCGTCGAGCACGTAAAGCGCGCCTCGGCGGCGCAACTCGGCGGCGGGCACCCAGGGCGTGGCCGATTCGTTGTCGAATACGCCGAGGCTGCCGCCGGAATACAGCGAGACCAGCCCGGCGTCGAACACCGAGCCGGCGACGTAGCGCAACGGGCAGCCGGTCGACGCGCTCCAGTGCGCGACCGCGGCGAGCGCGAGACGCCGCGCCGGGTACATCGTGTCGATGCGCCGGCTCGTCAGCACGGCGTTCGGGTCGTTGTGCTCGCTCGCATACCAGGCCAGGCTCGCGGCATGGATCGCGAGCGCGGCACAGACCAGGCGCCGCAGGTCGAGCGTGCCGGCACGATCCCAGCGCCACGCGAGCCAGATGCCGAAGAATTGCAGCGCCTGCACGCCCCAGTGGTTGCGCAGGCTGGCGCCGGCCCCGAGCGCCATCACCGCCAACACCGCGAGGCCGGCCCAGACCAGGCCGAACATCCAGGCCGGGAACTCGGGCACGGTCGCGTCATCGGCATCCGCCGCGACAGGCCGCGGCGACAGCCGCTGCCAGCCCCAGCACAGCGCGAGCGCCAGCAGGGCCGGGGACCAGAGACGGACCTGATTCGCGACAAAGCCGACGACGAAGCCGATGCGCTGGCGCGGCCCCGCGCTCTCGATCGCCTCGGAGACGTAGCGCAGCGTGCTGAAGTCATGCCGCACGACCCAGACGGCGTGCGGCGTGCACAGCGCGAGCATCACGATCGCTGCCAGCATCAGGCCGCCGCGCTGTGCCGGCGTTTTCATCCGGCCGGATCCGACGAGTGCCAGCAACAGAGCGGCCAGCGGCACCAGCGCTTGGTACTTGGACAGCGTCGCCGCGCCGGCGACGAGGCCGGTCGCGAGCCACCAGAGCGGCGCCGCGCGCTGTGCACGGGTCGCACGCATCGCGCACCAGACGGTCGCCGCGAAGAACAGGACCAGCACCGTGTTGTGGTTGTAGAGCTGCACGCGCTGCGAGAAGGTCATGTTCAACCCCCACAGCAGGCATGCAGCGGCCGCGACCCGATCGCCGACCAGCTCGCGCGCGATCATCCACGTGAACAGCGCAGTGCCGAGCAGGCACAGTGTCGCGAGCACGTAGGCCCAGTAGATCGACGGCCCGAACAGCTTGATGACCGCGCCGAGCGCCCACGACGGCAGCGGTGGGTGCTTGTGGTAGCCGAGCTCGAGGCTCTGGGCCCAGTTGAACTGCTCGACGTTGTCGCCGAACTGCGCGGTGTTGAAGTACGCCGCCCACATGGCCCACACGACGATCGCGATCAGGCTGACCGCCACCCCATACAGCGGCGGCAGGTTGCGCGTGCGTGGCACGCCGGGCAGCGGAAGGGCGATCGAGAAGTTCACGGCTGCGGGCCCCACAGATGCGGTATACCGGCCGAGCTGCGGGCCACGTGTAACCGAATGTTTGAATCGCGCATTCTACCGGCTGCCGGCCTGTCGAGAGCACCGATTGCCGCTGATCGATCGATCCCGTACGCTGTACCCGATCGAGCCTGTCTTGCAAGGAGAGCCTCATGCCGCAGCCCAACCCGCACGTCGCCATCCGGGCGATCCGAACGCTCGCGCTCGTCGGCCAGACGGGCGCGGGAAAAACCAGCCTTGCCGAGGCCTTGCTGTGCAAGGCCGGCGCGATCGGTGCGCCCGGCAGCCTCGAGCGCGGCAGCACGGTCAGCGACTTCGATCCAATGGAGCGTCGTGCCCAGCACTCGCTGAACTCGGCCGTGCTGCACCTGACGCACCGCGACACCCGCATCCACCTGATCGACACGCCGGGGTATCCGGATTTCGTCGGCCAGTCGATGACAGCGCTCGAGGCGGTCGAGACCGCGGCGGTCGTCGTCAACGCGGTGACCGGCATCGAGATGATGAGCGCGCGGATGATGGACTGGGCGGCCGGGCGGCAGCTCTGCCGCATCGTGATCGTCAACAAGATCGACGCGGCCGGCGTCGATCTGGCCGCGCTGGTCGGGCAGATCCAGGCCGCGTTCGGAAAGGAGTGCCTGCCGCTGAACCTGCCGGCCGCGGGCGGCACGAAGGTCGTCGACTGCTTCTTCAATCCGCGCTCGGTCCCCGGTATGAAGGAGGATTTTTCGGGCGTTGAGGCAGCGCATCGCGCGCTGGTCGAGCAGGTGGTCGAGGTCGACCCGGCGTTCGTCGAGCGCTACCTGAACGACGGCGATGTCGACCCGCGCGAGCTGCACGCGCCCCTCGAGGAGGCGCTGCGTCAGGGCCACCTGATCCCGATCTGCTTCGTCTCGGCGCGCAACGGCGCCGGCATCGCCGAACTGCTCGACGTGTTCGAGGCGCTGATGCCGAATCCGGCCGAGGGCAACCCGCCGCAGTTCTTCAAGGGCGAAGGCGCGGCCGCGAAGGAACTGCATGCGCAGACCGATCCCGACCAGCACGTCATCGCGCACGTGTTCAAGGTCACCGTCGACCCGTATGTCGGCAAGATGGGCGTGTTCCGCATCCACCAGGGCACCGTCACGCGCGACAGCCAGCTCTTCATCGGCGACGGGCGCAAGCCGTTCAAGGTCGGTCACCTGTTCATGCTGCAGGGCAAGGAGCATGTCGAGGTCGTGCGCGGCGTGCCGGGCGACATCTGCGCGGTCGCGAAGATCGACGAGATGCACTTCGACGCCGTGCTGCACGACGCCGCCGAAGACGACCATCTGCACCTGATGTCGCTGCCATTCCCGGTGCCGGTGCACGGATTGGCGATCGAGCCGAAGCGCCGCGGCGACGAGCAGCGCATGTGGGAGATTCTGCAGAAGCTCGTCGACGAAGACCCGTGCCTGAAGGTCGAGCACGTGATCGCAACCAACGAGACGGTCGTCTACGGCCTGGGCGAGCTGCACCTGCGCACGCTGCTCGAGCGCATGACCGATGTCTACAAGTGCGAGGTCAACACCCGGCCGCCGCGCATCGCCTACCGCGAAACCGTCACCGCGCCGGCCGAGGGCCACCACCGGCACAAGAAGCAGAGCGGCGGCGCGGGCCAGTTCGGCGAGGTCTTCCTGCGCATCGAACCGCTGCCGCGCGGTGCCGGCTTCGAGTTCGTCGACCAGGTCAAGGGCGGCACGATCCCGACCCAGTTCATCCCGGCGGTCGAGAAAGGCGTGCGCCAGGTGCTCGACACCGGCGTGATCGCCGGCCATCCGCTGCGTGACGTGCGCGTGATCGTCTATGACGGCAAGTCGCATTCGGTCGACTCGAAAGACATCGCGTTCGCGACCGCCGGGCGCAAGGCCTTCATCGACGCGGTCAAGAAGGCGAACCCGATCGTGCTCGAGCCGATCGTCAAGGTCGAGATCACCGCGCCCGAGAGCAGCATGGGCGATGTGACCGGGGACCTCTCGGCCAAGCGCGGCCAGGTCAGCGGCACGCAGGCGCTGGCCGGTAACGTGGTGATGGTCAACGGGCAGGTGCCGCTGTCGGAGCTCCTGAACTACCAGGCGCGACTCAACGGGATGACCGGCGGCCAGGGCCGCTACACGCTGGAACTGAGCCACTACGAGGCCGTGCCGCCATCAGCGCAGGCGGCGCTGATGAGCCAGTACCAGGCGAAGGACGAGGACTGAGCCGAGTCACCCGTTGTTTGCCGAGGCCGACGGGCCGAGCGCCGGGCCGCCCCAAGCCAGCCCGCATCCCCTTGGGGGATCGGCGAAGGTACTCCTTCGCCGAGGGGCACCAGCTCACATGCCGTCGTGCATCGGGCGTGTCGGGGCGAAACCATCGGTCAATTCGGCGCTCTCGGAATCCGGCGGCATCGCGCCGCGACGCATCCGGTCCATCTCGTCGTAAGCGGCGCGCAGGCGCGCCTCGGCGCGCGCGGCGGCAGCGCGAGGCTCGTCGGCCACCACCGCGAGTTGGCGCCGGAACGAGTTGCGCGCCTGTTCGAGCTCGGTCTGCGCCCGCACCTGCGCCGCACGGACCTGAGCGAGGGTGCCCGAGAACCGCTGCAGCAACTCGTCGGTCAGGCGCTTGCTTGCGGCGGCGTGGCGCTTGCGTGCGAAGCGCAGCGCGAGCCAGCCACCCGCGGCCAACCCGACGGCCAGCGCCAGGCTGACGAGCATCCACCATTCGTTGGTTGTCATGGGCTTTCCTGTGCGTGACCGGCTCGCTGTTCCCGCGCGGCCAGGCAGCGTAACGACTTGCCGGTGGCAAGTGCTGCGGGACAGAAAAGTTGACATTTCGGCGAACGGCGGGCGTGCAAACCGCACGCCACGCGCGGTCCACGCGCCTCAGGCGGCCGGCGAACCTTGATGCCGTCGCATCGTCACGCCGCGCGCGGCTTCACGCAGGCGGCGGCCTGCTTGGCGTGCCTGCGCGCACGCTCGACGTCGGCATCGAACGCGAGCGCGACGCCCATCCGGCGCTTCTTGAAGCTCTCCGGCTTGCCGAACAGGCGCAGGTCGGTGTTCGGCACGCGCAGCGCGGCATCGACGCCGTCGAATACCAGCGCCTGCGCATCGACGCCGCCGTAGATCACCGCACTCGCACCCGGGCTCTTCAGCGCGGTGTCCACCGGCAGCCCGAGGATCGCGCGTGCGTGCAGCTCGAATTCGTTCTGCCACTGCGTGATCATCGTCACCATCCCGGTGTCGTGCGGGCGCGGCGAGACTTCGCTGAACCACACGTCGTCGCCTTTCACGAAGAGCTCGACGCCGAACAGGCCCTGGCCACCGAGGTTGTCGGTCACCGCCTTCGCGATCTCGCGCGAGCGCTGCAGCGCGGCCGGGCGCATCGGCTGCGGCTGCCAGCTTTCGACATAGTCGCCGCCGACCTGCACATGGCCGATCGGCTCGCAGAAGTGCGTCCCGACCTGTCCATCGGCCCCGAGCGCGCGCACGGTCAGCTGCGTGATCTCGTAGTCGAAGTCGATGAAGCCCTCGACGATCACGCGACCATGGCTGACGCGACCGCCGGCCATCGCGTGGTCCCACGCTGCGGCCACATCGGCCGGGCCGTCGAGTCGGCTCTGGCCTTTGCCCGAACTGCTCATCACCGGCTTGACGACGCACGGATAGCCGATCGCGCCATCGATCGCGGCCCGCAGCTCCGCCAGCGAATCGCAGAAGCGGTATGGGCTGGTCGGCAGCGCGAGCGTTTCGGCGGCGAGGCGGCGGATGCCTTCGCGATCCATCGTCAGGCGCGCCGCGCGCGCCGTCGGGATCACGCGCACGACGCCTGCGGCTTCAAGCTCCTCGAGCATCGCCGTGGCGATCGCCTCGATCTCGGGCACGACCAGCATCGGGCGCTCGGCCTCGATCAGCGCCGCAAGCGCAGCCGGGTCGCTCATCGTGATCGTGCGGGCGTGGTGTGCGACCTGCTGGCCGGGCGCGTTCGGGTAACGGTCGACCGCGATCGTCTCGACGCCCAGGCGCTGCAGCGCGATCAGCACCTCCTTGCCGAGTTCGCCGCTACCCAGCAGCATGACCTTGGTGGCGTGGGGTGAGAGCGGCGTTCCGAGCGTGGTCATCGAGCGTGTCCTGTTGGCGTTGAAGCAGACGATTTTCCCTCGAAGGCGTCGCGATCGGCGGGTCGCCGAGCCGCTTCGCCAGCACAACGCCGCTTTATCATCTGCGACATGAATTCCGGCCCGCGCGATGTCGCACAGATTCGCCTCGCGAACGCCCTGATCCTCTTCGACGAGTTCGTCCACGCGACCGTCAAGCACGCCGATGCGGCAACGCTGCGCGGCCTCGAAGGCCGTTTCGCCGAGCGGCTGCAGATCCAGCCGAGCTACTGGAGCCAGATCAAGGGCCGTTCGCGCCAGATCGGTGAGCGCCTCGCGCGGCAGTTCGAGCAGCTGTGCAAGAAGCCCACGGGCTGGATGGACCAGCCGCACGGCCCGCACGAGTGGGCCGCCAATACATCGCAGCCCGCCGCTCCTTCGCGCGCGGCGGCGCCCACTGCGAAAGACGACGACAGCCAGCGCAACGTGCCGCAGGACGACGACGAGCGCTTCATCGTCGGCCTGGTGCTGACCTACTACCGGCGCCACCCGCAGCGCGCCCGCGCGCGCCTGCTCGATCTGCTCGGCGAGGTGCTGACACCGGGCCCGGCGACCGCCGCGAAGCCCGGCGCGACGCGCCCGGCCGCGCCCGCCGACGACGGCCGCGATCTGTGGAGCAAGACCCGGGCGGCGGTGAAGCCGCTCAAGCCCAAGCGTTGACCGACCGCCCGGACGCCGATCCGTGCGGGCTCCTTTTGCAACACCCCTTGAAGAAACTTGCGCAATACCCCTTGCGCAAGATAATCAAAGGTTTATCATTTGCGCAAGTTGTAGGCCAAGATGTTCGCCGCAACGAGCCCCTCGATCAACCTCACCGACCTTTCATGACCCTCGTCAATGCACCGATCGTTGCCCTGGCCCTGCGCACCGCGCCGGGCGCCGCGGCGTCGCTCAAGGTGCAGTTCGAGTCGGTCACCGGCGCTCACGCAGCACGGCCAGGATCACCGCCACGCTGAAACGTCGCACGCGACGCTTCAGTCGTCACACGGCCCGGGTTGCGCTCTTGCCCCCGGGCCGTCTTGTTTTCTGTCTCGCCTCTTTCACTTTCTCGGTCGGCAACCTGGAGAACGTTCATGAAGATCACCGTCAATCACCGCAAGCCTCGCAATCCGTTCATCGCCCACGCGCAGTTTCGCCGTGCCGGCAGTCACCGACCCGGTGGCGGCTCGATGCGACAGCAAGCCGGGCGTTCGCTGAAGCGCGAACTGGACCAGATGAAACAACGGCACAGCCCATGACACACGCGCGGTCGACCCGCGCCAGCCTTGAAGGACAACACCATGTCGAGCCTCAAATATCCCCGCGCCGGCTTCGTCGAAGCACCGCGGCCCGCCCGTGAAGCCGCGTTGCGCGTGGCCGCCGTGAGCCTGCGCGTCGCGAGTGCAGCGCTGGCGCGCTGGTCGCGCCGTCTGGCGCAGCCGACCGGATGCCCCGGGCGGCCGGCGCCGCAACTCGAGTTCTATGCGGAAGCCGGAGCGCCCGAAGGCGCCTTGTACCTGGACGGCCAATTCGTCGGCTGGGTCAGCGGCGTGCAGCGCCTGTGAACGCGCGCCGATGCGGCGCACCGGGGGTCGTCCGGTGCGCCGCACTTTCTTTCCGGGTGTCGTTGCTCAACGCATCGCCAGCGCCATCTTGCGGCGCGGCGCCGGAAAGCGTTGCGCGATCTCCCCGAGATCGGCAGCACTGAGCGCGAGTTCGCCGGCCGCGAAGTTCTCGCGCAGATGCACTTCGCGCAGCGCCTTCGGAATCACCATCACGCCGGGCTCGGCCATCAGCGCCGCGAGCGCGACCTGCGACGCCGACGCGCCGTGCCGTGCGCCGATCTGTCGCAGCACCGCCTGGTTCGCCAACCCGCCCTGGTCGAGCGGGCAATATGCCATCAGCGGCATCGAGCGTTCGCGCTGCCACGGCAGCAAGTCGAACTCGGCGCCGCGCGCGCTGAGCGAGTAGTACACCTGGTTCGCGGTGCAGCGTTTGCCGCCTGCGATGCGGCCGAGTGCGCGCATCTCGTCGGTGTCGAAGTTGCTGACACCCCAATGCAGGATCCGGCCTTCGGCCTGCAGCGCCTCGAAGCCGGCGAGCGTCTCGCGCAGCGGATGCGGCCCGGGCCAGTGCAGCAGGTACAGATCGATATGGTCGAGTCCGAGGCGCCGTCGGCTGCGCTCGCAGGCCGCCACGGTGCCGCTGCGACTCGCGTTGTGCGGGTAGACCTTGCTGACGATGAAGAGCTGTTCGCGCGTCGCCGTGCCAGCGCGCATGGCCTCGGCCACCGCCTGGCCGATGACCTCCTCGGCGCCGCCCTCGCCGTACATCTCGGCGGTGTCGATCACGCGATAGCCGATCTCGATCGCCAGGCGCACCGCCGCGATCTCGAGCGCGCGGTTGCGCGCCGACTCGCCCAGGTGCCAGGTACCCAGGCCGAGAGAAGGCAGCGAGGTTCCGTCTGGCAGTGCGACCGTGTTCATGGCGGCTCCGAAAACGCGATACTCGATGGTAGAGCGCAGGCTTGCATCGCGCCGAGTCCGGAGACAAGACCGATGACCCAGACCTTCGTCGTCGACCGACGCAACCTGAGCGCGACGCGCTGGATCGAGACCGACCCGGGGCCGCTGCCGGACGGCGCCGTGCACCTGGCGATCGACACCTTCGCGCTGACCGCCAACAACATCACCTACGCAGCGTTCGGCGACGCGATGAACTACTGGGGCTTCTTCCCGACCGGCGACGCCGTGACCGGCTGCATCCCGGTGTGGGGCTTCGCGAACGTGACGGAGTCGCGCTGCGAAGGCGTGGCGGTCGGCGAGCGCTTCTACGGCTACTTTCCGATCGCCAGCGATGTCGTGCTGCAGCCCACGCGCATCAATACCACTGGTTTCTCCGATGGCGCGGAACACCGCCGCGAGCTGCACCCGGTCTACAACCACTACCTGCGCTGCAGCACCGACCCCGGCTACGCGCCGGCTCGTGAGGCCGAACAGGCGCTGTTGCGGCCGCTGTTCGCTACCTCGTTCCTGATCGACGATTTTCTGGCCGACAACGGCTTCTTCGACGCCGATGCGGTGATCCTGTCGAGCGCGTCGAGCAAGACCGCCTATGGCACCGCGTTCTGCCTGGCGCAGCGGCGCGGCGCAGGTGGCACGAGGGTCGTCGGCCTGACCTCGCCGCCGAACCTGGCGTTCACGCGATCGCTGGGCTGCTACGACGCGGTGTTGGCCTACGACGCGATCGACACATTGCCGGCCGACGCGCCAACCGTGTACGTCGACTTCAGCGGCAGCGCCGAGTTGCGCGCACGCGTCCACCAGCGCTTCGGTGAACAGCTGATGTACAGCTGTTCGGTCGGCGGCACGCACTGGGACGAGCTCGGCAGCGGCAAGGGCCTGCCCGGGCCGAAGCCGACGCTGTTCTTCGCACCAGCGCAGATCAAGAAGCGCAACGCCGACTGGGGCCCGGCGGGGCTGCAGCAGCGCATCGCCGAGGCCTGGACCGCCTTCATGCGGCCGGTGACAGCGGCGCAGCGCCCGTGGCTGCGCGTCGTGCACGATCACGGACGGGCGGCGATCGAGGCCACCTATGCCGAGTTGCTCGGGGGCCGCGTGAATCCCGCCGAGGGCCACGTGCTGTCGATCGGCCCGCCAGGCTGACGCTCAAGCCAGACACCCATCGCGCCGATATCGTGTCATGCCGATGACCGACCATGGCCTGCCGCCACCGCAGCTGACACAGCCGCTGCGTGACTTGGCTGCCTGGACGGCGCACTTCCACAGCGCCGAGATCCCGGTGCTCGCGCACACCGCCGACGCGCTCGAAGCGCTGCGCGCGAACGAAGACAGCGTCGATGCGAATGGCATCGGCGAGATGATCGCGGGCGACCCGCTGATGACGCTCAAGGTGCTGGCCTATGCCTGCGCCCATCGCAGTGCACGGGTCGTCACCGATGTCGAGACCGTGACCTCGGCGCTGGTGATGATGGGCATCTCGCCGTTCTTCGCCGCGTTCGGTGCACAGCCGACGATCGAGGATCGGCTCGCCGACATGCCCGAGGCGCTGGACGGCCTGACCGACACGCTGAGCCGCGCGCATCGCGGCGCGAACTTCGCGCTCGGTTTCGCGGTGCACCGGATGGACCACGACGCCGCGGTGATCCATGCCGCCGCTCTGCTGCACGACTTTGCCGAGATGCTGCTGTGGTGCCATGCACCGGTGCTGGCGCTGCGCATCCGCCTTGCCCAGCGCGCCGATCCGGCGCTGCGCTCGAGCGCCGCCCAGCGGGCCGTGCTCGGCATCGAGCTGGCCGATCTGCAGCAGGCGCTGATGAAGGCCTGGCGCCTGCCGGAACTGCTGATCCGCATCAGCGACGATCGCCACGCGGACAGCCCCAGCGTGCAAAGCGTGACGCTGGCGCTGCGCCTTGCGCGCCACACCGCGCAGGGCTGGGACAACCCGGCGATCCCGGACGACGTGAACGACATCGCGACGTTGTTGAACCTCTCGCAGACCGCCACGCTGCAACTGGTGCGCGAGATCTGACGCTGCATCGGCACGTATCGCTTCTCAGACCGGCATCGCGGTCGTGTTCTTGACCCGGTCGAGCACAAAGCTGGTCTTGCAGTCTTCGACGCTCGGGTGCTTCAGCAGCGTGTCCATGATGAAGCGTGAGTAATGCGCCATGTCTTGCACGACGACGCGCAGCAGGTAGTCCATCTCGCCAGTCAGCGCGGCGCACTCGACCACCTCGGGCCAGGTCTGCACCGCGGCGCGGAACAGGTCCATCGGGTTGCGCTTGTGCACTTCCGAATGCTTCTCGAGCCGCACGTTCAGGTAGGCCGTGAGGCCGAGGCCGACACGCTCCGGCGCGACCAGCGCGACATAGCCCTTGATGACGCCCGATTCCTCGAGCCGCTTGACGCGCCGCAACGCGGCCGACGGCGACAGGCTGACCTGCGCGGCGAGTGTGTCATAGATCATCCGGCCGTCGGCTTGCAACGCCCGAAGAATGCGTCGATCGATCGCATCCAGCTGTTCTGCAGTTTCCATTAACTGTATTTTGCATCTTTCATGCG
Organism: Rhizobacter sp. P5_A1; assembly: GCF_056400745.1. Classification (NCBI taxonomy): domain Bacteria; kingdom Pseudomonadati; phylum Pseudomonadota; class Betaproteobacteria; order Burkholderiales; family Sphaerotilaceae; genus Rhizobacter; species Rhizobacter sp. P5_A1. The sequence continues at coordinate 246,310 of NZ_JBFUKR010000001.1, forward strand.
CATGCCAGTCAAAACGAGCCTGAACTTGCAACAAACCTGCGAGCCGACGAATCTACAGTCTCGGATCGACTGCAAGGAGCGCGAGCATGCAATTCATCCCCTGGGAAAATCCGATGGGCACCGACGGCTTCGAGTTCGTCGAGTACGCGGCGCCCGACCCGGCCGCGCTCGGCGACCTCTTCCGCACGATGGGCTTCACGGCCATCGCCAAGCACCGCACCAAGAGCGTGACGCTGTACCGCCAGGGCGAGGTCAACTTCATCATCAACGCCGAGCCGAACTCGTTCGCGCAGCGTTTCGCGCGCCAGCACGGGCCGAGCGTCTGTGCGATGGCATTTCGCGTGAAGGATGCGAAGCAGGCCTACGAGCGCGCCCTCGAACTCGGCGCCTGGGGCTTCGACAACCACACCGGTCCGATGGAGCTGAACATTCCGGCGATCAAGGGCATCGGTGACAGCCTGATCTACTTCGTCGACCGCTGGCACGGCAAGGACGGTGCGGCCGCGGGCGCCATCGGCAACATCAGCATCTACGACGTCGACTTCGTGCCGATCGAGGGGGCGCCGGCCAATCCGGAGGGCAACGGCCTGACCTACATCGACCACCTGACGCACAACGTGCACCGCGGCCGCATGAAGGAATGGGCCGACTTCTACGAGCGCCTGTTCAACTTCCGCGAGGTGCGCTACTTCGACATCGAAGGCCAGCTGACCGGCCTGAAGAGCAAGGCGATGACGAGCCCGTGCGGGAAGATTCGCATCCCGATCAACGAGAGCTCGGACGACAAGAGCCAGATCGCCGAATACCTCGACCTGTACCACGGCGAAGGCATCCAACACATCGCGATGGGCACCGACGACATCTACACGACCATCGACGGTATGAGGACGCAAGGCGTCAAGTTCCAGGACACGATCGCCACCTACTACGACCTCGTGAACCGGCGCCTCCCGAACCACGGCGAGAACCTCGACGAGCTCAAGCGCCTGCGCATCCTGATCGACGGCGCGACCCACCTCGGCGCGCCAAACGAACTGCTGCTGCAGATCTTCACGCAGACGGTGATCGGCCCGATCTTCTTCGAGATCATCCAGCGCAAGGGCGATCAGGGTTTCGGCGAGGGCAACTTCCGGGCATTGTTTGAGAGCATCGAGCTCGACCAGGTGCGGCGCGGCGTGTTGAAGGCCGAGCCAGAATCTGGCGTTCGATGAACCTGCCCCACGGAGTGACCATGACGCTGACCTGTTTCCGCTTCGCCACCGCCATCGCGCTGGCCGCCTGCAGCCTTGCGAGCCCGGCCCAGACGGTCGGCGCCGAATCGACCCTCGATGCGGTGATGAAGAAGGGCGTGCTGCGCGCCTGTACGCCGGGCGACTACAAGCCGTTCAGCTTCCTGCGCACCGACGGCACGTACGAGGGCATCGACATCGAGCTCGCGAACTCGCTCGCCACCGCGATGGGCGCGAAGCTCGAGATCGTCAAGACCAGTTGGGCGAATCTGCTGCCCGACTTCAGCGCGGCCAAATGCGAGATCGCGATCGGTGGTATCTCGGTGAGCCTCGAACGTCAGAAGAAGGCGTTCTTCAGCAGCGCGTACATGGTCAACGGCAAGACGCCGATCGCGCGCTGCGAAGACGTCTCGCGGTTCCAGAATGTGACCGACATCGACAAGGCCGGCGTGCGTGTGATCGCGAATCCGGGTGGCAGCAATGAGCGCTTCGCGAAAGCGAACTTCAAAACCGCGCAACTGACGATCCACCCCGAAAACCTGACCATCTTCGACGAGATCCTCGCCAAGCGCGCCGACGTGTTCGTCACCGAGGCGGCCGAGGCACTGACGCAGCAGAAGCTCAAGCCGGGCCTGTGCGCGATCAATCCCGACAAGCCGCTGCAATACGGCGAGATGGCGTGGCTGCTGCCGCGCGGCGACGCGGTGATGAAGTCCTTCGTCGATCAGTGGCTGCACCTCGCGAAAGCGAACGGCGATTACCAGCGCACGGTGGACAAATGGCTGAAGTAGGCGTGCTCGACAAGGCGGTGAACCGCGGCGCCGCCCCGGTTACCTACGGCCAGGGCGATCGCGTGCCGCGCGGCGACTATGCCGGCGCGCGCAGCGACTACACCTGCGAGCAGGACTGGGACGCGTACAGCGCCGCCGACCACGCCTTGTACCGACGCCTGTACGAGCGCCAAGCCGCGCAGCTGCCCGGCCTCGCGTGCCAGGAGTTCATCGGCGCGCTGCCGCGCCTGGGTGCACCGACGGAAATCCCTCGTTTCGACGCATTGAGCGAGGAGCTCTATCGCGCTACGAAGTGGGAAGTGGTCGCGGTGCCAGGGCTGATTCCGGAAGAGGCGTTCTTCGCGCTGCTGAGCGAGCGCCGCTTTCCGGTCACCGGCTGGATTCGCAAGCCCGAAGAATTCGACTACGTCGTCGAGCCCGACGTGTTCCACGACTTGTTCGGCCATGTGCCGCTGCTGTTCGAGCCGATGTTCGCCGACTACATGCAGGCCTACGGCGCCGGCGGATTGAAGGCAAGCCGGCTGGGGTCGTGCGAGTACCTGGCGCGGCTCTATTGGTACACGGTCGAGTTCGGTTTGATCGCAACCGACACTGGGTTGCGCGCGTATGGCGCGGGCATCCTGTCATCGGCTGGCGAATTGCGCCACAGCATCACGAGCGCCGCCCCGCAGCGGCTCGGCTTCGATCTCGAACGCATCATGCGCACACGCTACAAGATCGACAGCTATCAGTCGACATATTTCGTGATCGATTCGTTCAGCCAGCTGATCGACGCGACCGCACCCGACTTTGCGCCGGTCTACGAACGCGTGGCGTGGAACGGCGAACTCGGCGCCGAACAGCGGCTGCCGACCGACCGCGTGTTCTGACGCGACGACCGTCGCCCCTCAACGGAGCCAGCGACAAACTTCGTCGAACACCTGCGGGTGAAACGCCATGTGAACATGGGCCGTGCCTGGCAGGTGGATGTTCTGCGCCCCCGGCAACATGCCCGAGGCGGCCGGGAACACGATGTTGTCGCAGTGTCCGAAGAAGCAGGAGAAGCGCTCGTAGTGCTTGGCGGTCTCGCCGGTCGCGAGCTTCGCGAGCCACGGGTTCTCGAGCCGCATCTCCCGACCGTTGATCGTGTGGCCGAAGCGCGCAAGCCATGTCCCCTGGTGCGGGCTACCGATCGTGATCGCGCGGTGAACGCGCGCATGCGCGTCGAAGCGCGCCAGCCACGCGCGAATCGCGACGCCACCCATGCTGTGGCCGACGAGCACCGCCGGCATCCCGGTCGCCGACTCGATCCGCGCGACTGCAGCGTCGATGCGCTCGGCGTACCGGTCGATCGATCCGAACACCGGCTCCAGGTTGATCGCGACGAACGGAATCCCGCGCGCGCGAAGTTCGCGCATCCATGGATTCCACAGCCCGCGGTTGCAGACGAAGCCGTGCACTAGCAGAACGCCGCGTCGGCCATCGGGCCGCTCGGGCAGGTGGTCAGGCTCGACGTTCGAGCGAAACGGCTGGCGCCAGAGAAAGACGCGAGGCGCTGTGATCGCCTCGTTGAACCAGGCGCGAACGAGCTGGCTCGCCGACGGTCGCGGCGCGACGTCGCCCTTCTGCACAAAGTGAAGGAGCACGAACTCGGCGCCGAGAAAAAGGGCGTAGCCGAGCAAGATCAGGGACGCGCCCAGCCCCGCCCACAGCGGATGGCCGAATGCGACGAAGCAGGTGGCCCACGCGACGGCGCAGAAGACGAGTGAGATCGCGATGAACTTCTGCAGGCGCGCAAGCATCCGGTCATGCTATCAGCGGCCTTGCGACGCCCGGGCTGGGTACAGTAGGCGCATCGCCCGAACGCCGCCCGCATGTCGACCACCGCCGTCAAGATCCTCGCGCATCTGACGACCGTCGACAACGAGCGCGACCGCCGCGCGGCAGTCGCCGGGCTGGACGGGAAGGTCGTCGCGCTGAAGCGCTACCAGCAGCGGCGGTTCTCGCACACCTATGCGGATCTGCTGGACAGTCCCCGCTATGGCGCCGCATCGCGCTTCTTTCTGAACGAGCTGTATGGACCCAGCGACTTCACGCGGCGGGATGCGCAGTTCGCGCGCGTGGTGCCGGCGCTCGTGCGCTTGTTTCCGAGCGAGATTGTCGACACCGTGGCCGCGTTGGCGGAACTGCACGCACTTTCGGAGACGCTCGACACCGTGATGGCCGAGCAACTCGAAGGGCAGGCGATTGCGGGCATCGACTACGTCGTCGCCTGGCAAGCGACCGGGCGGATGGCGCAACGTGACGCACAGGTCGCGCTGACGCTGGATGTCGCAGGCCGGCTCGATCGCTTCACCCGCCGCGTGCTCGTGCGCAACAGCCTGCGGCTGATGCGTGGTCCCGCGCGCGCCGCCGGGTTGGCCGAGCTTCAGCGCTTTCTCGAGAGCGGTTTCGACACCTTTCGAGCTATGCAAGGGGCTCAGGAGTTCATCGCGATTGTCAGCGAGCGTGAGCGTGCGCTCGCTTCTTCCCTCTTTGACGCGGCCGTAACCGGGCCGAGCGATCCATCGATGCAGATCGCCCTGGCCCGTTTGCCCTGAGCATCGGCAGAATCCGCCACAGCGTGGCTCGAAGCAGCCGCCTGCTCCAAAAGGAGCATATTGCATTTTCGATCAACCGCAGCGGAGCTGGTGCGTATCGCTGCTAGACGAACTCGCCGCGTCGCGCGCGACTGCAATAGACGGCAACTCGATCATCGATATTCGAATGGCCAGTGCGGTTCTGAAAAGCGAAAAGCCCTCGTCTTTCGACGAGGGCTTCTCTAATAGTAGCCTGACAATGTCCTACTTTCACACGGGAACCCGCACTATCATCGGCGCTGAGGCGTTTCACTGTCCTGTTCGGGATGGGAAGGAGTGGGACCACCTCGCTATGGTCATCAGGCTTAACCGGTCACCATCTTGCGTTCTTATTGAACGAGCAAGACGGTCAATTCGCAGAGTCGCTTGTCTGTATTAATACAGACAAGAATCAGATTTTTGATTGCGTACCGAATTCAATGAAGATCGGCATAACATGTAATCCTATATTTGACGGTCTAGTCAAAGTTATAGGGTCAAGCCTCACGGGCAATTAGTACTGGTTAGCTTAACGCATTACTGCGCTTCCACACCCAGCCTATCAACGTCCTGGTCTCGAACGACCCTTCAGGGGGCTCAAGGCCCCGGCAAGACTCATCTTGAGACGAGTTTCCCGCTTAGATGCTTTCAGCGGTTATCTCTTCCGCACTTAGCTACTCGGCAATGCCACTGGCGTGACAACCGATACACCAGAGGTGCGTCCACTCCGGTCCTCTCGTACTAGGAGCAGGCTCTCTCAATCTTGCAGCGCCCACGGAAGATAGGGACCAAACTGTCTCACGACGTTTTAAACCCAGCTCACGTACCTCTTTAAATGGCGAACAGCCATACCCTTGGGACCGGCTACAGCCCCAGGATGAGATGAGCCGACATCGAGGTGCCAAACACCGCCGTCGATATGAACTCTTGGGCGGTATCAGCCTGTTATCCCCAGAGTACCTTTTATCCGTTGAGCGATGGCCCTTCCATACAGAACCACCGGATCACTTTGTCCTACTTTCGTACCTGCTCGACTTGTCAGTCTCGCAGTCAAGCACGCTTATGCCAATGCACTATCACCACGATTTCCGACCGTGGCTAGCGTACCTTCGAACTCCTCCGTTACGCTTTGGGAGGAGACCGCCCCAGTCAAACTGCCCACCATACACTGTCCCCAACCCGGATAACGGGCCAAGGTTAGAACCTCAAACACACCAGGGTGGTATTTCAACGTTGGCTCCACGACACCTAGCGGCACCGCTTCAAAGCCTCCCACCTATCCTACACAGATCTGTTCAAAGTCCAATGTAAAGCTACAGTAAAGGTTCATGGGGTCTTTCCGTCTTTCCGCGGGGAGATTGCATCATCACAAACATTTCAACTTCGCTGAGTCTCTGGAGGAGACAGTGTGGCCATCATTACGCCATTCGTGCAGGTCGGAACTTACCCGACAAGGAATTTCGCTACCTTAGGACCGTTATAGTTACGGCCGCCGTTTACTGGGACTTCAGTCAAGAGCTTGCACCCCATCATTTAATCTTCCAGCACCGGGCAGGCGTCACACCCTATACGTCGACTTTCGTCTTTGCAGAGTGCTGTGTTTTTAATAAACAGTTGCAGCCACCGATTCTCTGCGGCCTCATTGGGCTCACCAAGTAAATGGATCACCTACTAAAGGCACACCTTCTTCCGAAGTTACGGTGTCAATTTGCCGAGTTCCTTCTCCAGAGTTCTCTCAAGCGCCTTAGAATACTCATCTCGCGCACCAGTGTCGGTTTGCGGTACGGTCGTATGTAGCTGAAGCTTAGTGGCTTTTCCTGGAAGCAGGGTATCACTCACTTCGGAGGCAAGCCTCCTCGTTATCACGCCTCATCTAAACCCTCCGGATTTGCCTAAAGGGTATGACTACACGCTTGAACCGGGACATCCAACACCCGGCTGAGCTAACCTTCTCCGTCCCCACATCGCACTACATATCGGTACAGGAATATTGACCTGTTTTCCATCAGCTACGCATCTCTGCCTCGCCTTAGGGGCCGACTCACCCTACGCCGATGAACGTTGCGTAGGAAACCTTGCGCTTTCGGCGAGGGGGCTTTTCACCCCCTTTAACGCTACTCATGTCAGCATTCGCACTTCTGATACCTCCAGCAGCCTTCACAAGCCACCTTCGCAGGCCTACAGAACGCTCTCCTACCACGTACGCTTGCGCGCACATCCGCAGCTTCGGTAACTGGCTTAGCCCCGTTACATCTTCCGCGCAGGACGACTCGATCAGTGAGCTATTACGCTTTCTTTAAATGATGGCTGCTTCTAAGCCAACATCCTGACTGTTTTAGCCTTCCCACTTCGTTTCCCACTTAGCCAATTTTGGGGACCTTAGCTGGCGGTCTGGGTTGTTTCCCTCTTGTGTCCGGACGTTAGCACCCGGTGCACTGTCTCCCAAGCTGTACTCATCGGTATTCGGAGTTTGCAATGGTTTGGTAAGTCGCCATGACCCCCTAGCCATAACAGTGCTCTACCCCCGATGGTAATACTTGAGGCACTACCTAAATAGTTTTCGGAGAGAACCAGCTATTTCCAAGTTTGTTTAGCCTTTCACCCCTATCCACAGCTCATCCGCTAGTTTTGCAACACTAGTCGGTTCGGACCTCCAGTAAGTGTTACCTCACCTTCATCCTGGCCATGGATAGATCACTTGGTTTCGGGTCTACACCCAGCGACTGAACGCCCTATTCGGACTCGATTTCTCTACGGCTTCCCTATTCGGTTAACCTTGCCACTGAATGTAAGTCGCTGACCCATTATACAAAAGGTACGCCGTCACCCGTTTCCAGGCTCCGACTGTTTGTATGCATGCGGTTTCAGGATCTATTTCACTCCCCTCCCGGGGTTCTTTTCGCCTTTCCCTCACGGTACTAGTTCACTATCGGTCGATTACGAGTATTTAGCCTTGGAGGATGGTCCCCCCATCTTCAGACAGGATGTCACGTGTCCCGCCCTACTTGTCGTACGCCTAGTTCCGCCGCCAACATTTTTCATACGGGGCTATCACCCGCTATGGCCGGACTTTCCATTCCGTTCTGATATGTCGATGGTTAAAACGTACAAGGCTGTTCCGATTTCGCTCGCCGCTACTTTCGGAATCTCGGTTGATGTCTTTTCCTCGAGCTACTGAGATGTTTCAGTTCACCCGGTTCGCCTCGCATGACTATGTATTCATCATGCGATACCCCTAAGGGTGGGTTTCCCCATTCGGAAATCTCCGGATCAAAGCTAATTTGCCAGCTCCCCGAAGCTTATCGCAGGCTATCACGTCCTTCATCGCCTGTAATCGCCAAGGCATCCACCACATGCACTTAGTCACTTGACCCTATAACTTTGACCCCTGCACGGCTTTCGCTGGAAGCAAGCATCGAAGCACTGTCAATGACCGTCTATCAATATGAGTATTACGCGTTACGCCGTTCTTCAATTGCTCTCGAAATTTCTTTCGCGAGTTGAATTCTTGGTGACGCAATCAAAAATGTCACCGGCAGGACGGAACGCCATGAAGCGTTATCTGCCGGCAACTCTGATTTTCGACTCTACGAATTGTTAAAGAACAACAGCCGATTCTGACGAATCGCTGAAGCAAGCAGCCAGCGCGGGCTGCTTGCTTCAGCAATCGGTTGGAATGTGAATGGTGGAGGATGACGGGATCGAACCGACGACCCCCTGCTTGCAAAGCAGGTGCTCTCCCAGCTGAGCTAATCCCCCTCGATCGTGAAGATGGTGGGTCTGGTTGGACTCGAACCAACGACCCCCGCCTTATCAAGACGGTGCTCTAACCAGCTGAGCTACAGACCCTTCACTATTTGGTTCGTGAAGCATTGTCCGACGACCTTACGGCGCTCAGCCGGCTCACGTTCACATGCTGTGTTCAACTACAGCCGATAAGAGTGGGCGCTCAAATTTGAGTGCATTTTCCAGAAAGGAGGTGATCCAGCCGCACCTTCCGATACGGCTACCTTGTTACGACTTCACCCCAGTCACGAACCCTGCCGTGGTAATCGCCCTCCTTGCGGTTAGGCTAACTACTTCTGGCAGAACCCGCTCCCATGGTGTGACGGGCGGTGTGTACAAGACCCGGGAACGTATTCACCGCGGCAAGCTGATCCGCGATTACTAGCGATTCCGACTTCACGCAGTCGAGTTGCAGACTGCGATCCGGACTACGACCGGTTTTCTGAGATTAGCTCCCCCTCGCGGGTTGGCAGCCCTCTGTACCGGCCATTGTATGACGTGTGTAGCCCTACCCATAAGGGCCATGATGACCTGACGTCATCCCCACCTTCCTCCGGTTTGTCACCGGCAGTCTCATTAGAGTGCCCTTGCGTAGCAACTAATGATAAGGGTTGCGCTCGTTGCGGGACTTAACCCAACATCTCACGACACGAGCTGACGACGGCCATGCAGCACCTGTGTTCTAGTTCTCTTTCGAGCACGAATCCATCTCTGGAAACTTCTAGACATGTCAAGGGTAGGTAAGGTTTTTCGCGTTGCATCGAATTAAACCACATCATCCACCGCTTGTGCGGGTCCCCGTCAATTCCTTTGAGTTTCAACCTTGCGGCCGTACTCCCCAGGCGGTCAACTTCACGCGTTAGCTTCGTTACTGAACAGCAAGCCGTCCAACAACCAGTTGACATCGTTTAGGGCGTGGACTACCAGGGTATCTAATCCTGTTTGCTCCCCACGCTTTCGTGCATGAGCGTCAGTACAGGTCCAGGGGATTGCCTTCGCCATCGGTGTTCCTCCGCATATCTACGCATTTCACTGCTACACGCGGAATTCCATCCCCCTCTACCGTACTCTAGCCATGCAGTCACAAATGCAGTTCCCAGGTTGAGCCCGGGGATTTCACATCTGTCTTGCAAAGCCGCCTGCGCACGCTTTACGCCCAGTAATTCCGATTAACGCTTGCACCCTACGTATTACCGCGGCTGCTGGCACGTAGTTAGCCGGTGCTTATTCTTCAGGTACCGTCATTAGCTCCTAATATTAGTAAGAGCCGTTTCTTCCCTGACAAAAGTGGTTTACAACCCGAAGGCCTTCTTCCCACACGCGGCATGGCTGGATCAGGCTTGCGCCCATTGTCCAAAATTCCCCACTGCTGCCTCCCGTAGGAGTCTGGGCCGTGTCTCAGTCCCAGTGTGGCTGGTCGTCCTCTCAGACCAGCTACAGATCGTCGCCTTGGTGGGCTTTTACCCCGCCAACAAGCTAATCTGATATCGGCCGCTCCAATAACGCGAGGTCTTGCGATCCCCCGCTTTCACCCGTAGGTCGTATGCGGTATTAATCCGGCTTTCGCCGGGCTATCCCCCATTACTGGGCACGTTCCGATATATTACTCACCCGTTCGCCACTCGCCACCAGGATTGCTCCCGTGCTGCCGTTCGACTTGCATGTGTAAGGCATGCCGCCAGCGTTCAATCTGAGCCAGGATCAAACTCTTCAGTTCGATCTTGATAAATTACTCAAAGAATTGATAGAAACTTCACTTGCATGAAATTCTATTTTCAGTGAGCGTTTAAGGTCCATGAGACCTCGACTTTCCAGGCTTCCCCGGATCGTCTTGGCACTCGCCTTCAAACGCCCACACTTATCGGCTGTTAGTTTTTAAAGAGCTGGCCTTTCGGCGCCTACCGGCTTATCGCCAGTATCTGCTGCTGCGTTGTTTTGCAGTTATCAGCCGAGAGAGCGATTCTGACATGTTTTATATAACCTTGTCAACTGCTCGACTATCTCGTTTTCTTTGCCGCTTGCTTTGTCTCGCCGCTTTCGCTTTGAGCCGCTGCAATCAGCGAAGACCACGACTATAGCATCCTTTCGGAGCGCGTCAACAGGTTGCGGCTCAGGATTTCAAGAATCGGCTGCCACAGCCTTGTCCGCGTGGGTGACGAGGAGCTGCGCAGCCTGCCGGCATTCGCTTTCAGGGTCGTCCGCGGACAGCACGCGCTCGAGCTGCTGCGCCCAGCGGCGTGCATCGGTGCGCAGCACGCGCTGCTTGATCGAGGCGATCTGCGACGGATGCATCGACAGACTGCGCAAACCCATTGCCAGCAGCAATGGCGTGAACTCCGGGTCGCCCGCCATCTCGCCGCACACGCTCACGTGCTTGCCGGCCGCACGGGCCTGCGCGATCACGCGCGACAGCAGACCGAGCACTGCCGGGTGCCACGGGTCATACAGATGGGCGACCGACTCATCCGCGCGGTCGATCGCCAGCGTGTACTGAATGAGGTCGTTGGTGCCGATCGAGACGAAGTCGAAATGGCGCAAAAACGCCGGCAGCATCAGCGCCGCCGCCGGGACCTCGATCATCGCGCCGACTTCGACGTCGACGAACGCCTTGCCCGCCTCGCCCAGTTGCTGCCGCGCACGCGCCAGCGCCTCGAGCGTGTGCCGCACCTCGCTCAGATGCGCCACCATCGGGATCAGCAGGCGCACCTTGCCGTAAGCGCTCGCGCGCAGGATCGCGCGCAGTTGCTGCCGGAACATCGCCGGCTCCGACAGGCTCCAGCGAATCGCCCGCAAACCCAGCGCCGGGTTCAAAGCGTGCTCGTGACGCAATTCGTTTGCCGACATCCGGTCCAGCGGTTTGTCGGCGCCGATGTCCACCGTGCGGATCGTCACCGGCAGGCCCTTCATCGCCTCGACGGCCGCTCGATAGGCTTCGAACTGCTCGTCCTCGCCCGGCAGTTCGCCTTCGCGGTTCATGAACAGAAATTCGGTGCGGAACAGCCCGACGCCGACCGCACCGGCTTCGAGCGCCGCGACCGCGTCGCTCGGCATCTCGATGTTGGCCAGCAGTTCGACACGCTCGCCATCGAGCGTGACCGCTGGTGTATGGCGCAACCGCGACAGCCGTTCTCGGCTCAGCTCGCTCTGGCGCTGGCGGAAGCGGTACTCCTCGAGGACGATCGGCGAAGGATCGACGATCACGATGCCGGCGTCGCCGTCGATCACCACCCAGTCGTCCTGCCGGATGATGCGGCTCGCCTCGCGCGCACCGACCACGGCCGGGATGTCCATGCTGCGCGCAACGATCGCAGTGTGCGAGGTCTTGCCGCCGACATCGGTAATGAAGCCGGTGAACACACTGCGCTTGAACTGCAACATGTCGGCGGGCGCGATGTCGTTGGCGACCAGCACCAGCGGATCCTCGCCGGCAAAATCGCGCGGCCGCACGCCCGGCGCCGGCGCAAAGGACGAAGCCGGCCCGCGCGCCATCGCGCGCAGTAGCCGCTCGACGACTTGCTCCAGATCGGCCTTGCGTTCGCGCAGGTATTCGTCCTCCATCTCGTCGAACTGCCGCGCCAGGACCTCGAGCTGCGCCGACAGTGCCCATTCGGCGTTGTAGTGACGCTCATGGATCCACTGCTTGGTGGCGCCGGTCAGCGTGTCGTCGTGCAGCAGCATCAGGTGCACATCGAGCAGCGCTGAAAGTTCAGCGGGCGCCTCGAGCGGCAGGTCGCGCTGCAAGGTGCTCAGCTCGGTGGCGACCGCGTCGCGCGCAGCGCGCAGACGCATCACCTCGGACTCGACCCGCTCTTCGTCGATGAAGTAGTGCGCCACATCGACGCGGCTCGACGCGACGAGCACCGCGCGGCCGATCGCGACCCCGCGTGACACCGGCAACCCGAACACCTGGAAGCTCATGCGGTCGATGCTAGCAGCGCGCGCGCCGGCGCCGCATGCGGGATTTGCCCCACTTTCACGCCGCGGTCACGCGCGCTTCATGGTCACGTCATCACAAGGCCGGAGCATCTCGGCTGAACCCGACACGGAGTGCCCGATGCGAGACCTGCCGCTGCCCACCTTTCCGCTCGCCGATCTCGTCGGCGGCGCCAGCCCGCGGAGGTCAGTTCATCGACGCGGACCGCCAGACTCCGGCGCCGCTGCTGACGCGCCTCGCTTCGATGTGGTCTGGGCGCGCGACGAAGAAGAGGTCCGCCAGGCCCAGCAGCTGAGACACCTCGTCTTCGCCGAAGAAATGGGCGCGCGGCTGACGCTGCCGCACGGCGCGCCCGCCGGCCACGATATCGACCTGTTCGATCCGTTCTGTGAGCACCTCCTGGTGCGCGCGCCGGGCGCCGACGGCGACCCCGGCCCGGTGATCGGCACCTACCGCGTGCTGACGCCAGCAAACGCGCGGCGCGTCGGCTGCCTCTACAGCGACAACGAGTTCGACCTGATCCGGCTGCGCCCGCTGCGCGCGCGCATGGTCGAGCTCGGCCGCTCCTGCGTTCATCCGGACTGGCGCTCCGGCGGCGCGATCCTGGCGCTGTGGGGCGCGCTGGCCGAGTTCATGCACCGCAACGATCTGGACACGATGATCGGCTGCGCCAGCGTCAGCATGCGCGACGGCGGGCACTTCGCGGCGAGCCTGTGGACTCGCCTGCGCCAGACGCACCTGGCGCCGATTCACTGGCAGGTCACGCCGCGGCTGGCGTTGCCGGTCGACGAACTGCAGCACAACCTGCCGGTCGACCCGCCGGCGCTGATCAAGGGCTATCTGCGCTGCGGCGCCAAGGTGCTGGGCGCACCGGCGTGGGACCCGGACTTCAACACCGCCGACCTGCCGATGCTGCTGCGCATCGAGGATTTGCCGTCACGCTACCGCAAGCACTTTCTGGGCACCTGATTCGGCGGCTCTCTACTGCCCTTCGCCGAACTTGTCGTCGATCAACGCGAGCAGCGCGGCCAGTGCAGCCCGTTCGTCGGCGCCGGTCACTTCGATCTCGACGATGCTGCCGATGCCGGCGGCCAGCATCATCACGCCCATGATGCTTTTTGCGTTGACGCGGCGGTCGTTGCGCGTCATGAACACATCGCTCTGAAAACTGCCGGCCAGCTTGGTCAGCTTGGCCGAGGCGCGGGCGTGAAGACCCAGCTTATTGCTGATGGTGATGCTTTGCTTGATCATTGCCGCCCGGTTTGAGGGTCTGGTTCTGGGGTTTCGACGTCGCGACCTGCATCACGCCCTGCGTGGCGCCGGCCATCGCGCGCATCACGACGGCCTCGAGCGGCTCGGTCGCATAGCAAAGCGAGCGCCACAGCATCGGCACGTTGACGCCGGCGATCACGCGCACCTGAGTGCCGTCTCCCAGGCGCTGGGCAATGTTGCAGGGGGTCGCGCCGAACACGTCGGTGAAGATCAGCGCTTCGGGGTTGCGCACCCGCGCGAGCATTTCACGGGCGCGGGCCTCGACCTCCTCGATCGGCGTGTCGGGCGATACGTCGAGCGCTTCGAGCAGGCGCGAGCAGTCGGGGAACGTGTGCTCGGCCACCGCCTTCAGCGAGGACGCCAGTGGTGCATGGGCAATGATCATCAATCCGGGCATGGCGACAAATTATCGGCAGTTCAGCCGGGTTGATTGAGTTTCGGGGCGTCGATGGGCTCGGCCCGACACAAAAACCACACATACGAAAAGAGGCAGCACGCTGTCAATAACGCAAAACCGCCGCGGTACGCCGACAAGGTCTCCCATCCGCGGGCGCGCAGCAGGTCGATCGCGAGCCCGATGCCCCATTGCAGCGTGAACACGCCGAGAAAGATCACCAGGTTGTAGGCCGACAGCGCCCGGCCCGCGAGCGCCGTCGGCAGCGCCAGACCGACGGCCGGCTGCGACAGCGAGACCACTGTGCAGCCCGCGCAGAACAATACCCAGACCCACGCGCTGGCGCGTGGGCCGAGGATCAGCGCCAACACCAGGGCCGCGAGGCTCAGCGGCGCGCCGCGCGCGATCAGTGTCTGCGCGGTCCAGCCGCGCGCATACAGGCGCGGCACCACGCTGCCCCAGGCCATGAAGCTCAGCAGCATCGCGATGTTGATGACGAACAGGCCCTGCGCGGCCTGCCGTGCCGTCCAGCCGCAGACCTCGACCAGCCACGGCCCGGCCCACAGCGACTGCACCGCGATCAACCCGCCGTAGTGGAAGAAGCCCATCGGTGCAAGCCGCACGAAGGTCGGATGGCGCCAGATCGCGCCGTAGCCCGCGGCGCCGGGCGGCGGCGGCTTGGCGCCGGTTCGCGACGCGGAATCATCCGCCGGCACAAAGCGCGCGATCGCCAGCATCGACAGCAACATCCAGCCGGCGATCGCCCAGAACAGACCGCGCCAGCCGAGCAGCGGCAGCAGCCACTGCACCGGCAGCGTCGACGCGACCATGCCGACCGAACCCGACATCAGCATCCACGAATTCGCGCGCAGCTGCGCGACCGTGTCGAAGCTGCGTCGGAACGCCGTCAGCGGCGCCATCAGGCAGGCGCTGACGCCGACGCCGATCAGCGCGCGCGCCGCCGCAAGGCCGAGGAAATCGTGCGCCAGCGCGAACGCCGCACTGCCGGTCACGGCCACCGCCAGGAACGCCAGCTGCACGCGCTTCGGGCCATGGCGATCGAGGGCGGTGCCCAGCGGCAGTTGGGTCGTCGCGAAGCCGAGGAAGAACGCGCCGGCCAGCAGGCCGAGGTCACCGGCAGTCAGGCCCAGTTCGGTCGTGAAGATCGGCGCCAGCGTCGCGGTCACACCGCGCGCCAGGGCCGAGATGAAGTAGCTGAATGCGAAGATCAGGAACACCGCGACCGCGGTGCGGGCGCTGAGCGGTTGCGCGCCGGGAAGCGTCGGCGCCTCGCTCATCCCGGGAACTTCAACCCGGCGACGAAGACCTCGACCGCTTGCGGCGCCGGCGATGCGCCAATCACCGTCGCCTGGTAGACCCGCAGCCCGCGCGTGAAGAATGCCGCATGCTCCTGGATCGCGGCACCGTCGGGCAGTCGGCCGGTGACCGACAGGCGCCCGCTCTGCGCGTTCGGCGTCATGCCGCGGACCTGCAGCGGCGCGGCTTGCGGCGCACTGCCACCGACGTTGCCGACGGCGGTCGCTCGCAACTCGGCGAGAGTCGCGCCGAGCTGCGCCGGGTCGGCCACGTCGGCGTAGGCGAGCGCGAAGGTCGCGTCACCCGCGTTGCAGCTCAGCATCTGCATCTGCGTTCGTGCCCCGGCCAGCACGACGGCGCGTGCAAAGCGATCCGGACGGCATGGAAAGCTGACGCTGATCTCGCTGCCCTCGGGCACGAATTCGCGCCAGTCGAGCGCCGGCGCGCAGGCCGCCAGGCACAGGGCGGCGAGTGCCGCGATCGAGCTGGTCGGCTGGGTCATCAAGGCATTATCCCGGCGCGGCGAACGTGGGGGTCTGCTCCACAATCGCCGCCATGACGACCGCTTTGCCGCCCCCCACGCCTGCGCTACCGCTCGCCGGCATCCGCGTGCTCGACCTTTCGCGTGTGCTCGCCGGGCCTTGGTGCACACAGACGCTGGCCGATCTCGGCGCCGACGTGATCAAGGTCGAACGCCCGCCGAGCGAGGGCAGCATCGGCGGCGACGACACCCGCGGCTGGGGCCCGCCGTTCCTGAAGGACGGCGCCGGCGCCGACACCCACGAAGCTGCCTACTACCTTGGCACGAACCGCAACAAGCGCTCGATCACGGTCGACATCGCGCGTCCCGAAGGCCAGGCGCTGATCCGCAAGATCGCGCTGCAGAGCGATGTCTTCGTCGAGAACTACAAGGTCGGCGACATGGCGCGCTACGGCCTCGACTTCGCGAGCCTGCAGGTGCTGAATCCGCGCCTCGTCTACTGCTCGGTCACGGGTTTCGGGCAGACCGGCCCGTACCGCGAACGCGCCGGCTACGACTACGCGATCCAGGGCATGGGCGGGCTGATGAGCGTGACCGGCCCGTCGCGCGCCGAGATCGCCGACGACGCGAGCGGTGGCGGGCCGCAGAAGGTCGGTGTTGCGGTGGCCGACCTGTTCACCGGCATGTACGCGACGACCGCGATCCTGGCCGCGCTGCGCCACCGCGACCTGACCGGCGTCGGCCAAGCGATCGACATGGCGCTGCTCGACACGCAGGTCGCGATGCTCGCGAACCTGGGCGCGAACTATCTGACCACCGGCATCGCGCCACAGCGCGTCGGCAACGCGCACCAGAACATCGTGCCGTACCAGGTCTTCGAGGTCGCCGACGGGCACATGATCGTCGCGGTCGGCAACGACGGCCAGTTCGCGAAGTTCTGCACCGTCATCGGCGCACCCGATCTGGCGACCGACCCGCGCTTCGCCCGCAACGCCGGCCGCGTGCGCCACCGCGCGACGCTCGTGCCGCAACTCGCCGCGCTGATGAAGACGCGCGCCCGGGCCGCCTGGCTCGCGTCGCTCGAGGCCGCGAAAGTGCCCTGCGGCCCGATCAACGACCTGGCCGACGTGTTCGCCGACCCCCAGGTGCGCGAGCGCGAGATGACGGTGCAGATGCCGCACCCACTGGCCGGCAGCGTGCGCCTGGTCGCGAGCCCGATGAAGTTCTCGGCGACGCCGATCCAGTACCGCCGCCCGCCGCCGCTGCTGGGCGAACACACCGACGAGCTGCTGCGCGAGTTCGGATTCGACGCCGCCGACATCGCTGCGCTGCGCGACGCGAAAGCCATCTGACGGTCGGGCCGCGCGGCGGGGCGCCGGCTCGCGGACCGCGAAACGTGAATTTTTCACTCCCTGAGTCCGGGGAAACGGCGCCTCCGGCGCTGGCACGCTGTGCTGGCGGGGCGGACACTCCGCCGCAACGCCTGAGAGCCGGCCCCGATCGGGCCGCTCGGCGACCCATCCAGGAAGCGAGCACCACGTGTCAGAAATTCGCCACACTCCGGCCAGGCCAGGTGCCGCGGCGCGCACGCCGCCCGGCGACGGTTCGGCCGGCGAGGATGAGCGCTGGCACGACCTGGTCGCGCAGATCGGCGCCGAGATCGCCGGGCCGCTGACCGCGGCGCTCGAGCGCATCAACACGCTGACCAGCACCGGCAAGATCGATCGCCAGGGGCTGCGCGCACTGCGCGACGAGGTCGAGGCGGCGCGCCAGGCCGGCATGGTCGGCCAGCAGCTGACGCGCTTCGCCTCCGGCCGGGTGCGTCAGTCGCACGAACGGCTGCAATTGGCCGACGTGCTGAACGGCGTGATCGCTCACCGCACGCGCGAGACCACCGCGCGCGGCATCAGCGTGAATCCTTCGCTGAAGCCGGCCGAAGTGATCGTCGATGCCTCGCTGCTGTTCGGCGTGCTGAACACGACCGTCGACTGGGCGCTCGCGAACGCGCATTCGCAGATCGACTTCGCGATCGACATCAAGACCTGGCCCGCGCACGCCCGCCTGAGCTGCCGCTTCGCGCATCGCCCGATCGACGCGCTCGTCGACGGCGCCAGCGCGACCGCGCCGCGCGGGCTGGATTCGCTGACCTGGCGCCTGCTCGAGCAGACCGCGTGGACGATGGGGCTGATCGTCGAGCGCCGCGACGAAGCCCACCTGACGACGCTGACGCTCGAGTTCCCGCGCACCGCGAGCACCGCGATCGAAGGCGTCAGCACGCTGGAGATCAACGATGGCTTCGCCCCCTCGACGAACTCGCAGCCGCTCGCCGGCAGCCACGTGCTGGTGGTCTCGTCGCGGCGCGAAATGCGCGCGCAGATCCGCGATGCGCTGCGCCAGATGAGCCTGATCATCGACTTCGCCAATTCGGTCGAGGAGGCGGCCGCGTTCTGCCGCGAGGGCCTGCCGCATGCGGTGGTCATCGAATCGATCCAGACCGGCGAGCGCTTCGCGCTGTTCCGCGAGGAGATCACGAAAGAGGTCCCCGACTTCGTCTTCATCGAGATCGTCGAAGAAGGCACGGTCTTCGAGATGTCGGGCTTCAGCGGCACGTCGATGGCGCGTGTCGGGCGCCAGGCGCTGGCCAGCTCGCTGCCGTCGGCGCTGTTGTTCGAGTTGTCGAAGGCGCTCTGAGCTCCGACGCCCTACTTCAGCGAACCGAACACCTTCTGCAGGATTGCACTGCCGCTGCCGATCGGATCGCGGCGGATCTTGCGTTCCTCTTCGCCGATCATCAGGTACAGGCCGTCCAGCGCCTTGCCGGTCACGTACTGCTCGATGTTGGCGTCCTCCTGACGCAGCAGGCCCAGGCCGGCGGCCTTGCCGGCAACCGCGTTGTACTTGCCGGCCAGCGATACCTTCTCGGTCGCCTTCGTGACGATCGGCAGAAAGGTCACCGACAACGGCGCGCGCGTCTTGCCCGCGAAGAATTGCGTCACCGCGTTGTCGCCGCCGGTCAGGATCTGCCTGCCGTCCTCGACGCTCATCGACTTCACCGCGTTGACCAGCAAGCTCTTCGCCTGCGGCACCGCCGCCTCGGCAGCGCGATTCATCGCGGTCACGAGCTCGTCGACGCGCTTTTGCTGGCCGGTGTATTTCAGCAGCTTCGCGGCGTCGTCGAGAAAGCCCGGCAGCGGGATCCGCACCTTCGGGTTGTCCAGAAAGCCGCCGCTCCTGCCGAGGGCGCCGACCGCGACGACCGCACCGCGCTCCAGCGCGGCGCGCACGCCGAGCGCGGCGTCGCTTTCGGTGATGCCGGCCGCGCGAGCCGCTGGCCAGCACGCGAGTGACCCCAGCCCGCCCGCGCAGACGAGACCTGACGTAAACTTTCGGCGCTGCATGAAAGAACTCCCCGTGAAACCTGCCAAATACGCTGCCGCCGCCATTGTCGCCCTCGCCGTCGGTGTCGGCGGTTACCTGGCGTACGAGACGCTGAACGGCGGCGCGATGGCACCGAACGTCGCCTACACCCTGCTTGACGGCCGCCAGTCGACGACCGAGCAGCTGCGCGGCAAGGTCGTGCTGGTGAACTTCTGGGCCACCGACTGCACGACCTGCGTGAAGGAAATGCCCCACATCGTCGCGACGCACGAGAAGTACAAGGCGCGCGGCTACGAGACGCTCGCGGTCGCGATGAGCTACGACCCGCCGGCGTACGTGATCAACTTCGCCGAGACGCGCAAGCTGCCGTTCGGCGTCGCGATCGACAACACCGGCGCGATCGCGAAGAGCTTCGGCCAGGTCCAGCTGACGCCCACCAGCGTGCTGATCGACAAGCACGGCCAGATCGTCAAGCGCTATGTCGGCGAGCCCGACTTCGTCGCGCTGCACCAGCTGGTCGAGAAGCTGCTGGCCGAGACCTGATCCCGCGGCCGTTCAGCCACGCGGCCAGAAGTACCAGACGAACCAGATCGCCAGCGCGATGAACACCGCGCGGATCGGGTTCGTGCCGCGACTGAACAGCGACGACCAGTCGGATTCGTCGCCCGCGCGGCCGCGCTGAGCGGCATCCGCCTCCATTTCTGCAACCCAGGCGCGGCGCCGAGGGATATCGGTACCCAGCGCGTCGAGCCGACGTTTGACCACCTCCGGCCCGGGCTTGGCAGCGTGCGCGCGCAGCGCCGGCGCGAGTTCGTTGACGCGCGCGTGCACCTCGGCCAGGCGGCTCACCGCCAACGTGGCGCGGCACTGCGGGCACGACACGGCCTGGCCCGGCGGCAACGCCGCGCCGCACGCGCCGCATTGCAATGCGGCCCGCTGCGGATCGGCGCCGTGCACCGCGTGCGGCGCGAGCGCGCCCTCGGGATCGAGCGCGCGTGCCAGCCGCGCGACATCGAGCAGGCTCGGCACCGAGCGGCAATGCAGGCACTCCGCATCGTCGCGGCCGATCGGCGCGCCGCAGTTGACGCAGTCGATGCGGCCGGCGTCGGCCAGCAGCCGGCCGCGATCGATCGGCGACATCGGCCGCAGCAGCCCCTTCTCGTGCAGGAATTGCGCGAACGACTGGTAGGCGCCGTGCCGGGTCAGGCACTCGAGCTGCAGCGAACGGCCCCAGCGCGTCTGGTTGTGGACCGTCTTCAGCGCGCCGCCGCAGCGCGGGCAGCCGGCCTCGGGCCGCAGCACCTCGTGCGCCAGGCGCTGGGCCTGCGCCATCTGGCCGATCAGCGTGAGCAGCGCCTGGCCGCCGAGGCGCGCGGTCTCGGTCGTGTCGAACCAGACCAGGTGACAGCCCGCGCACAGGTCGAGCTCGACCGGCAGGCCATAGTGGCTGGGCAGCGTGAGGCGCTGCATCGGCTCGCGGCAATTGCCACAGGGAAGCAACGCCTCGACGAACGGCGCCCGGACCACGGACATCGCGTCGTGCCGCCCGGCCAGGCGCTCAGGCGGCCGCGCTGGGTGCGAGCCCGGCCGCTTCGGCCTGCTTGTCGGCGTGGTAGCTCGAACGCACCATCGCCCCGACCGCGGCGTGCGTGAAACCCATCGTCGCGGCCTCGCGCTCGAACATCTTGAAGGTGTCCGGGTGCACATAGCGCCGCACCGGCAGGTGGTGTCCGCTCGGCGCGAGGTACTGGCCGATCGTCAGCATCTCGATGCCGTGTGCGCGCATGTCGCGCATCACCTGCAGGATCTCGTCGTCGGTTTCGCCGAGGCCGACCATCAGCCCGCTCTTGGTTGGCACGTGCGGCGCGAATTCCTTGAAGCGCTTCAGCAGGTTCAGCGAGTACGCGTAGTCGGAACCCGGGCGAGCCTCCTTGTACAGGCGCGGCGCAGTCTCGAGGTTGTGGTTCATCACGTCGGGCGGTGCGGCCTTCAGGATCTCGAGCGCGCGGTCCATCCGGCCGCGGAAGTCGGGCGTCAGGATCTCGATCTGGGTCTGCGGCGAGAGCTCGCGCACCTGGCGGATGCACTCGACGAAGTGGCCGGCGCCGCCGTCGCGAAGGTCGTCGCGGTCGACGCTGGTGATCACGACATAGCGCAGCTTCAGCGCCGCGATCGTCTTCGCGAGGTTCGCGGGCTCGTCGGCATCGAGCGGGTCGGGTCGGCCGTGGCCGACATCGCAGAACGGGCAGCGTCGCGTGCACTTGTCGCCCATGATCATGAAGGTCGCAGTGCCCTTGCCGAAGCACTCGCCGATGTTCGGGCACGAGGCTTCTTCGCAGACGGTGTGCAGCTTGTGCTCGCGCAGGACGTTCTTGATCTCGTAGAAGCGCGTGCTCGGCGACCCGGCCTTGACGCGGATCCAGTCGGGCTTCTTCAGGGTTTCCGCCGGCACGATCTTGATCGGGATGCGCGCGGTCTTGGCCTGCGACTTCTGCTTCGCGGTGGGGTCGTAGGCGTCGGCCGGGGCGGCGTCGCGGGTCACGTTCGGGGTGCTCATGGGCGCTTTCTGATCAGGGGCTCAGGCCGTCCGCGAGCCGGTGGCCGAGGACATCGGCCACCTCGTCGATCGAGGCCGGAACGCCGATTGTAGAAAGGTCGACCGTGCGCAGCCCGGCATAGCCGCAGGGGTTGATGCCGGCGAAGGGTTGCAGGTCCATCGCGACGTTCAGCGCGACGCCGTGGTAAGTGCAATGCCGGCTGACCTTGATGCCCAGCGCGGCGATCTTGCCGAGGCCTGCGAACGGGTCGGCACTCGGCCCGGTCGGTGTCGCATGGCCGAACGGGTCGGCGAGATTCACGTAGATGCCCGGTGCGCCGCCGACGCGATGGCCGGTGACGCCGAAGTGCGCCAGCGTGCGCAGCACCGCCTGCTCGATCCGGAACACATACTCCTTGACGTAGATGTTCAGACGCCGCAGGTCGATCAGCGGATACGCGACGACCTGCCCCGGGCCGTGGTACGTGACCTGCCCGCCGCGGTTCGCCTGCACGACCGGGATGCCGCGTGCCTCGAGCACGTGCTCGGGCCTGCCCGCGAGGCCCTGCGTGTAGACCGGCGGATGCTCGCAGAGCCAGATCTCGTCCGGCGTGTCGGGCGTGCGCGCGTCAGTGAACGCGCGCATCGCGGTCAGCGTCGGCTCGTAGTCGACCGTGCCGAGCCGATGCAGCGCCGCGATGCCGCTCACAGCACCATCTTGACCATTGGATGCGTGCTCAGCGTGCGGTACAGCTCGTCGAGCTGTTCGCGGCTCGTCGCGGTGACGGTGACGGTCACCCCGAGGTATTTGTCGCCTTTGCTCGCGCGCAACTCGACGGTCGCGGCGTCGAAGCTCGGGTCGAAGCGCTCGGCGATCGTCGTGATCGCGTGCACGAAGCCGTCGACGTTCAGGCCCATCACCTTGATGGGGAATTTCGACGGGTACTCGATCAGCGACTGCTCGGGCGGGATGTCTTGCATGAGGGTGTCGGTGGGCATGTCGCCGAAGATGAGGCCGCGTCGCCGGACTTCCAGGCAGTGTCGCGGGCCACTCAGATCGACTGCGTCGCCTTCGCGCGCTGGTACGCCTCGAACAGCCGCGCATAAACCGGCCCGGGCTTGCCGCGCAGCGCGCCGTGGCCGACCGGTTCGCCGTCGAGCGAGGTGACCGGCAGGATCTCCTTGGTCGCCGAACTCAGCAGCAGCTCGTCGGCCGACAGCACATCGGCCTCGGCGATCGGCCGCAGGTTGTAGGCGATGCCGACCTCCTCGCAGAGCTCGCGGATCAGCTCGTAGCGAATACCTTCGAGCACGAGTTCGCTCTTCGGCGGGCCGAGCAGCGCACCCTCGTGCACGATCCAGACGTTGCTCGCCGCCGCCTCGGTCAGAAAGCCGTTGCGAAACATGACGGTCTCGATCGCGCCCTTGTCGGCCGACATCTGCCGCGCCAGCACGTTGCCGAGCAGCGAGATGCTCTTGATGTCGCCGCGCTCCCAGCGGAAGTCGCGCGCGGTGACGCAGGCCACGCCGGCGTGGCGCTGCTCGGGCGTCGCGGGCTTCATCACGCTGCACATCATGAACACGGTCGGCGCGATGTCGGCCGGCATCACGTGGTCGCGCAGCGCGACGCCACGGGTCAGCTGGATGTAGACCAGCTGGTCGCCCGGCCCGCCCTTCTCGGCCAGCGCCGCGAGCAGCTTGCGGCAGCGTTCGAGCCACTCCTCGCGCGTGTGCGGGTTCGCGATGCGCAGCTTCGCGAGGCTGCGGTTCAGGCGCGCCAGATGTTCGTCGAAGCGGAACAGCTTGCCGCGGTACGCCGGCACGACCTCGTAGATGCCGTCGCCGAAGACGAAGCCGCGGTCGAGAACCGACACCTTCGCGTCGCAGAGCCGAACGTAATCGCCGTTCAGGTAGCACAGGGTGTCGGGCAGGTTCTGCATGGCGGCAACTCCGGATTGAAAGCGAAGACTACTACTTGATCCACAGTCGCAGGGCGTCCCAGGCCCGGCCGAAGATGCCGGCCTGCTCGATCGATTCCTGCACGACCAGTGGCACGTCGACCACCGGGGCGCCCGACGCGGTCGCGACCTTGATCGTGCCGACGCGCTGGCCCTTCGCGAGCGGCGCGACGAGCGGATCGGTGCGCTCGACCTTGGTCTGCAGCTTGCCGCCCTCGCCCTTCGGGATGCTGACGAACAGGCCGCCGCTGGCGCCGAGCTTCGCCTCGGGGGCCTTGCCCTTCCAGACCGGCACCGTGACGATGGCCTTGCCGTCGTCGAACAGGCGGATCGTGTCGAAGGCCTGGAAGCCCCAGTTCAGCAGCTTCTGGCTCTCACTGGCGCGCGCCTCCATCGACGTGGTGTTCAGCACCACGGTCAGGATGCGACGCTTGCCCGGACCCTTGCCGTCAGGGCTCAGGTTCGGGAATTCGCGCTGCGCGGTCGCGATCAGGCAGTAGCCAGCCGCCTCGGTGTAGCCGGTCTTCAGACCATCGACGCTCGGGTCGCGGCGCAGCAGCAGGTTGCGGTTCGGCTGGTTGATATTGTTGTACTTGTATTCCTTGATCGCGTAGTACGCGAAGAATTCGGGGTAGTCGCGGATGATGTGCGCGGCGATCACCGACAGATCGCGCGCGCTGCTGTGGTGGCCGGCCTCGCTCAGCCCGGTGACGTTCTTGAACACGGTGTTCTTCAGGCCGAAGGCCTGCGCCTGGCGGTTCATCATCGCGACGAACTGGTCGAGCGTGCCGCCGACCGCCTCGGCCAGCACGACCGCGGCATCGTTGCCCGACTGCACGATCTCCCCCTTCAGCAGCTCTTCGACGGTCGGCGTCATCGTGGTGTCGATGAACATCAGCGAGCCGCCGGACTTGCGCTCGTCCCATGCGCGCTTCGAGACCGGCAGCTTCTGCTCGAGCGTCAGCTTCTTGTCGTGGATCGCGGTGAAGACCACGTACAGGCTCATCAGCTTCGTCAGCGACGCGGGATCGGACGGCGCGTCGGCATTGCGCTCGGCGAGCGTCTGGTTGCTGGTCAGGTCGACGACGAGAAAGCTCTTGGCCGCGACTTCGGGAGGCTGCGGCGCCTGGGCCGACGCGGCGGCCGCGAACGCGAGCGACACGATGAAAGCGGAAACGGGAGCGAAGAGACGATTCATTGGAATACCGGTGATGGAAATGGAAGGCGCCGGGGCATGCGGCCCGTGCGCGTCGGTCAGAGGGGTAGGCGCGGCTGCAGCTCGCGCACGACGGTGTTTTTGAGCAGGCCCAGCTGCCCGTGGAAGAAGTGCCCGACGCCGGGAAACACGATGACCGGCAGCGTTTGCGGCCGCGCCCAGGCCAGCGTCGCGGCGAGCGGCACGACATCGTCGGTCTCGCCGTGGATCACGACGCTGTCGGCCGGCACGTTCGCCATCGGCTGCTTCAGCGTCGACGGGCCGACCAGCACCATGCGCTGCGGCTTCGCGCCATCGGGCAAGCGCGCCGCGGCGTGCGACGCGACGTAGGCGCCGAATGAAAACCCGGCCAGCATGAAAGGCGCATCGGCTGCGCGCGTCGCGGCGATCACCGCGAGCGCGTCGTCGACTTCGCCGGCCCCATCGTCCCAGGCACCGGCCGAGCCGCCGATGCCGCGGAAGTTGAAGCGCACGCTGCGCCAGCCGAGCTGCACGAACGCGCGCGCGAGTGTCTGCACGACCTTGTTGTCCATCGTGCCGCCGAACTGCGGATGCGGATGGCACACCACCGCGACGCCGAGCGGCGCGCCGTCCGGCGCGTCGATCGCGCACTCGATCGGCCCGGCGGGGCCGGCCACGGTCTGGCGCACGGTGTTCGAGTTCATGCGCGCACTCCGCTCAACGGCCCACGTTCGGCGGCAGCAGCAGGCGCTCGACGACCTTGCCCTGCTTCAGGTGCGAATCGACGATCTCGTCGATGTCGGCGGTGTCGACGAAGGTGTACCAGACCGCGTCGGGGTACACGACCGCGACCGGCCCGCCGGCGCAGCGGTCCAGGCACCCCGCCTTGTTGACGCGCACACCGCCCGGCCCCGCCATCTGCTCGCCCTTCACGCGCTTCTTGCAATGGTCGAAGCCGGTCTGCGCACCGAGGCGGGCGCAGGAATCCTCGCCCTCGTCGCGCTCGTTCAGGCAAAAGAAGATGTGCCGCTGGTAATAGCTCATCACGGCATTTTAGGAGGCGCGCTCGGCGCGGCCTCGCCGGGCACACCGAGGCGCGCCAGCAGGTAGACGATCGCCGCATACGGCCAGAGCCAGCCGACCCAGCGCGCGACGCCGTAGAAGCGAATGAAGCGCCCCTGCTCCCAGCCCTGCAGGCTCTGCGCGAAGAACGGATCGGACGGCGCCTGCGCGACGACGATCACCAGCGCGGTCAGCGCGACGAGCCCGAGACCGGCCGCCGCGCGCGGCGGCAACAGGCTCAGCGGCACGGCCAGCGCGATCGCGAACGCGAGCGCCGCCAGCGCCTGTGGCGTGCTCCAGGCCAGCAGATGCTGCGGACCGAAATTCAGCGCGGTCGACAGCGTCGTCGTGAGCACGCCGAACGCGGCGGCGCCCAACACCAGCACGAGGCGCCGCCAGCCCGGGCGCGCGACCGTGAACGCCACCAGGCAAGGCGCGAGCAGGCCGAGCGCGATCAGCGCGAATTCGCCGCCCGGCGACAGCACATCGCGGTTCAGTTCGGCATCGGCCCAGTCTTCGACCCAGGGCCCGACCGAGGTGCCGGCGAGCAGGTTCGCGATGGCTTGCTGCAGCTTCGCGAGCACCTGCCCCTGCGCGAGCGGCACCGGCAGCGGGAACAGCATGCCGACCGGCCACAGCAGCAGCAACGCGAGCCCGCCGGCACTGCGGCCGATGAACCAGCGATCGCGCGCCGTCTGCCAGCGCTCGACGCCGCCGCGCACATGGATCCAGAAGCCCAGCGCCGCGCCGATCAGCGTGCCGAGCGCATTCAGGCCCAGGTCGACGTTCGACGCGACGCGGTGCGGCAGAAAGTTCTGCAAGAACTCCATCAGCAGCGACCACGCCGTCCCGATCGCGAGTGCCAGCAGCAGCGCCGGCTTCGCGCGCCCACCGCTGCGCACGATCGCGCCGAACGCGAGCGCCCCGAGCGGGACATAGCCGAGCAGGTTCGCGACCAGGTCGAACCAGGTCCAGTAGCGCGGCCATGGCAGGGCCAGGAACGCGAGCGGCGAGACGCCCGGCGTCTTCCAGGGCACGAACGGATACAGGCTCGCGTAGGCGATCAGCGCGGCATACAACCAGGCCAGCGGCGTGGCGGAACTGCGGTGGCGCGGCATGACCTGTGGTGAGCCGGTCGGGTTCAGAACGGCTTCACGACCACCAGCACGACGATCACGGTGAACAGCAGCACCGCCGATTCGTTGAAGATGCGAAACCAGCGCTCGCTGCGCTGGTTCTCGAAGCGCTCGAAGCGGCGCAGCAGCGAGCGGCAGATGTGGTGGTAGCCGAGCGCGAGCACGACGAAGAACAGTTTCGCGTGCAGCCAGGCTCCGGTGATCCCGTAGCCCAGCCAGAGCCACAACCCCAGGCCGAGCGCCGGGATCATCAGCAGGCTGCCGAAGCGGTAGAGCTTGCGCGCCATCAGCAACAGGCGCTCGCGTTCGGCGTGGCTGTCGGCCGGCACCTGCGCGAGGTTCACGAACAGCCGCGGCAGGTAGAACAGCGCGGCGAACCAGCTCGCGACGAAGACGATGTGGAAGGCTTTGATCCAGGGCATCGGGGCATTATGGACGGGGCTGTTTTCGCGACGCCGCGCGCCCCGAGCCGCACCGGACCAAAAGAAAGCCCCGGCCTCGGCCGGGGCTTGAAATGCCTTCACGCTGTCATCACGGTCGGGCACCTGCTCAGGGAGGAAAAGCAGGGAATGACGACCTTGCGGCTATCATTCGATTCCTACTTTAGCAGATGCCGTGCGCTTTGCTACAGCCGTGTGACCCCCGGCAAATACTTGGTTTCAATATCAAAGATTTGCAAAGAGGCCACCTGCGGCGCGGGCCGCGCACCCTCCTCGGACGCGCCCATGCACTCCCCCGCTTCCTTCCCTGCGAACCGCCCGCGCCGCCTGCGCCGCGATGCCTTCACGCGCGATCTCGTGCGCGAACACCGGCTGCATCCATCCGACCTGATCCTGCCGGTGTTCGTGCTCGCCGGCCGAGACACCGTGCAGGACGTGAGCTCGATGCCCGGCGTGCAGCGCATGACGCTCGATCGCCTGCTGCCGGTCGCCGAAGAGTGCGTGCGGCTCGGCATCCCGGTGCTCGCGCTGTTCCCGGTCATCGAGCCATCGCTGAAGACTGCCGACGGGCGCGAGGCGCTGAACCCGGAAGGCCTGGTCCCGACCGTCGTGCGCGAACTGAAGAAGCGCTTCCCCGAGCTCGGCGTGATGACCGACGTCGCGCTCGACCCGTTCACTTCGCACGGCCAGGATGGCCTGCTCGATCCGAGCGGCTACATCCTGAACGACGAGACCGTCGCGGTGCTGACGGACCAGGCGCTGACGCAGGCGCAGGCCGGTGTCGACATCGTCGCGCCGAGCGACATGATGGACGGCAGGATCGGTGCGATCCGCCAGGCGCTCGAAGCGAACGGCCGCGTCCACACCCGCATCATGGCGTACAGCGCCAAGTACGCGAGCGCGTTCTACGGCCCGTTCCGCGACGCGGTGGGCTCGGCCGCGAACCTCGGCAAGAGCGACAAGAAGGTCTACCAGATGGACCCGGGCAACAGCGACGAGGCGCTGCGCGAGGTCGCACTCGATCTCGCCGAGGGCGCCGACATGGTGATGGTCAAGCCCGGCATGCCCTACCTGGACATCGTGCGCCGCGTGAAGGAGGAGTTCCGCGTGCCGACCTTTGCCTACCAGGTCAGCGGCGAGTACGCGATGCTGAAGGCCGCCGCGCTGAACGGCTGGCTCGACCACGACGCGGTGATGATGGAAAGCCTGCTCGCGTTCAAGCGCGCCGGTGCCGATGGCGTGCTGACCTACTTCGCACTCGACGCGGCGCGGCGCCTGCGGAACAGCGAGCGCAACTCGTGACCGTCGCCGGGGTGTCGGCATAGTGCGCATCTTCCACATCCAGGGCGACCAGTTCAGCGAGCTGCAGACGCTGCCCGACGCGGCGCCGGCCTCCGGTTATCTCTGGATCGGCATCGCGCGCGCCGAGTTCGAATCGAAGGTCGGCATGCTGCAGGGCGGGCTGCAGCGCTGGAGCGGCGGGCAGCTCGTCGACCTGCACATCTCCGACCTGCTGAACCCGCAGCTGACCTCGCACTTCGACTACACCTCGTGGTACGACCTGCTGGTGTTCCGCCGGCTCGCCGCCGTGGCCGCCGGCGACGAGCCTGGCGGTGCACCGGCGGCACTGACGCGCATCGACACCAGCCCGGTCGGCTTCGCGGTCTTCGACCGCGTGCTGCTGACGGTGCACCCGGCCGATTGCATGGTGCGCGAATACTTCGCGAACCGGCTGCAGCAGCAGACCCCCGGGGGCGACATGCGCAACAGCGCGCGCGTTCCCCCCAGCCCGGCCGACATGGCGCTGCGCATGGTCAACTACATCGTCGACAGCTACCTCGACCTGCGCCGGTTGCTGACCAGGCAACTCGACCAGCTGCAGCAGGAACTGTTCAGCCCGAATGCCAGCTACAGCAGCTGGAAACTGCTGCTCGACTCGCGCAACAGCCTGCACCTGCTCGAAGACACCTGCGAAGACCAGCGCGCCGCGATCACCGAGTGGATCGACGCATTCGACGAGCTGCCGCCCGAGGGCGACCCGCCGGTGCTGCGCGAACGCGAGCTGCTGCGCGTGCGCGCACGCGACGTGCTCGAGCACATCGAGCGCGTGCTGACGCACGTGCGGCGGCTCGAGTCGTCGGCCGAGAACGCGGTGCAGATGCACTTCTCGGCGCAGAGCAACCGCACCAACGAGATCATGCGCACGCTGACCGTGTTGACCGCGATCTTTCTGCCGCTGAACCTGGTCACCGGCTTCTTCGGCATGAACTTCGAAGGGCTGCCGCTGATCCACAGCGCGAAGGGCTTCTGGTGGACCTTCGGCTTCATGCTGCTGATCGGCTGCGCGCTGAGCTGGTACTTCTGGCGCAAGCGCTACCTGAGCCGCCCACCGCCGCACTGATCCCTCAGGGCTGGCCGAGGAAGAAGTACGCGGCCTGGTTGCCGCCGTCGCCGCGCCCGTACGCGATGTAGACCGGGCCGAGCGGCGTGTCGAACGCGAAGTACACCGCGTTGCCGCGGCGCAGCGACGAGCGCGTCGCGCCGGCCACCGAATCGCCGATGCGCCCGGCCTCGAGCGAGACGCCGACATACGCACCGTCGAGCAGACCCGGCGCACTGACGCGGTAGTTGTAGACGAGCCGGCCGAAGGTCATCTCGCGCCCGACCAGTTCGCCGGTCCGGTAGCCCGACAGCTGCAGAAACCCGCCGAGGCTGAACAGCTCGTACTGCGGCAACGCGTCGCTGCCGAGGCTCTTCGCGCCGCGCAAGTGCAGCTGCAGCGAGTGCGCCCCGCTCGCGAACGCGGTGCTCGCGCTCGCCGAGAGCTTCGTGTAGTCATCGGTCGCGCCCAGGCGCTGGCGCGACGCATAGAGCTGCACGTCGGCCTCGTAGCCGGCCCGCGGGAAGCGCAGGTTGTCGAGCGTGTCGATGCGCAGCCGCGCGGTCAGGCCGGCCATGTCGGTGTCGGGCAGCACCAGCGCGGCGGGCAGCGCCGCGGTGTCGTTGTACAGCTTCAGGCGCCCGCGCGAGACGCCAAGCCGGAACTCGCCAATGTTGCCGAGCGGCGTGCCCAGGTCGAACCCGCCGCCGTAGGTGCCGCGCCGGTAGCGCGCGAGCCGCTCGCCGTTGTCGTAGACGTCGAAGGGCTCGCGCGTCAGCTCCGCATGCACGGCGACGAACAAGCGCTGCGCCGGTGTCAGCGGCTGGTAGAACTCGGTCGCGAGCCGGTCGGCGTGACCGATCTGCACATCGTTGCGCCACTCGCCGCCCAGGCTGTTGAGCCAGGTCGCGCGGTGCGTGCCGACCAGCGTGAAGAACGAGTCGCCGCGCAGGTCCGACGACAGGCCGAGGCCGAAGCGCAGGTAGTTCGGGCCCCACGACTTCTCGACCACGTCGGCGGTCAGCACGCGGCCGACGGCGGGGTCGCTGGTCAGCGCGTAGCTGACGCGCTCGAAGTCGCCGCGCGCATAGATGCGCTTGACGTCCTCGTCGGCGATGCGCGGATCGAATTCACCGCCGGGTTGGGTGCGGATCGCCGCGGCGATCACCTCGGGGTTCACGCGCTGCGCGCCGGTGACGCGCACCGCGTCGATGCGGCCCGGCGTTTCGGCCGGCTCGCGCACCAGCGCGCTGTGCCACTGCCGATACGCGTCGGCATCGACGGCATAGCGTGCCAGCTGCGCCGCCACCTCGCGGGCTGCCTTTTCGCCGGCGCTCGCGGCCTCGGCGAGGCGGTCGAAGTCGCCGGTCTCGACGTTGCCGAGGTCGGGCGTGACGAGCACGTCGTCGGGCCGCAACTCGGCCAGCGACCGATTGACGTTGGTGTTGGTCAGGATGCGCGAGATCTGGTCGGACACGGTGAAGATGCCGGTGATCTCGCTGCGCCTGCGCAGCGGCGTGCCGATGTTGATCGCGATGATCACGTCGGCGCCCATCGCGCGCGCGACGTCTACCGGCAGGTTGCGGCTCAGGCCGCCGTCGACCAGCAGCCGGCCGTCGAGCTCGACCGGATCGAGGGCGGCGGGAATCGCCATGCTCGCGCGCACCGCGACCGCGAGGTTGCCGTGGTCGATCACGACCATCTCGGAACTGCTCAGGTCGGTTGCGACGGCGCGGAACGGGATCGGCAGCCGATCGAAGTTGTCGCTGCGCTGGCGTGCGGTGAGCTGGCGCAGCACCGCCTCGATCGACACGCCGGCGACCACGCCCTTCGGCAGCGCGATGCCGCCGTCGCGCAGGCCGATCTCGGGGCCGACGTAGTTGGTCGCGTCGTTGACCTTGCTGCGCAGCGGCGTCTCGCCGCGGTTCACGTCGCGGAACAGCATCTCGGTGCGCAGCGCGCTCATTTCGCGTGCGATCACCGGCAGCGGCAGGCCGCTCGCATACGACGCCGCGACGATCGCGCCGGCGCTGGTGCCGACGATCACGTCGACCGGCACCTGCAGTTCCTCGAGCACCTTCAGCACGCCCAGGTGCGCGCCGCCGCGCGCGCCGCCGCCGGAGAGCACGAGCCCGATGCGCGGCCGCGCCGGCATCGGCGCGCTGGTGGATGCCGTGGCGGCGGCCGCGCTGGCCGGCGCGACCGGCGCCGTCTGTGCCGACGCATCGAACACGACGCTCGTCGCGGCGCACAGGATCAGCAGCGCATCATGGCGCCACCTGCGCCGCAGACTCATTTCGCGTACGGGTCGGCGAAGCCGAGCACGTGCATCAGCTCGGTCTCGCGCGCTTCCATCGCGCGCGCCTCGTCGGCGTCTTCATGGTCGTAGCCCTGCGCGTGCAGCGTGCCGTGCACCAGCAGGTGCGCGTAGTGCGCCTCGAGCGCGATGCCGAGCTCGCGCGCCTCGCGCTGCAGCACCGGTGCGCACAGCACGAGATCGGCCGCGACGACCGGCTCGGTGCCGTAGTCGAAGGTCAGCACGTTGGTCGCGTAGTCCTTCGCGCGGTACTCGCGATTCAGCGCCCGGCCTTCGTCGGCGCCGACGATGCGCACGGTGATCTCGCCGGGCGCTTCGAGCGCCGCGCGAATCCAGCGCGCGACCTTGTGGCGCGTGACGATCGCGCGATCGCTCGGATCGGCGAACTGCAGCGACAGCGTGAGCGGCGGGCGCGCGGCCTTCACCTTACGCATCGTCGAGCCGCGCCGCGTCGTAGGCCTCGACGATGCGTGCGACCAGCGGGTGGCGCACGACATCGGACGAGGTGAAGTGCGTCGTCGCGATGCCGCGCACGCGGCGCAGCACGCGCTCGGCGTCGATCAGTCCGCTCTCGGTGCCGCGCGGCAGATCGATCTGGCTCACGTCGCCGTTGACGACGACCTTGCTGCCGAAGCCTATGCGCGTCAGAAACATCTTCATCTGCTCGGAGGTGCTGTTCTGCGCTTCGTCGAGGATCACGAACGCGTGATTCAGCGTGCGCCCGCGCATGAACGCGAGCGGCGCGATCTCGAGCGTGCCCTTCTCGAACGCCCGGACGACCTTGTCGACGCCCATCAGGTCGTAGAGCGCGTCGTAGAGCGGGCGCAGGTACGGGTCGACCTTCTGGGCCAGGTCGCCGGGCAGGAAGCCGAGCCGCTCGCCGGCCTCGACCGCGGGCCGCGTCAAGATGACGCGCTGCACCGCGCTGCGCTCGAGCGCGTCGACCGCGCAGGCGACCGCGAGGAAGGTCTTGCCGGTGCCGGCCGGGCCGATGCCGAAGGTGATGTCGTGCGCGAGGATGTTGCGCAGGTAGGTGAGCTGGTTCGGCGTGCGCCCGGTCAGGTCGGCGCGCCGGGTGCGCAGCGTCGGCGCGCCGGCGCCATCGTCGTGGTCCGCCTTGGGCGCGGCGTCGCGGGCGCCGACCTGCACCAGCGCGAGCTGCAGCGCCTCGGCGCTGATCGGCCGCTGCGACTGCTCGTACAGCGCCAGCAGCAGGTTCATCGCGTGCTCGGCGTTCGCCTTGCGGCCTTCGATGCGGAAGAACTCGTTGCGCCGCGAGACGCTCACGTCGAGCAGGCGCTCGATGCTGCGCAGGTGCTCGTCGACGCTGCCGCACAGGTGAGCGAGCCGGGTGTTGTCGCGCGGTTCGAAAGAGTGGCGAAGGATCAAGGCGAGCGGGGCGTCGGGTCGGAGCTCCGGATTGTCGCCGCAGCGGGGCCGGCCAGCGTGGCGTTGTCGGCATCGCGGGCCGATTCGGCGTTGCCGGCGGTGCTGCGGCGCGGGGCCCATCCGTCACAATCCGCCTCGATGTTCAAGCCCCTCGATCTCCACGCCGCGGCCGGGTCCATCGCCCGATGCACTGTCGTCGTGGGGTTCGCGTGGCTCGTCGGGCTGGCGCTCGCCGGGGCGGCTCGCGCCGCCGACGAGCCGGGCGTGCTGCGCGTCGACAAGGCGCTGGCAGTGCAGTCGGTCACGCGGCCGGGTGGGGTCGCGCAGATCGCGCAGCCGGTACGGCTGCCCGACGACTGGGCCGTCACGCGGCCGCGCTTCGAGGGCAGCGTCTGGTACCGCACCGGCTTCGACCGGCCGGCCGGTGTCGACTCGCACGAACTGATGGCGCTGTACATCGAGCGCGTCTGCAGCAACCTCGAGCTGTACCTGAACGGCCAGCGCATCTTCAGCGGCGGCCGCATGGGCGAGCCGGTGACGCGCAACTGCCACTATCCGCAGCTGGTCGCGCTGCCGGCGGCTCTGCTGCAAGAGCGCGGCAACACGCTCGACGTGCAGGTGCAGGGCCACGCGCTGCAACGCGTGGCGTCGCGCCAGCGCGCCGGCGGGCTGTCGGCGATCCTGGTCGGGCCGCAGGCGGTGCTCGCACGCGCCTACGACGAGCGGATGTTCTGGAACGTCACCTCGGTCCAGATCGCGAACCTCGCGCTCGCGGTGCTCGGCTGCGTGATGATCGGCCTGGGCTGGATGAACCGGCGCGAGGCCTACCTCGGCTACTTCGGGTGGCTGTGTCTTGCGTGGGGGCTGCTGTCGGCGCGCGTCTGGTGGCGCGAGATGCCGTGGGACACCGGCGTGATGGAGTTCCTGTTCTGCACCGGCTTCGCACCGGTGGTCGCGCTGGCGGTGCAGTTCCTGCTCAGCTACGCCGGACTGCGCTCGCGCTGGATCGAAAACGCGCTGGCCGCACAGTGGGTGCTGCTGCCGGCGACGCTGTTGCTGGCCGGCCCGGGCCGGCTCTTCATGCTGGCCAGCGTCTGGTACGGCGTGCTCGCCTCCGAGCTCGCGGCCGCGGTCACGCTGTACCTGTTCCTGACCTGGCGCGGCAAGCGCCACGAGTTCTGGTCGATGACCGCGCTGCTCGGCGGGATCACGGTGCTGCTCGGCGTGCAGCTCGCGAGCGAGTACGGGCTGCTGCCGCAGCCGGCCGTACCGCTGCTGCAGTTCGCGGTGCCGGTGCTGTTCGTCGCGTTGGCGGTGCGGCTGCTGCAGGTCTTCGCGCGCGCGCTGCGCGCCGCCGAGGACGGCCGCGACAACCTCGAAAGCCGCGTCCAGGAGATCACCGCCGAGATCGAGCGCAACTTCGCGCAGCTCGCCGAACTGCGCGTCGAGCAGGTCACCGAGAAGGAGCGCAAGCGCATCGCCGGCGACCTGCACGACGACCTCGGCGCGAAGCTGCTGACGATCGTGCACACCAGTGAATCCGAACGCATCTCGACGCTCGCACGCGAGGCGCTCGAGGAGATGCGGCTCTCGGTGCGCGGCCTGACCGGCAAGCCGATGCGCCTGGCCGATGCGCTCGCCGACTGGCGCGCCGAGACCGTCTCGCGCCTCGGGCAGGCCAACATCGAGGCCGATTGGCGCGGCCCGACCGAAGAGATCGAGGAGCTGCTGCCGGCACGCGGCTTCGTGCAGACCACGCGCATCCTGCGCGAGGCGGTCAGCAACATCATCAAGCACAGCGGCGCGTCGCACTGCAAGGTGCGCTGCGCGATCAGCGACCGCCAGTTCGGGCTGACGGTGCAGGACAACGGCAAGGGCATCCCGATGGAGCTCGACGGCAAGCTCGACCGCGGCCATGGCATGTCCAGCATGAAGAACCGCGCGAAGCAGATGCAGGGGCAGTGTCTGGTCGAGTCCGGCCCCGGCTATGGCACTGTGATAAGGCTCACGGTTCCGCTGTGAGCGAGGCGGCCCGGCGGCACCGCCGGCTGGTAGCATGAAAACAGGCCCCGTCCGCCTGCCCGCCGTCGGGCCCCGACGACCCACCGAGGCGCCACCATGACCAACATCCTGCTGCTCGAAGACCTGCCCGAGATCCGCTCCTGGCTCAAGGTGCTGGTCAAGGGCGTGTTCCCCGATGCGCAGATCCACGAGTCCGCACGCGTGCACGACGCGCTCGGCCTCGTCAGCGCGGTCAAATTCAACCTTGCGCTGTGCGACCTCGGCTTGCCCGACGGCTCGGGCGTCGACGTGGTCGCGGCGCTGCGCGAGGCGCAGCCCGAGTGCCAGTCGGTCGTCGTGACGATCCACGACGACGACGACCACCTGTTTCCTGCGCTGCAGGCGGGCGCGTTCGGCTACCTGCTGAAGGAGCAGGCCCGCGAGCTGATCGCCGAGCAGCTGAAGCGCATGAGCCAGGGCGAGCCGCCGCTGTCACCGTCGATCGCGCGCCGCGTGATCTCGCACTTCGCGGCGCAGACGCGCCCGCAGGAGCGGCCGCAGAACATGCCGCATGTCGCGCTGACCGATCGCGAGAACGAAGTGCTGCTGCGCGTCGCAAAGGGCTACACGCTGCCCGAGATCGGCGTGCAACTGAACCTGTCGCGCCACACGATCGCCGACTACGTGAAGCAGATCTACCGCAAGCTGAACGTCAGCTCGCGTGCCGAAGCGGCGCTCGAAGCGCAACGCCTCGGGCTGTTCCGCCGGGCCTGATGTCATGGCGCCCCCCACGGGGGCCCGGGCCGGCTTGGGGCGGCCCGGCGCGCCGCCCATAATCGGGCGATGATCGGAAGACTCACCGGCACGCTCGCGGAAAAATCGCCCCCGCAACTGCTCATCGATGTGAACGGCGTCGGCTACGAGGTCGATGTGCCGATGAGCAGCTTCTACAACCTGCCCGGCCTCGGCGAGCGCGTCACGCTGCTGACCCACTTCGTCGTGCGCGAAGACGCGCAGGTGCTGTTCGGTTTCCTGACCCACGACGAGCGCGCGACCTTCCGGCTGCTCGTCAAGATCTCCGGCGTCGGCCCGCGCACCGCGCTGTCGATCCTGTCGGGCCTGAGCGTCAACGAACTGGCGCAGGCCGTCAGCCTGCAGGAAAGCGCGCGCCTCGTGAAGGTGCCCGGCATCGGCAAGAAGACCGCCGAACGGCTGCTGCTCGAGCTGAAGGGCAAGCTCGGCGACGCGATCGCCGCGCCGACGAGCGTCGCGAGCCACGCGCAGGGCGACATCCTGCAGGCGCTGCTCGCGCTCGGCTACAGCGATCGCGAGGCCGCCGCGGCGCTGAAGGCGCTGCCGGCGGACGTGGGCGTCAGCGACGGCATCAAGCTCGCGCTGCGCGCGCTCGCCAAATAGACCTCGGGCCCAGGGGTTGTCATTCAGTGCTTGTGCTCGGTCGCCATGCCGGCACCGGCCTTCGGCACCTGCACAACGACCTTCACCTCGGTCTTGCCGCCACGCTCGAACTCCAGCGTCAGCGGGAAGCTGTCGCCGGCCTTCAGCGGCTGCTTCAGCCCGATCAGCATGAAGTGCAGGCCCTCGCCGGGGCGCATCTTGATCGACGCGCCGGGCGCCAGCGGCATCTCGGGGAGCTCGCGCATGCGCATCACGCCGCCGGCATCGACCGTCATCGAGTGCAGTTCGGCGCGCTGCGCGATCGGCGTGTCGACGCGCAGCAGCTTGTCCGCCTGCTGGCCGGTGTTCGTCAGCGTCGCGATGTAGGCGGCGCCGTTGACGGCACCGGGCGGGGTCGGCACCGCGTACGGGTGCGTGATCTCGATGTCGCCGGCGCGGCCGCCATGGGCTTGCGCGGCGGACAGCGCGGCCAGCGTGAACAGCGCGGCGCAGGCCGCGCGCTTGATGATCGTTTGCAGGGGGGTCATGTCGGATCTCCGGGTTGCGGTGTGGATGAGGCTCGTGCTCACAGATCGAACTTCAGCTCGGCGTTGTAGCTGCGTTGCGGGTACGGATGGAAGTTCCAGTAGCGGTCGTTGTTCAGGTTGTCGATACCCAGCGCCGCCGACCACTGGCGGGTGATCTGCCAACGCAGCCGCAGGTCGGTCGTGAAGTAGCGGCTGACGCCCATGTAGGTGAAGCCGTTGACGTCGGCGTTGTTCAGCGTGCGGTACTGCGTTCCGCTGTAGCGCGCGCCGAGTGCAGCGCTCCATCGTGCGTCGAATCGGTAGCCGGCGAGCGCGGTCGCGCGCCACTTCGGAATGTTCGGCTGGCGCTTGCCAAGCGTATCGCCGGGCGTCGCGACGAAGCCCGCGTTCTCCTCGATCACCGACTCGGCATAGGTCACGCTGCCGCTCAGGTCCAGGCCCTTCATCAGCACGTCGCTGCCGTTGTAAACGAACTCCAGGCCCCGGGTACGGATGCGCCCGACGTTCTGCACCCGGCTGATGTTCTTGTCGGCGAGCGCATCGAAGGTCGTCTGCGCGTACAGCGCGTCGTGCGTGCGCTCGGTGAAAGCGGTCAGGCGCAGCAGCGCGTTGCTCAGCTCCTTCTCCACCGTCAGCTCGCTCGTCCACGAGCGTTCCGGCTTCAGGTTCGGGTCGTTGATGTATTGCGCGTTCGTGGTCGAGGTCGCGCCGTACAACTCGCCGACCGTGGGCATGCGCACGGCCCGGCCGGCAGAAGCCTTCAGCACCAGGTCGGGCAGCGCCTGGAACGACAGCGCGGCCTTCGGCGACAGGTGGCGCTCATGGCGCACCCCGTAGGGAGGCAGGTTCGCGCCGGCGATCTGGGTGATGCCGTCGTGGGCATGCCAGTCTTCGGCGCGCAGGCCGAGCACGGTCTTCCAGCGCGGCGCGAAGGTCCAGGCATCCTGCCCAAACACGCTGCGCAGCTGCGTCTTGCCGGCAACGTTGCTGGCGAGCGTGCCGGCGCCGTCGGCGAGCCAGCTGCCGGCGAGGTTCGTCGTCAGGTAGTGCAGCACGTAGCGGTCGTGCTGCACGCCGAAGTCGACGATGTGCTCGCTCGGGGTGCCGCCGGGGCGCCAGGTGGCCTTCAGCGCGAGGTTGCTCCAGCCGGTGCCGCCGCCATCGGCGAGCGTGCCGGCGCCGCCCGAGAGCGCGCCCGGCAGCGGGTTCGACGCGGCGTTCTGGCGCTTGTCGTCACGGCGATAGTCGTAGCGGCTCGCGGCCGCTTCCCAGTCCCAGAGGCCCTGCGTGTCGCTCTTGAGCACCAGGCCGTGCATCACGTGGGTCAGGCGCTCCCGCGTCGTCGCGAAGTCGGCGCCGGTCAGCGCGGCGAACGACCGGCCGTCGATGTTGATGGTGCCGCCGTAGACCGGCTGGCCGGCCCCATCGCGCAGGTACGACACCGGCACGCTGCCGGCCGTGTTCTGCCAGACGCCGAGCACGTAGTTCGCGCGGATCGTCGGCGTGATGTCGTAGGCCAGCCGGGCCCTGAAGTGATCCTGCTTCGTGCGGTACTCGGTGCCGCTGCCGAGCAGGTACCAGGGCTGATTCGCGTTGTTCGCATCGAGCACGGCCCCGGTCACCGCGGTGCCCGCGGTGCCGCGGGTGCCGCTGCTCGACAGCCGTGTCGCGAAGGTCAGCGGCTGGCCGTGGCTGTCGGCGTGGCTGAAGTTCAGCAGCCACGAGAACGCCCCGTCGGCGTTGCCGACCGACGCGTTCGCCTCCCAGGTGCGCAGGCTCGTGTCGGTCCCGTACAGGCTGAACGGCTGCAGCGTATAGCCCGCCTTCGCGTGCACTTCGAGGGCCTTCGGCATGCGCGTCGTGAACACCACGACCGCGCCGACCGAGTTGCCCGGGTACGCGGCCGAGAACGGCCCGTACATCACGTCGACCCGCTCGATCTCTTCGGGCGTGACCATGCCCCAGCGCGGCGGGAAGCTCAAGCCCCCGACGCCGTTGCCGAGGTAGTTCGACAGCAGCAGGCCGTCGGCATACACGGCCGAACGCGCGCTGTTGCCGGTGCCCGACGCGCGGCTCGACAGGATCGCGTGGTTGTAGTCGCCGGCGTAGCGCTTGCGCACCAGCAGGCTGGGCAGGTACTTCAGCGCGTCTTCGCTGTCGCTGGCGTTGATGGTGCGCGCGATCTGTTCGCGCGTGACGCTTTCCATCGTCGCCGGAATCTGGGTCGGCAGCGAGGTCGGCTGGCCACCGGTGACGGTGACGACGCCGAGCGACTTGACCGGCGCAGCGTCGGGCGCGGGGGCCTCTTGCGCGCGCGCGCCGAACGACGCGAGCAGCGCGGCCGCCGGAATCAGCGCGCGGCTGGCCCGGACGCGGCCAGGCGCAGCGGTGAAAGGTTTGAACATGAGGACGATCGATCCTGAACGGGCTGCGCGGCAGACCTCGCAAGCCATCACACAGGCCGGCAGCGCGTACGCCCGATCAGCGGGGCATCCGCGACGTGCGGCGGCGGGGGCAGTTCAGGCGAGCGCCGGAGGCCCGTGCTGGAGACGCGCGACCCAGCTTGCACAGGCATCGGGCGCCTGCAGCGCCGGTCGCACGCGCGCGGCGACCCGATCGCGCAGCGGCACCGGCATGACCGCGAGCGCAGGCGGCCCCGCGTTCGCCAGCGCCGTCAACGCGCTCAGCGCGCAATGCTCGCTGCCGTGCGCCGGCGCATGATCCGGCGCCGGCTCGTGATGCGCACCGCCGGCCGGCAGCAGCGACACGCCGTAGACCGTGCAGACTTCGACCAGCGCCTTGCCCTGCCTCTGTGCCGAGGCGCTCGCAAGCCAGGGCATCGCCGACTTCAGCAGCAACGCGGCGGCGAAGGCCCACAGGGCCCAGCGCGACGACGGCTTGCGGAAGATCATGGGCGCGATTGTCTCAGACGCGTCGCGGCGCGCACCGCCCGATCAGCCGGCGTTTCACGCGCATCTCGCCGCCTGCCGAGAACGGCAGGCGCGGCCGATAATCAGGCATGGCGATCCAGACCGATGATTTCGAGCCCGCGCGCAGCCGCGTCGTCAGCGCGGCGGCCACGTCCCCGAACGAAGAGGCGATCGAGCGCGCACTGCGGCCGAAAGGCCTGGCCGAGTACGTCGGCCAGGCCAAGGCGCGCGAGCAGCTCGAGATCTTCATCGGCGCCGCGAAGATGCGCAGCGAGGCGATGGACCACGTGCTGCTGTTCGGCCCGCCGGGCCTGGGCAAGACGACGCTGTCGCACATCATCGCCAACGAGCTCGGCGTGAACCTGCGCCAGACCTCCGGCCCGGTGCTCGAGAAACCGAAGGACCTGGCGGCGATCCTGACCAACCTCGAGCGCAACGACGTTCTCTTCATCGACGAGATCCACCGCCTGAGCCCGGTCGTCGAGGAGATCCTGTACCCCGCGCTCGAGGATTACCAGATCGACATCATGATCGGCGAAGGCCCCGCCGCGCGCTCGATCAAGCTCGATCTCCAGCCGTTCACGCTGATCGGCGCGACCACGCGCGCCGGCATGCTGACGAACCCGCTGCGCGACCGCTTCGGCATCGTGGCCCGGCTCGAGTTCTACACGCCCGAGGAACTCGCGCGCATCGTGCGCCGCTCGGCCGGGCTGCTGAACGTGCCGACCGACGACGAAGGCGCCTTCGAGATTGCGCGCCGCTCGCGCGGCACGCCGCGGATCGCGAACCGGCTGCTGCGCCGCGTGCGCGACTATGCCGACGTGAAGTCCGACGGCCGCATCGTCAAGGCGCTCGCCGACAAGGCGCTGAAGATGCTCGATGTCGACGCGCACGGCCTGGACGTGATGGACCGCAAGCTGCTCGAGGCCGTCGTGCATCGCTTCGACGGCGGCCCGGTCGGCCTGGACAACGTCGCCGCGGCGATCGGCGAGGAGCGCGACACGATCGAGGACGTGATCGAGCCCTACCTGATCCAGCAAGGCTACCTGCAGCGCACGCCGCGCGGGCGGGTCGCGACGCCGGCGGCGTACCGGCACCTGGGCGTCACGCCGCCGCGCGTTTCGGGCGGCGACCTGTTCGAGGCTTGAATGCCGCGCGGCCGCTCGCCTACCTGAGTTTGCGTCGCTGCTGCCACGCCAGCAACTCGCCGACGAAGCCCTTGCGGAACGCGACCACGCAGACGACGAAGATCGCGCCGATGATCACGTTGATCCACGAGCCGACCTGATCGGCAAGAAAATTCTGCAGGCCGATGATCGTGAACGCCCCGATCACCGGGCCGGCGAAGGTGCCCATGCCGCCGAGCAGCGTCATCAGCACGACCTCGCCGGACAGCGACCAGTGCGCATCGGTCAGCGTCGCGAAGCCCAGCACCATCGTCTTCATCGAGCCGGCCAGCCCGGCGATCGCGGTCGAGAGCACGAACGCGAGCAGCTTGTAGCGGTCGACGTCGTAGCCGAGCGAGATCGCGCGCGGCTCGTTCTCGCGGATCGCCTTGAGCACCTGGCCGTACGGCGAGTGCACGATGCGGATGATGAGCAGGAACACGGCGACGAACACCGCCAGCACGACGTAGTACAGCACCCGGTCGTCCGCCAGCGACAGCAGGCCGAAGAGCTTGCCGCGCGGCACGCCCTGCAGGCCGTCTTCGCCGCCGGTGAATGGCGCCTGCAGGAACACGAAGTAGATCATCTGCGCCATCGCCAGCGTGACCATCGCGAAGTAGATGCCCTGGCGGCGGATCGCGATCAGCCCGACCACCAGCCCGCACAGGCCGGCGATCACCGTGCCCGCCAGCACGCCGAGCTCCGGCGACCAGCCCGCAGAGCGCACCAGCCAGCCGGTGGCGTAGGCCGCCGCGCCCAGGTACGCGGCGTGGCCGAACGAGAGCAGCCCGGTGTAGCCGAGCAGCAGGTTGAAGGCGCACGCGAAGATCGCGTAGCACAGCGCCTTCATCATGAAGACCGGGTACAGGCCGATGAACGGCGCCGCAGCGAGGACCGCGAGGCCGACCCACAGCCCGATGCGGCTGAGCCTCGAAGCGTCCGTACCGCGATCGGAGGCAAGCACTGCGCTCATCACTTCTCCTTACCGAACAGCCCGGCCGGGCGGATCATCAGCACGATCGCCATGATCACGAACACGACGATGCTCGAGGCTTCGGGGTAGAACACCTTGGTCAGGCCCTCGATCAACCCGAGCGCCAGGCCGGTCAGGATCGAGCCGAGGATCGAGCCCATGCCGCCGATCACGACGACCGCGAAGACGACGATGATCAGGTTGCTGCCCATCAGCGGCGTGATCTGGATCACCGGTGCCGCGAGCACCCCGGCCAGCGCCGCCAGGCCGGCGCCGGCGCCGTAGGTCAGCATCACCATCACCGGCACGTTGATGCCGAAGGCCTGCACCAGCGCCGGGTTCTCGGTGCCGGCGCGCAGGTAGGCACCGAGCCGCGTGCGTTCGATCGTGAACCAGGTGCCCAGGCAGATCGCGAGCGACGCGAACACGACCCAGGCGCGGTAGTTCGGCAGCACCATGAAACCCAGGTTGGTTGCGCCCTGCAGCAGTTCGGGCACCGGGTACTGCTGGCCCGAGACACCGAAGCGATCACGGAACACGCCTTCGGCGATCAGCGCCAGGCCGAAGGTCAGCAGCAAGCCGTAGATCGGGTCGATCTTGTACAGGTGCTTGAGCAAGCTGCGCTCGATCGCGACGCCGACGGCCCCGACGACCAGCGGCGCGACGATCAGCGCATACCAGTAACCCAGCCCGAAGCTGTCGAGCAGCACGAACGCGACGTACGCGCCGATCATGTACAGCGCGCCGTGCGCGAAGTTCACGATGCCGAGCAGGCCGAAGATCACCGCCAGACCGAGGCTCAGCATCGCGTAGAACGAGCCGTTCACGAGGCCGAGCAGCAGCTGGCCGAGGAAGGCCTGGATCGGGATGCCGAAGATGTCCATCTGTTTCTACCGTGATTGGCGAGACGAGCCCGGCGCCGGGCCGCCAAGGGTCACGAAGAGGCCCCTCGTGGCCCAAGGCGGGCGAGACCCCCTCGGGGGGTCAGGTGTGGTACGCCGCGCCTGGGGGGCTGTCATCAGATCACTTCCAGAGGGCGCACTTCGATTCGGCCTTGGTCGTCCAGGCCGCTTCGCCCTTGAAGGTCTCGGCGACCTTGTAGTAGTCCCAGGGTTCGGTCGATTCGGCCGGCGTCTTGACCTGCATCAGGTACATGTCGTGCACCATGCGGCCGTCTTCGCGCACATAGCCGCCCTTCGCGAAAATGTCGTTGACCTTCGACTTGTGCAGCTGCGCCAGCACCTTGTCGGCGTCGTCGGTGCCGGTGGCCTTGACGGCGTTCAGGTAGTTCAGCACGGCCGAGTAGTCGCCCGCCTGGATCGACGACGGCATGCGCTTGATCTTCTCGAAGAAGCTGCGGCTCCAGGCACGCGAGTCGGGGTCGCGGTTCCAGTACCAGCTGTCGGTCAGGTACATGCCCTGCGTCGCCTTCAGGCCGAGCGAGTGGATGTCGTTGATGAACATCAGCAGGCCGGCCAGCTTCATCGTCTTCGTGATGCCGAACTCGTTCGCTGCCTTGATCGCGTTGATCGTGTCGCCACCGGCGTTCGCCAGGCCGAGGATCTGCGCCTTGCTCGACTGCGCCTGCAGCAGGAAGGACGAAAAATCGCTCGCCGACAGCGGGTGCTTCACCGACCCGACGATCGTCCCGCCGGCCGCCTTGACGACCGCCGAGGTGTCGTTCTGCAGCTGCGCGCCGAACGCGTAGTCGGCCGTCAGGAAGTACCAGCTCTTGCCGCCGGCCTTCACGACCGCGTTGCCGGTGCCCTTGGCGAGCGCGACGGTGTCGTAGGCCCAATGCACGGTGTACGGCGAGCACTGCTCGTTGGTCAGTGCCGAGCTCGCGGCGCCGACCGAGATGAAGACCTTCTTCTTCTCGGCCGCGATCTTCGCCATCGCCAGACTGGTTCCCGAGCTGGTGCCGCCGACGAGCATGTCCAGGCCCTGCGTGTCGAACCACTCGCGCGCCTTCGCGGCGGCGACGTCGGGCTTGTTCTGGTGATCGGCGACCAGCAGTTCGATCT
Source organism: Rhizobacter sp. P5_A1 (assembly GCF_056400745.1). NCBI lineage: Bacteria > Pseudomonadati > Pseudomonadota > Betaproteobacteria > Burkholderiales > Sphaerotilaceae > Rhizobacter > Rhizobacter sp. P5_A1. Next base: position 290,921 of record NZ_JBFUKR010000001.1, read on the forward strand.
TCTTGCCGGCGACGGCGCCGCCCATCGCGGCCATCGCCATGCGGATCGCCTCGGCGCCGGCCGGGCCGTCGATGTCGGCATACAGACCGGAGAGATCGGTGATGAAGCCGATCTTGATCACGTCGCCGGAGATCTGCGCCTGGGCCGAGGTGGTGCACAAGGTGGCGGCGGCGATCGCACAGGCCGCAGACAGCTTCTTCAGTTTCAGTTTCATCTTCGGTCTCCTAATGAGGGGAAAGGTGTGTGGCAACGGCTCGGCGCGTCAGACGCCGAGGTACTCGTGCAGCCGCTCCATGCGCGACGGCAACTCGGCCTGCGTGAACTCCTGGATCACCTGGCCGTGCTCCATCACCATGAAGCGGTCGGCCAGCGGCGCTGCGAACATGAAGTTCTGCTCGACCATCAGGATCGTGTAGCCCTGCGCACGCAGCGCGACGACCATCTCGGCGAGCTTTTGCACGATCACCGGCGCGAGGCCTTCGGATATCTCGTCGAGCAGCAGGAACTTCGCGCCGGTGCGCAGGATGCGCCCGACCGCGAGCATCTGCTGCTCGCCGCCCGAGAGCCGCGTGCCCTGGCTGCTGGCGCGCTCCTTCAGGTTCGGGAACATCGCGTAGATCTGCTCGACACTCATCCCGCCCGCGGCGAGCCGCGGCGGCAGCATCAGATTCTCTTCGGCCGACAGGCTCGAGAAGATGCCGCGCTCCTCGGGGCAGTAGCCCAGGCCGAGGCGCGCGATCCGGTGTGTCGCGAGGCTCAGCGTCTCGGCGCCGCGCACCTTGATCGAGCCCTGACGCCGACCGATCAGGCCCATGATCGCGCGCATCGTGCTCGTGCGCCCGGCGCCGTTGCGCCCGAGCAGGGTCACGACCTCGCCTTCGTTGACGTGGAAGTTCACGCCGTGCAGCACGTGCGATTCGCCGTACCAGCCGTGCAGATTCTTGACCTCGAGAAACGCAGTCATGACAGCCCCTCGCCCGACGAGTACGTCGATCGATCCCCCGAGGGGATGCTCGCTTGCTTGGGGCGGCCCGGCGCGGCGCTCGCTCTCATCAGTGGGCCCCCTTCAGCTCGACCTTCGCGCTGCCCATGTAGGCCTCGACGACGAGTGGATTCTTCGAGACCTCGGCATACGGGCCCTCGGCCAGCGTGGCGCCGCGGGCCAGCACCGTGATCATGTCGGCAATGCTCGAGACGACGCTCATGTTGTGCTCGACCATCAGCACGGTGCGGCTCGCCGCGACCTTCTTGATCAGCTGGCGGATGCGGTCGACGTCTTCGAGGCCCATGCCCTGCGTCGGCTCGTCGAGCAGCATCAGCTTCGGCTCCATCGCCAGCGTCGTCGCGATCTCGAGCGCGCGTTTGCGCCCGTAGCTGAGCTCGACCGCCGGGATACGCGCGTAGCTCTCGAGATCGACCTCGCGCAGCAGTTCGAGCGCGCGCGCATCGAGCGAGTGCAGCGTGCGCTCGGGCTTCCAGAAATGGAACGAGGTGCCGAGCTTGCGCTGCAGCGCCACGCGCACGTTCTCGAGCACGCTCAGGTGCGGGAACACCGCCGAAATCTGGAACGAGCGGATCACGCCGCGGCGCGCGATCGCGGCCGGGTGCTCGGGCGTGATGTCGGTGCCGTCGAACAGGATCTGGCCGGTGGTCGGCGTCAGGAACTTGGTCAGCAGGTTGAAGCAGGTCGTCTTGCCGGCGCCGTTCGGGCCGATCAGCGCATGGATGCTGCCGCGCCGGACCCGCAGATTGACCTTGCTGACCGCCACGAAGCCCTTGAACTCCTTGGTCAGTTCGCGGGTCTCGAGGATGAACTCACCACCACTCATGACTGGCCTCCGGGCTTGCGTTGCCGCGTCGCGGCCTGCGTCGACTTCTTGACCTCGCCGCCGAGCCGTTGCGACAGCGTGCGCGCGACCCTGAGCGCCGCGTCGCGATGGCGCTCGCCGCGGTCGGCGCCGAGCAGCGCCTTGTTGATGCAGACCGCCACGCCGGCCACGACACGCCCGGTCGCATCGAACACCGGTGCGCCGAACGAGTAGACGCCCTCGCGCACGCTTTCGTCGTCGACGCTGTAGCCGCGCTTGCGGTTCAGCGCGAGCTCCTTCAGCAGCGCCTCGATGTCGCGCGGGCCCTTGCGGGTCAGGTGTGTGGTCAGGCCGCCCGCGAACAGCTTGCGCACGTCGTCGGGCTCGCGGTAGGCCAGCATCGCGCGGCCGCTGCCCGACAGGTAGGCCGGCAGCCGCATGCCGACGTTGAACGCCAGCCCGAGCGGGCGCGCGCTGTTGCGCACCGCAACGTACAGCGCATCGGTGCCGCTGAGCACCGACAGCACGACGGTCTCCTCCGGCGCCGAGCCGGCATCGGCCCACAGCGCGTTGAACTCCTGTGCGACATCGGTACCCGAGACGAAGGCCTCGGCCAGGCTCATCACGCGCGGTCCGATCAGGAAGGCGCCGTCGGGCTGGCGGCGCAGGTAGCCGAACGACATCAGCGTGTTGCACAGGCCATGCACGCTGCTCTTCGGCAGCGCGAGCTCGTTCGTCAGCTGCGCCAGGCTCATCGGCTCGCGCTGCCGGGCCAGGCGGTCGAGCAGCGTCAGCGCGCGTGTCACGGCCGGCACCAGCGGTGCGGAGGAAGCGGTCGCGGGAGGCATCGGAGGCGGGCGCGGCATCGGGATGGGGTTTCGGCTTCACCTCGGCGTTCAACAGGCTGAACGGGGTTCAGTGGAGCAGGCGCGCAGTCTCTTGCAGTCCGGCCGCCGCTGCAAGCCCCCAACGACCCTTTACCGGGAAAACACCGAGACGTCGACGTGGCTCGCTCGTGGCTCGCTCAGCCAGCCCACCGCCCACAGCAGCGCGAGCAAGCCTGCGACCGCCGCGAGCTGCTGCAACCCGGTCAGCCGATGCGCGTTCCACAGGAACAGCGTCGTCGCGGCCAGCAGCAGCCCGAAGATCGCGACCGCGGCGACCCGCGCGGCGCGCGTCATCGGTGGGTCGTAGCGTTGCACCTCGCGAATGTCGAACGCGGGCTTCGGCCACTTCGCCGCGACATCGGCCGGGCGCCAGCCCGGCGGCATGAACCACACGCGCAGCTTGTCGGCCCAGCGGGCGGCGCGCCACGAATCGCGGGCCAGTTCGGCGTAGACCTGCAGGTTGGCCCAGACCGGGTTCCAGCTGCGCAGCGGCCCCCGCGTGCCGTAGACGATCGACTCGGCATCGTCCTCCTCGGTGAAGCTGCCGAACAGGCGATCCCAGACGATCAGGATGCCGCCGTAGTTCCGGTCCAGATAGCGGTCGTTGACGGCGTGGTGCACGCGGTGGTTGCTCGGCGCGCAGAACCAGCGATCGAACCCGCCGAGCTTCCCGATCTGCTGCGTGTGGACCCAGTACTGGTAGAGCAGATCGATCAGCGCAACGACGCCGAACACCAGCGGCGGAAAGCCGAGCAGCGCCATCGGCAGGTAGAACAGCCAGCCGGCGACCCAGCCGCTGCTCGTCTGGCGCAGTGCAGTCGAGAGGTTGTAGTCCTCGCTCTGGTGGTGCACGACGTGTGCGGCCCAGAACAGCGCGACGGTGTGGCCGAAGCGGTGATGCCAGTAGTAGCACAGGTCGTAGAACACGAGCCCGACGATCCAGACCCACGCGGCATCCGCCGGCAGGCGCCACGGCGCGGTGCTCTCGAACGCCAGCGTGTACAAGCCCAGCGTGACCAGCGCGCCGAACACGCCGGTGAGCTGGCTCATCACGCCCAGGCCGATGCTGTTCAACGCGTCGTTCAGCCGATAGGTGTTGCGCCCGCGCCGGCGGCCGACCGCGCATTCGATGCCGATCAGCAGGAAGAACAGCGGCGTCGCCAGGACGATGATCTGCGGGCCCGTCATGGCGCGGATTCTGCCGCGGCGAAGTCAGCTCAGACAGCCGCGCGCGTCAATCGGCCACACCGCCTCGACCACGCCGTGCGCGAGGCCGCCGCGCAGCGCGATGTAGTGATCGTGCAGGTTCACGGTCGGGTCGCAGTGGCCGGGCACGAGCCACACCGTTTCGCCGAGCGCCGGCAGCGTGGCGTGCGGGCCGGTGGCGTGCGGCATCAGGATGCCGTGCTCGTCGCCGCCGTTGCTGAACGCCAGATCGCGCTGCCAGACCTGCGGCAGGCCCGAGTCGACCGCGTGCGACTTGTGCCCGGCATCGACGACCGCGTGCGAGGCGCCGCGGCTCATCACCTGCGACTTGACGAACAGCGCGTGCTCGAAGTGCGGCGCACCGGGGGTGGCCTGGTTCTCGGCGTAGTCGCGGTCCATGAACAGGTAGCTGCCGCACTGCAGCTCGCCGTAGACGCGGCTCGCGGCCTCGAACATGAAGCTGCCGGTGCCGGCACCGGTCACGAGCGGACACTGCATGCCGGCCGACGTGATGCTCGCCTGGGCACTGCGCACCGCCGTCACCGCGTGGCGGATCGCCGCGTCGCGCTCGGCGAACGCGCGCAGGTGCTGCGCGCGGCCGTGGTAGGCCTGCAAGCCGGCGAAGCGCAGCCCGTGCGCGACGACCTGGTGCGCGAGCGCGCCGGCCGCCGTCGGCGCGACGCCGCAGCGGCCCTGGCCGACATCGATCTCGACGAAGACGTCCAGGCTCGTTGCAGCTCGCTTCAGCGCGGCCGCGAGGCGTTCGATGCCGAGCGCCGAATCGACCGCGACGGCGAGCTTCACGCGGCCCGCGAGCGCCGCGAGGCGTACCAGCTTCGCGGCATCGACGATCTCGTTGCTGACATAGAGGTCGGTGACGCCGGCAGCGGCCAGCGCCTCGGCCTCGCCGACCTTCTGCACGCACACGCCGACGGCGCCGGCGCGCATCTGCAGCTGCGCGATCTGCGCGCTCTTGTGCATCTTCGCGTGCGGCCGCAGCCGCAGCTGGCGCTCGCGTGCGAACGCGGCCATCGTCGCGAGGTTGCGCTCCATCGCGTCCAGGTCGATGACCAGCGCCGGCGTGTCGATGGCATCGACCGGATCGCCGACCTTCGCGGCCGGCAACCTGATCATGCGACCGCCTTCGTCGCCGTCGGCGGCTTCACCGGTGCATCGACATCGGCACACTCGCCCTGCGCGTCGTCGTCGAGGTGGTAGGTGTCGCTCCAGCCGACCAGCGTGAACCCTTGCGGCGTGTACAGCAGCCGGTTGATCGCGGCATTGCCGAGCTGCCACGAGCGTGGCGCGTCGAGCGCGATGCGCGATGCGGCGCGGTACAGGCAGTCCATCACGCCGCCGTGCGAGACCAGCGCGATCGTCTGGCCCGGGTGGCGCGCCGCGAGACGTGTCGCGGTCGCGACGCTGCGCTCGTAGAACTGGTTCAGCGTCTCGCCGCCCGGCGCGCCGAATTCCGGGTCGCGCTTGCGCCAGCGCTCGCCCATCTCGGGCCAGCGCGCGTTGATCTCGGCGTAGCTCAGCCCCTCGAAGACACCGAAGCCACGTTCGCGCAGGCCGGTGTCGGTGACGATCGGGTCACCGCTGCCGCGCCCGACCGCTTGCGCGGTCTGGTAGGCGCGCAGCAGGTCGCTCGAGTAGACCGCGGCGATGTCCTCGTCGGCCACCGCCAGCGCGAGCCGGTGCACCTGCCAGCGGCCCATCTCGTTGAGCGGCACGTCGAGCTGACCCTGGATGCGCCCGTCGACGTTCCACGCCGTCTCGCCGTGGCGGATCGCGAGGACCCGCGTCAGCTGCTGGTCGCCGGACATCAGACTCGGCCCAGCGCCGGGCCGCGCCAAGCAGGGCCGGCGCCCCAGGGGCCACGAGGGGGCCCTGCGTGGCCCGCGGGGGCAGGAGCGCAGCGACGTGGGGGCATCAAATCAACCGGCGATTCAATGTGTAGGTTCCCGAGTGCGTGGCCTCGGCGAGGATGTGCGGGTAGATCGCCTCGCGCACCTGCGGCCCGGTGAAGTTGCCCTCGACCGGCGCGCGCGCGATCGACAGCGCGTAGACGGTGAACACGTAGTGATGGATCAGCGAATCGTTGAACGGCGGGAACGGGCCGTCGTAGCCGAAGTAGTCGCCGCCCATCTCTGCATTCCCGGCGAACCACCCGGTGTAATCGTTCAGGCCGTGCCGCGCGACGGGGAGCGCGGCGACCGCGGGGCCGGGCTTGCCATGCGTCGTGAAGCCGCGGCTGAACTGGCCTTCGGTGATCTCGAACAAGGTCGCCGGCAGGTCGACCATGACCCAGTGGAAGAAGTCGACCCGCGGCAGATCGGCCGGGATCTCGCGGTCGGTCTTGTTGACATCGTCGCCCTTGCTCGGCACATCGAAGTCGTGGCAGATCAGCGCGAACGAGCGCGTGCCGGCCGGCACCTCGCCCCACGCGAGGTGCGGGCTGATGTTGTCGGAGAAGGTCGCGGCACCGGCCCCGTCGGGCTTGCCCGCGGCGTACTTCGTCGGGATGCGCTCCCCGTTGATCCAGCTGTCGCTCCACAGTTTCATGGCCCCGCCCCTCCTTCTCAGGCTCTCAGACACCCCAGACGATGTCGGCACGCTCGGCGATCGAGCGCTTCATCATCTCGACCAGCGGCCACGCGCGCTGGCGCAGGTTCACGCCGTCGCGCGGCGCCAGTTTCGTGCCCTCGGCCACGGCCTCGCGCTCGGCCTGCGCGCGCGCCGCTTCGTCGGCCGCCACGGCTTGCTCGAGTGCGGCGATCGCCGCGCGCATCGCGTCGACCTCGATGATGCCTTTCGCCGCGGGCACCTTGCCGATCAGGCGCAGCACGTCGTCACCGACGGGCCCAGTCATGATGACGTCGCCGGCGGCCTTGGATTTGAACTTGTAGATCATCGTGATCGGGCTCGAGGGAAGCTCAATGGCTGCGGCCGTGTGCCCCGTACATGTAGCCGCGGTTGAACGGGAACTGCGATTGTGCCCCCGGCATCGGTCCGCCCTCGACCCGCCCGCTCGGCCGCGCCGCGAGCATCTGGAACAGCGACAGCCAGCCCTGCTCGAAGCCCATCGCACTGCCCGCGAGGTACAGCCGGTACGCACGCACGACGCTGTCGCGCGTCAGTGCGCGCGCCTGCTCGAGCCGCGTTTCGAGCGCATCGCTCCAGGCCCACAGGGTGCGCGCGTAATGCGGGCGCAGGTTCTCGAGATCGAGCGGCTCGAGCTGCGCCTCGCTCATCAGCTCGGCGACTTTCGAGACGTGCAGCAGCTCGCCGCCGGGGAAGATGTAGCGCTCGATGAACTCGCCCATGCCGGCGCCGAGCTGGTGGTTGCGCGTGCCGCCCGCGGTGATGCCGTGGTTCATCAGCAGGCCGCCGGGCTTGAGCAGGCGATGGATCTTCGCGAAGTAGGCCGGCATCAGCGCACGGCCGACATGCTCGAACATCCCGACCGACGCGATCTTGTCGTAGGGCTCGCCTTCGGGCAGCTCGCGGTAGTCGAGCAACTCCATCGTCACCCGGCCCTGCAGCCCGCGCGCCGCGATCAGCTGGTTCACGTGCGCGTGCTGATTGCGCGACAGCGTGATGCCGTGGCCGCGCACGCCGTAGTGCTCGGCGGCCCACATCAGCAGCCCGCCCCAGCCGGCGCCGATATCGAGAAAGCGCTCGCCGGGACGCAGCATCAGCTTGCGGCAGATGTGGTCGAGCTTGGCCTGCTGGGCCTGCGCGAGCGTGATGCCGGGCGCGTTGAAATAGGCGCACGAGTACAGCCGCATCGGGTCGAGCCAGAGGTCGTAGAAGTCGTCCGAGACGTCGTAATGGAACTGGACCTGCTGCGCATCGGTGTGCACCTGGTGGCGGGCTCGCGAGCGCGCATTCAGGCGGATCTCGCGCCACCAGTTCAGCGTCGCGTTGGCGCCGTGGTCGCGCGTCGGGTCGGTGCCGACCATCTGCGCGGCGATCACCATCAGGTCGCGCACGCTGCCGTCGAAATCGAGCTTGCCCTCGACGTAGTCCTGTGCGACCTTGCCTACCTCGCCCGCCGCGACGTGCGCCAGCGGCGACAACTGCCTGAGCCGGATCGTCACCGCCGCATCCGACGCACCGATGCGATGCCCGTCGGGCAACACCAGCGCGAGTGGCAGGGTCAGGGCTTCAAGCTTGCGCTCCAGCAACGAATCCATCACCTTCATCGTCGAACCTCCTGTCGCATTCGACTGTACGAAAAATGAGCGATGGTTGCTTGACTCCCTCAGAGGCTGCCGGTTCCACCGACGCGGGCCTCGAACGCCGCGGCATCGAGCGCCGGCGCGTACAGGTAGCCCTGGAACAGGTCGCAGCCGGCCGCTTGCAGGAACTGCCGCTGCGCGTCGGTCTCGACACCCTCGGCCACGATCTGCAGCCGCAGCGCGCGCCCCATCTGGATGATCGCCTGCACGATCGCGACGTCGCTTTCTTCCGCCGGCAGCCCGCTGACGAAGCTGCGGTCGATCTTCAGCCGCCCGACCGGCACGCGCTTCAGGTACGCGAGGCTCGAATAGCCGGTGCCGAAGTCGTCGATCGCGAGGCTGACGCCGAGCTGCGCCAGCGCGTTCAGGCGCAGCATCGCGTCCTGCGCGTCCTGGATCAGGATCGATTCGGTCAGTTCGAGCTCGAGCCATTGGGGCGCGAGCTGCGCCTCGTGCAGCACCGCGGCAACGCCGTCGACGAAGCCCGGCTGCTGGAACTGCAGTGCCGAGACGTTCACCGACACCGTCACGCCGAGGCCCCGCGCGACCCAATCCGCCGCCTGCGCGACCGCGCGCTTCAGCACCCAGTCGCCGATCTCGACGATGAAGCCGCTCTCCTCGGCGACCGGGATGAATTCGCCCGGCGCGATCTCGCCGAGCTCCGGGTCGCGCCAGCGGATCAGCGCCTCGGCGCCCGTCACCGCGCCGCTGCGCAGATCGACCTGCGGCTGATAGTGCAGCCGGAACCGCTCCTGCGCGAGCGCGAGGCGCATCGCGTGGTCGAGCTTCATGCGCGAGCGCGAGTGGTCGTCGTCGCTCTCGGGGCGCGGCCGGTGGAAGCGAAAGCCGGCACGCCCGGCGAGCTTGACATCGCGCATCGCCGCATCGGCGCGGCGCACGAGTTCGTCGATGCCGGTGCCGTCGTTCGGGTACAGCGAGATGCCAATGCTGGCGGTCACCGTGAAGCTCATGCCGCCTTGCGTGAACGGCTGCTTCAGCGCGTCGATCACGCGCCATGCGGCCGTCTCGGCGCCGTGATCGTCGGCCTGGTTCGCCAACACGACGAACTCGTCGCCGCCGAGCCGCGCGACGGTGTCGACCTGGCGCACGCAGCCCTTGATGCGGTCGGCCACGTCGAGCAGCACCCGATCGCCGAAGATGCGGCCGAGGGTCTCGTTGATGTGGTTGAAGCGATCCAGGTTCAGGAACAGCAGCGCGAACGGCGTGCCGTCGCGCTTGGCCTGCGCGAGCGCGACCTCGATCCGGTCGGTCAGCAGGCGCCGGTTCGGCAGGCCGGTCAGCGCGTCGGTGTACGAGAGCGTCTCGATGCGCCGACTCGCCTCGAGCTTCTCGGTGATGTCGCGGAACGAGTAGACACGCCCGATCGGCCGGCCGCGCATGCACTGCGGCATCGTCACGCGCTCGATCACGGTGCCCGAGTGCAGGCGCAGCACATCGCTCGCCTGCAGCATCGTCGCGTCGTCGATCGCGGCGAGGCGTCGCATGTAGGCCGAGGGGTCGGTGACGCTGCGGCGCATCCACTCGAGCACCGCGTCGTCTTCGTGCCGGCCGAGCAGTTCGGGCGGGATCTGCCACAGGCCCGCGAAGCGCTGGTTGAAGTTGCGGATGCGGCCGGAGAGATCGGTGACGAGGATGCCGTCCTGCGTCGATTCGAGCGTCGCGCGCAGGTCGGCAACCGCGGCTTCGAGCTCGCGCTCGGTGCGCACCTGTGCGCTGCGATCATGCAACACGACGACGAAGAACGCGGCCTTGCCTGCGCCCGCCCCGTGGTCGATGCGGCTGACGCGGCGCGTCACCGCGCGCGTCACGCCGGCGGCGCTCGTCACCAGCGTGTCGGATTCGATCTGGTCGACCAGTCCTTGCGAGACCTCGCCCCAGAAGCACAGGTCTTCCGGCGTCGCGGCGAGCTCGAGCACGTCCTTGCCGATCAACTCGGCCGGCGTCATCGCCATCAGCTCACCGGCCGCGTGATTCGCGGCGACGACGCGCAGCTCGCGCGCATCGACGAGCCAGACCGCGTCGAGCATCGCCTCGATCAGGCGCGCCCAGGTCGCGAGCGCCTCGCTCGCAGGCGCAGGCGGCGCGCTCAGCAACGGATCGCGGTTCACGTCGCTGCTCAGGCCGCCAGCGCCGCATCGCGTGCGGGTTCCAGCGACTCGAAGAAGTAGGCCACGCGCGGGCGTGGCGCGAGGTATTCGAGCGAAGTCACCGGCAGTTGTGCCGGCTTGATGCTGCGCCGGATGCCGATGCCCTGCGTCGCCTCGAGGTCGACGATCAGCGCTTCGTCGCGCGGCACCTTCGGCTCGTGCACCAGCACGCGCGGCTTCAGCGGCCGACTCGAGTTGACGGCGACGACCATCGCATAGCGGTCGTCGGTCAGCTGCACCGTCGAGCCGGCCGGGTACACGCCCATCATGCGGATGAAGGCGCCGAGGATCGCGGTGTCGAACTTGGTCTTGCCCTGCGCGAACAGCAGCGAGAGCGATTCGTGCGGCGTCAGCGCCCGGGCCGCGATGTTCGGATTGCACAGGTTGTCGTAGCGGTTCACCAGCGAGACGATGCGCGCCGCCGCGGTCATGCGGTCGGTGTTCAGGCGCAGCGGAAAGCCGCTGCCGTCGGCATGCTCGTGGTGCTGCGCGATCACCAGCGTCGCGCCGGCCGCGAGGCCCATCTTGCGCGCGTGGCTGACGCCGTGCGCAACGTGCTCCTCGTAGAAGCGCATCTCGGAGCCGCTGAAATGATCTTCGCGGTGGCGCACGCGATCGGGCAGGTCGAGCTTGCCGATGTCGTGCAGCATCGCGCCGACGCCGAGGTCGAGCATGTCGGCCTCCGACAGGTTGAACGTGCGGCCCATCAGCAGCGAGATGATCGTCACGTTCAGCGCGTGCATCGAGGCCTTGTCGCCGGCGGCATCCGACAGCAGCCGGATGCACAGCTCCTGCTCGCCGAGCATCTTGCCGACCAGCGCGCGCGACAGCTGCTCGGCCTGCAGGCGCGCCTCGACCGGCTTGTTCGGCACCAGGTCGGTCAGCTGCTTGCAATCGTGCGCGGCCTCGGCGAACTGCCGCTCGCACAGCTGCAGCGCGGCGCGTTGGCCGGCGAGTGCGCGCTTGTGGGCGTGGCGCGCCGCCGCCTCGGGCGATTCGTGCAGCGCGCCGGGGAAGGTCTCGGTCGGCGTGATCGTGCTGGCGGGCGCGTCGGCGCCGGCCGCGGCAGCGACCTCGGCCGCATCGGCCGGATCGGGGTCGAGCGCGCCGGGCCGGGTCCAGCCGGTCGGCTCGACCGGCGGCAGCGCGTCGCTTTGCGTCGGGCTCCAGCGCACGCGCTGCACGCCGAGCGAGCGGATCGTCGCGACCTGCTCGTCGCTGGCGATCTTGAAGCTGCCGAGCGGGAACGGATGCGACATCCAGCCCATGTCGAGGTGCACGAACATGCCGACGCGCAGGTCGTCGACTTCGATCAGTTCCTTCGCAGTGACTGTTTTCATCGGAAAGGCGCGTGCGCAATGGGCACACGGGGCCTGCCGGGATATCGGCGGGGCGCGGGCCGACTTGAGTTCGGCGGGCCGGGCGGCTGCCGCCGGCGTCGTCAGGGCCGCAGGTAGGCCCAGCCTTCCTGCTGGCGCCTGACGATCTGCACGACGCCGGCGGGCACGTAGCCGATGCCCGGGTGCATGTCGGCACGCACCAGCTTCTGGTTGCGCATCGTGTTCTCGCAGGCATCGATCGTCACGCCGGCCTGGATCGCCTCGGAGATGCGCGAATTCGTCGGCGCATCGAACTTCAGCATGCCGATGCCGGGGCCATAGGCGACGATCTCGACGCTGACCTTGCCGGCGCCCAGGTCCTCCTGCAGGTTCTTGACGTTGTTCAGCGCCAGGTTCCAGCGCGCCGGGTCGGCCTCGCTGACCTGCACGACGACGCGCATCGGCTTCGCCGCGTCCTGCGCGGTCGCGCACAGCGGCCAGATCGAAACGGCGACGGCAAGGGCGAGGAACGAGCGGCGCATGGCGGGCCTTTCGGTGGCGGTCGGTGAAGCGATGAGTCTCGCGCCCGCTCAGGCCGCGACGACGATCTCGAACTGCGCCCGCAGCCCATCGGCCGAGGGCTCGAACGGCAGTGTCAGCGCGGCCTGATCGAGCGGGTCGCGCAGGCTGCGCCAGAGGGCATCGCGCGCGTTGCCGGGATCGCCCGCGACGTAGACCTGCGTCGTCAGCAGCGTGCGCTGCGCCAACCTGACCTTCAGGTGGATGTGCGGCGTGCGGCCGCTGTAGGCCACCGGACGGATCGTGTGGAAGCGATAGCGCCCCTGCGCATCGACCGCGACGCGCCCGAAGGACTGGAACGCCGGGTCGGAGTGCCCGCCGTCGCGCGGATGGCGATAGTGCCCGTCGGCATCGCACTGCCAGATCTCGACGCTCGCACCGGCGACCGGCCGGCCGTCGGGATCGACGACCGTCCCTTCGAGCCAGCTCGCCTGGCCGCGCGCGTAGCGCAAGTCGCCCTGGCGCAGCAGGTCGAAATCGGTGTCCGCCGGCAGGTCGACCGGGTAGAACGGGCCTTCGGTCTGCGCCGGCGTCAACCGCCGGGCTTCGGCCGCGCGCGCCGCCCTGCCGGTCAGCAGCGCCGGCAGCGCGACCAGCGCGATGCAGCCCAGGGCTTCGCGGCGGGTCGCAGCCAGTGACGAAAGCGCCTTCATCCTCGGAGGATTCTGCGCCGATCGCCCCCCGACGGCTACCGCTGGATCCGCGTCGACAGCACGATCGCCGAGGTCGTGCGCTCGACGCCGTCGAGCCCGCCGATGCGGTCGATCAGCCCATCGAGTTCACCGATCGACGCGGCCGCGACGATCGCGATCAGGTCGAACGGGCCGCTGACCGAATGCAGCACGCGCACCTCCGGGATCTTGCGCAGCGCGACCTCGATCGCGCCGCTGCGCTTCGGTGCGAGCGTGATCAGCACATGGGCGCGCACGAGGCCGGCTTCGAGCGCGTCGGGCACGACGACCGTGTAGCCGGCGATCACGAGCCGGCGCTCGAGCCGCTCGATGCGGCTTTGCACGGTCGTGCGCGAGAGCTGCAGCTTGCGCGCGAGCTCGGCGACCGGCGTGCGGGCGTCGTCGCGCAGCAGCGCGAGCAGCGCGACGTCGGTGGCATCGAGCGCGTCGTTCGTCATTTAGCCCAGTATAAGTCGTCGAATCGCCGATCTATGCACGCTCTATCGTCGCGTTGGTCGATGCAATCTGCAATCTCGGGGCCGAAAATTCATCCATTCGCGGATCCAGCCAAGGAACAGCCATGCACAACATCCTCGTCATCGGTGGCGGCAAGATCGGTTCGGTGGTCGCCGACCTGCTCGTCGACACGCCCGAAGAGCGCGGCTACCGCGTCACGATCGCCGACCGCTCGGCCGCGCTGCTCGCGCAGATCGAGGCCGACCCGCACAAGTCGGCGCGCCTGTCGACGCTGGTGCTCGACGTCAACGACCCCGCGCAGTTGCGCGCGGCACTGGCCGGCCGCTTCGCAGTGCTCAGCGCGGCGCCCTTCCACCTGACCCTGCAGGTCGCCCGCGCCGCGCGCGAGGCCGGCGTGCACTACCTCGACCTGACCGAGGACGTGGCCAGCACCCACGCGATCCGCGCGCTGGCGCAGGGCGCCGGCACCACGTTCATCCCGCAGTGCGGGCTGGCGCCGGGCTTCATCTCGATCGTTGCCGCCGACCTGGCACGCCAGTTCGACGCACTCGATTCGGTGCGCATGCGCGTCGGCGCGCTGCCCGCCTACCCGAGCAACGCGCTGAACTACAACCTGACCTGGAGCACCGAGGGCGTCATCAACGAGTACTGCGAGCCCTGCGAGGCGATCGTCGACGGCCGCCCCTGCGCGGTGCCCGCGCTCGAGGAGCGCGAGGAGTTCTCGCTCGACGGCGTGCTGTACGAGGCCTTCAACACCAGCGGCGGCCTCGGCACGCTGTGCGAGACGCTGGCCGGCAAGGTGCGCACGCTGAACTACCGCACGATCCGCTACCCCGGCCACGCCGCGATCATGAAGGCGCTGCTGCACGACCTGCGCTTGAAGGACCGGCGCGACGTGCTGAAAGACATCCTCGAGCGGGCCCTGCCCACCACGATGCAGGACGTCGTGATCGTCTTCGTCACGGTCGCCGGCCAGCGCGAGGGCCGGCTGCAGCAGGAGACCTACGCGCGCAAGATCTACAGCCACGTGCTCGCCGGCAAGATGCGCAGTGCGATCCAGATCACGACCGCGTCGAGCCTGTGCGCGATGCTCGACATGCTGGTGGCCGGTGCGCTGCCGCAGGCCGGCTTCGTGCGCCAGGAGGACGTGTCCCTGGCGGCCTTCCTCGGCAACCGCTTCGGTCGCGTCTACGCGATGGACGAGCTCGCGCACGCGGCCTGAAGCCGCGCTTCAGCGGCCGGTGCTCAGCGCACCAGCTTCCACTGGCCGCCCTCGACCTTCACCATCACCTGGCTGCGCGCGTCGACGCCGTTGTGGTCGGTGGCGCTGAGGTTGAACACGCCCTGCGCGCCGACGAACTCCTTCAGGCCCTCGAGCGCGTCGCGCAACGCCAGGCGAAACTCCGCGCTGCCCGGCGCGCCCTTCTTCAGCGCGACCGGGATCGCCGCGCCGAGCCAGAGTTGCGCGTCCCACGCGGTCGCGCCGAACAGCGAGCGTGAACCGGCGCCGTACTTGGCCTCGTAGCGCTTCACGTAGTCGACGCCGGGCGCCTTCACCGGATTGACGTCGGGCAGCTGGTCTGCCACGAGCACCGGCGCGACCGTCATGAAGCTGCCATCCAGCTCCTTGCCGCCGATGCGCAGGAAGTCGGCGTTCGCGACACCCTGGGTTTGGTAGACCAGCCCCTTGTAGCCGCGCCGGGCCAGCTCGACCTGCGGCAGCGCGCCCGGCGTACCGGACGCGAAGATGTAGACCGCGTCGGGGTTCGCGGCCATCAGCTTGAGCACCTGAGAGGTTGCGCTGGTGTCGGTCTGCGCGTACTTCTCGCTCGCGACGATCTTCACGCCGCGGGCCGGCGCGAGGCGCTCGATCGCCTTCAGGAACCCTTCGCCGTAGCTCGTCGCGAAGCCGATCGTCGCCAGGCTGGTGGCCTTGTGGCGCGCCATGTGATCGAGCACCGCGTTGATCGAGATCGTCTCGGTCGGCGCCATCTTGAAGGCCCAGCGGCGCGGCCCGTCCTGCGGTTCGACGATCGCGCCGCCGCCGGCGAGCGAGATCACCGGCACACCGGAGCGCGCCGCGACGTCGATCACCGCCAGCGAGGTCGGCGTGATCGACGGCCCGACGATGACATCGACCTTCTCCTCGGTGATCAGCTTGGTCGCGTTCTTCGTGGCGATCGTCGTGTCGGTCGCGTCGTTCAGCACGAACAGGTTGATCTTCTGCCCGCCGAGCTCGGTGGGCCAGAGCTTGATCGTGTTCTCCGCCGGGATGCCGAGCGAGGCGCCCGGGCCGGTCAGCGAGAGGATCACGCCGATGTTGACGTCGGCCTGCGCGGCGGCGGCCAGGCCCAGGCCGGCCGCGAGCGCCAGCACACGCCGGGCGAGTGGGTTGATGCGGGTCATCGGTTGTCTCCGGGTCGTTGTGTTGGCGTCGTTCGAAGGCCGCGTCAGCGCGGCCAGAGGCGCGGAAACACCGCGCAGTCGATCGGCTCTCCGGGCTGGATCGTCGGCGGCTCGATCGTGATCGCGGCCTGCCCGTCGCGCGGCGCGTAGACCACGTCGTCGCCGGTCCAGCGCGTCGCGTAGGCGCGGCGGCGGCGCGTCGAGCTCGCGTTGCCCGGCGCCCCGTGCACCGTCATGCTGTGGTGCAGCAGGCAGTCGCCGGCCCGCATGTCCCAGTTGACGATCTCGAGGCCGCTGTCGGGGCGATGGCGCAGCGCGTCGATGTCGGGCAGCGTCTCGCCCGGCAGCATCCGGTAGGCCTCGGTATCGCCGCCGAAATGGATCGGGCGGAATTCGCGCCCCCAGCGGTGCGAGCCCTTGACATACTCGACGCCACTGGACTCGACGGTCACATCGTCGAGCGCGAGCCAGATCGACAGGATCTGCTCGCCGCGCACCGGCCAGTACGGCCCGTCCTGGTGCCAGGGCGTGATCGCCGCGGTGCCGGGTTCCTTGACGAACAGCTGGTCGTACAGGAAGTTGACCTTGCCGCTCTTCAGCATGCGCGCGGCGATCTCGGCCGCCGGCGATTCCTCGACGTAGCGGCGCAGCCCCGGCTTGACCGCCCACGCGCCGATGTCGCCGAGAAAGCGCTGGCCTTCGCGCGTCGCATATTCGCGCGCCAGCGGGCCGGGGTGCGCGAGATCGTCTTCGACGGCGTCGCGCATGTGGGCGATCCAATCGGCATCGAACAGGCCGCGCAGGCAGATCACGCCGTCGCGCCAGAAGGCGTCGACTTCGGCGTCGGTGATGGGCGCGAGCGGGTGGGCGTTCATCGGCGAGTCTCCGGTCGTGGTGTGGCTGCAGCGTAGGTTGCGGACGGGCGGGTGTCTGTCCTCCGCGAAGACGACAGCGGCTGCGCGTTCCCCCGGGTTGCCGCGGCGCCGGCGCCGACGGACGATCGGCAGCCTCCCAGGAAAACACACCATGCAGGTCTGGTCCGTCCCGCCCGCCATCGCCCGCAGCACGCCGCACGACACGGCCGCTGCGCTGATCGGCTGCATCGCCCGCGACGACTTCGCGACGCGCGCGCTCGGCACGCTGAACCGCGCGCTGCCGGTGGCCTGGTGGACGATCTATCGCCTGGATGGCCTCGGCGCCGATCGGCCGCCGCGCCTGTGCGCGCAGGCCAGCCACGCGGTGCCCGACATCGCGCTCGACTGCTGGCGCATCTACCGCAACGGCGTGTACCGGGGCGACACGCATTTCGCGCAGGCCTGCGACCAGGCCGATCGCGCGGCGGGCGGCGCGGTGATGACGCACTGCGTGGCCGATGATTTCGGCAGCGTGCACCGCGAGCAGATCTACACCGCGCACTCGCTGAGCGAGCGGCTCTCGATCGTCAGCGCCGAGCGCGGCAGCGTCGGCGACCGCGCGCTGCTCGCGGTGAACCTGTACCGCCACCGCGCCCAGCCGCGCTTCGATGCGGCCGAGCTCGACACCATGCTCGAACTGGCCGGCGCGCTGCTCGCGGTCGTGCAGCGCCACCTCGAACTGGACCGGCCGCTCGCCCCCGCGCTGCGGCTGCAGCAGCGCTGCCCGGCGCTGACGCGGCGCGAGCGCGAGGTCTGCGAGCGTCTGCTGCGCGGCTGGACCTTCGAAGGCATCGCAGCCGACCTTCGGCTCTCGACCACCACCGTCAAGACCTATCGCAACCGCGCCTTCGAGCGGCTCGGCATTCAGCATCGCAACCAGCTGTTCGGACTCGCGTTACACGACGCGGCGTGAAACGCCGGTGAGCGACCACTAAACTGCGCAACAGAACCAAACAAGGCGCAGGGGGTGGGTCGATGTCGTACGACTACAGCTCGGAGTCGAAACTCCTCGAGTTGCCGAACCCGTACCAGCTGCAGAACCGCCTGCTGTGGCTGTGCGCCGCGGTGCTGGCGCTCGGCGGCGTCACCGCGCTGTTCTGGGCCCGCAACGCGATGCAGGACAACGCGTTGCGACTGGCCGCCGCGCCGCTGATCGCGGGCCTCGCGATGATCGCCGCCGGCCTCGTCTGCGCCGCGACCTCGGCGCGCCGGATGCGCTTCTTCTTCGGCCGCGGCCGCCCGGCCTCGCTCGCACCCGATCTGCCGGTCGGCGCGAGCGGCAGCTCGAAGGCCTCCGACGCCGTCAAGGAACTGCTGCGCCAGGGCGGTCTGACCTACCCCGAGCCGCAGGGCGCCGTCGAAGGCATGCTCTACCACTGGGTGCCGAAGCTGATCACCGCGCCGCGCGAGGTGCAGCTGCAGGCGCAGCGCTACGTGTTCAACCTCGCGGCGATCGTCGCGACGCTGGCGAGCTTTCTGGTTTCGTGGCTGCTGTTCGGCAACGCGGTCACGCGGCCGTGGATCGGCCTGCTGTACTTCGGGTTCGGCATCTTCGTGCTGCTCAAGCCGGTCGTCTCGGGCGATCGCGCGAAATTCTCGCGCGTCACGCTGCTCGGGCTGATCGCCGCGGCGATCCTGGCGCCGGTCGCAATCGGGCTCGTCGGCGGCCGGCTGCCGTCGCTGCACGGTTTCGAGACCACGGTGCAGACCTTCGTGATGCTGATCGGCGCGCTGATCGCCTGCGGCGGCGCGGTCGTCGCGATCCTCGCGCAGGTCGACAGCGCGCCGCAGACGCGCGCCAGCGTCGAGCAAAGCCGCCTCTCGATGAACGCGCCGCCGGGCAGCCTGATGGACGAGCTCGACCGGCTGATGCAATCGTCGTGGACCGAGGCGATCCCGAACCGGCGCTACGCGCGCATCGAACCGGCGACGAACGCCGCGACACCGAGCGGCAGCTTCGCCGGCGAGCTGTTCGAGGAGAGCCAGCCGCTGCCGGCCGCCGGCACCAAGCCACCGAGCGTGCAGGCCGCGCTCGCCGAACCGCGCCATCGCGCGCTGCTGCTGCTCGACCTGTACGCCACGCTGCTCGTGGTCGCCGCGGTCGCGATGGCGCTCGTGTTCGTGCGCCAGTTCGACGTCACCGCGCCATGGCTCGACAACCGCTTCTCGCTGATCGGCACCTCGGCGATCCTCGCGGTCGTCGCCGCGTTCTGCTTCCAGGCCGCCGCGCGGCTGTGGGGCCGGTTCAACTTCGAATCGGTGCTGACCTGGGTCGAGATGGTCGGCACCTACCAGACCTCGCGCATCGGCACCGGCAACAACTTCTCGAGCCGGATGAACACCGAGAACGATGTGATCCGCACCGAATCGATGACGCTGCGCATCTGGCGCGCGCGCATCGAGTCGGTCGTGTTCGGCAAGGACGCCGCGCGCCAGGTCACCGCGATGTTCTCGACCGACCAGGAGGCGCGCGCTCTCGCCGCCGACCTGAGCGCGTTCGCGCGCGGCCAGAGCGTGCTGGTCGCGCCGTTCAGCCATGAAGACCAGGCGCGCATCGCCGCGTTGAACGCCGGCGAACGTGCGATGCAGCCGGCGATCGAGGGCGCGGGCGCGGCCGCGCAGGTGCAGCAGCACCTGCACGCGGCGGCGGCGATCGCGTCGGTCGCCGGCGTCTCACCGACCGCGAAGCGCTTCTGCAGCGCCTGCGGCACCGAGGCGCCGCCCGGCGCGCGCTTCTGCGCGAACTGCGCGGCACCGCTCGGGCATTGAAGCCTTCCCGCCACGTTCGGGCGATGCCATGCCGACCCTGCAAGCGCTGCTGCTGACCGACGTCGTCGACAGCACCCGCCTGACCGAGGAACTCGGCGATGCCGCGATGGCCGCGCTGTGGACCGCGCACGACCGGATCGCCCGCGACCTGCTGCCGGTCTGGCGCGGCCGCGAGATCGACAAGACCGACGGCATGCTGCTGCTGTTCGACAGCGTCGCCGACGCGGCCGGCTACGCGCTCGCCTACCACCGCGCGCTCGCGGCGCGCGATCTGCCGATCAAGGCGCGCGCCGGCATCCACGTCGGCCCGGTGACGCTGCGCCCGAACCCGGCCGCCGACGTCGCGCGTGGCGCCAAGCCGGTCGAGGTCGACGGGCTCGCGCTGCCGATCGCGGCGCGCGTGATGTCGGTCGCGCTCGGCGGGCAGACGCTGCTGAGCGCCGATGCGCGAGTCGCGCTCGGGCTCGTCGCCGCAGGGTCGGCGCGCGTGCAGTCGCACGGCCACTGGCGCATGCAGGGCGTGGCCGAGCCGGTCGAGCTGTTCGAGATCGGCGAAGGCGGTGCACCGTTCGTCACGCCGCCCGACGGCGCGAAGGTCTACCGCGTGATGCGCCAGGGGGAGCTGTGGCAGCCGATGCGCGAGGTCCGGCACAGCGTGCCGGCCGAGCGCGACTCCTTCGTCGGCCGCCAGGAGCCGCTGCAGCTGCTCGCGCGCAAGTTCGAAGACGGCGCGCGGCTCGTCTCGGTGCTCGGCATGGGCGGCACCGGCAAGACGCGGCTCGTGACGCGCTTCGCGTGGACCTGGCTCGGCGACTATCCCGGCGGCGTGTGGTTCTGCGATCTGTCGCAGGCGCGCACGCTCGACGGCATCCACTTCGCGGTCGCGCAGGGGCTGGACGTGCCGCTCGGCAAGACCGACCCGGTCGTGCAGCTCGCCCACGCGATCGCGGGGCGCGGCAGGTGCCTGGTGATCCTCGACAACTTCGAGCAGGTCGCGCGTCACGCCGAAGAGACGCTCGGCCGCTGGCTCGATCGCGCGCCGCGGGCGCAGTTCATCGTGACGACGCGCGAGGTGCTGGGCGTGGTCGGCGAGCAGACGCTGGCGCTGGCGCCGCTGCCCGGCGCCGATGCGGCCGCGCTGTTCCTGCGCCGTGCCGAATCGGCGAGCCAGGGCTACGCGCCGAACGCCGACGACCGCGCGGCGATCGAGCAGCTCGTCAAGGTGCTCGACGGGCTGCCGCTCGCGATCGAACTCGCCGCCGCGCGCGTGCGCGTGATGCGGCCGCGCGCCCTGCTCGAACGCATGCACGAGCGCTTCAGCGTGCTGTGGTCGCGAGCCGGCCGGCACGACCGACAGGCCACCTTGCGCGCGGCCTTCGACTGGTCCTGGGAGCTGCTCAGCGAACCGGAGAAGTCCGCGCTCGCGCAGCTTTCTGTGTTCAAGGGTGGGTTCACGCTCGAAGCCGCCGAAGCGGTGCTCGACCTCTCGGCCCACGATCGCGCGCCGTGGGCCGTCGATGCGGTGAACTGGCTCGTCGACAAGAGCTTCGTGCGGCGGGTCGCCGAAGATCGCTTCGACCTGCTCGAAAGCGTTCGCGAGTACGCGGCCGAGCACCTCCAGACCGAGGGCCGGTACGCCGGCAGCGGGCCGGCCGCGCGCGCGCAGGCCGAACAGCGGCACGGCACGTACTTCGCGGCGCTGGGGCCGCAGCGCGCAATGGCAAACGCCTGCGTCGAGCTCGACAACCTCGTCGTCGCATGCCGACGTGCGGTGGCTCGCGGCGATCCCGACATCGCTGCGAGCGCGTTGCTCGGCACCTGGGGCCCGCTGCGCATGCGCGGGCCGTTTCGCCTCGGTGCAACGCTCGCCGAGGCCGTTCGGCAAGTGCCGGGCTTGCACGGCGCGCACCGGGTAGAGGTGGACCTCGTCGCCGGCCTGTCACTGCACCTGTGCGGGATGGCCGTCGAAGCACAGCGCCACCTGGCTACCGCCGAAGCGGGCGCGCGGGCGATCGCAAACCCCGACCTCCAGGGGCGGGCTCTGCTAGCGCTGGCGATGCTGCAGGCAGGTGCCGGGCAAATCGAGCTTGCGACCGAGTCTTACGCGAACGCGCTGACGGCGGCTCGCGCCGCAGGCAATCCGTCGCAGGAGTGTGCGGCCCTGAACGGCATCGCATCGTTCTGCGAATCGCTGGGTCGGATTCCCGAGGCGCGCGCGCACTACGAGGCGGCGCTGCAGCTCGCTCAGCGCGCAGGCGATCGTCGCTGGGAGGGCGGCTCGGCCGGCAATCTCGCGCAGTTTCATGCGACCCAAGGCCGGCGCGCCGAAGCGTGGCCGCTGTATGCCAAAGCGATACTGATCGCTCGGGAACTCGGCGATCGACAGTGGGAGGCGAACGCCCGCTGCAACCTGGGGCTGCTGCACTTCGACCAAGGGCGCACGAGCGAAGCGCAAATCGAGCTCGGCGCGGCGCTCGACACCGCGCGCGAGCTGGGCCATGCCCGCCTGCTGTGGGTTGTGCAATGCAACCTCGGGCTGGTCGCCGAGGCGCTCGATCAGCCGATGGCGGCCGCCGAGCACCACGAAGCCGCGCTGGCCATCGCCCGCGAGCTCGGCGACCGCCGCTCCGAGGGCCAGGTTCTGACTTATCTGGGCCTGCTCCATGCTCGACAGGAACGTTTCGAGCCAGCTCGCGCCTGCCTGGACCTGGGGGAGGCGCTGTTGCGCGCGGCATCCGACCGGGTCAGCCTCGGCATCCTGCTGTGCAACCGCGCCGAGTTGGAGCACCGTGCCGCGAATATCCCGGGCGCTGAAACGGCGCTGGCGCAGGCCACGGCGCTCTCGGCCGAACTGGCGGAAGTCGACCCCGAATCCGAGTTCGGCCAGGCCTTGTGCCGCACGCGGGAGTTGTTCCGCGCGCTCGCGTGAAGGCGAAGGCGCCGGTCAACGCGTTGGCTTCAGCGGCGTGCAGGCCAACGGGTCATCGTCCAGCGGCGACACGACGATAGAGTCGAAGTTGACGATCGTCGGATCGCAGTACCAAATCACCGAGTCGCCGATCTTCTTGAAGAGGACCGAGTACTTCCACTCCGCGTGGGCGGTGGTGGACTCGAAGCACAGGCCGTATTGATCGCTCCCGTTCGAAAACGACGCAGTCGGGGGCGACCCGGATTCGATGACCACGCCGGTCGGCACGAAGACATAGCCAGAGGTTTCCAATGTCCAGTTGGCACCGGCCTTGCTCCCGCCGATCTGGACCTTGCGTGGGACCTTGATCGTGATGCCGCCGGCCGACGTGGCGGTGATGTCCTTGATCTTGACCTGCAGCACGTGGCCATCGCACGCGGCAGGCACCGGCGCCGGCGCGCTCGCACTCGGCATCTCGCGTCGCCCGGGCTTGCCCGGCTCGGTCGTCGCACACCCCGCGGCCGCTGCACTCGCCGCCACGATGACCCACAGCTGCGTCAGTCGGCTCATCTCGCATCTCCCTGGTGACGGCCACGTCGCGACGATTCGGGTCGAACCGACATGTCAACGGGCTCGCCCGATGATGCGCAGGCCCGTCAAACCTGTCGAGCCCCACGGATCGCGGCGGTCATCTCGATTGAGGATTCCGCCGTGGGGCCCGAACGCTCAAAGCACGACCACATGCTCCGCCGCCAAGCCGCGCACGACCCGCCGCGGGACACCGCCATCGAAGGTCACGAACCGCAGGCCGTGCCGGACGGCCAGGCCGAGCAGGTAGGCGTCGGTCACCTGGCGATGGCCGAGCAGCTGCGTCGCATCGAAGTACTCGGCGTCGAGCAGGCTCAGGTCGCCGGGCACGAAATGATGAAAAGCCGTGTCGGTCGCGTCGCGCAGCCGCTGCGCGACCTGCGCGGTCGGCAGCGCGTTCGGGTAGCCGGGCTGCGACATGATGCGCACGCAGCCGTTCTGTGTGATCGCGCACGAGGCCCAGCCGGCGGCGATGTTCTCGCTCAACCATGCGCTGGCGCGCGCGTGATGCAGGTGGTCGGCGTCGAGCAGCGCGATCAGCACGTTGACGCCGAGCAGCGCCCGACGCTCGGCGGGCCTGGCGGCGCGCGCGGCCATGGTCAGTATTCGCCCTCGTCGCGCAGCTTCTCGATCAGCGCGTTGGTGACGACCGCACCGCGCGATGCGAACGGCCGGAAGCCGTGCACCGCCTTCGGCTCACGCGCGACCGCACCGGCCGGCGCCGGGGCCTGCGTCAGCGCACGGCGCGCCAACTCGGAAAGCACCTGACCTCAACTCCCATGCGGCTTCTCGACATGCCCGCCGAACTGGAACCGCATCGCGCTGAGCAGGCGGTTCTGAAACTCCGCCTCGCCGCGCGAACTGAAGCGCGCGTAGAGCGCCGCGGTCAGCACCGGCGCCGGCACGGCCTCGTCGATCGCGGCCTGGATGGTCCAGCGGCCCTCGCCCGAATCGGAGACGCGGCCGCCGAACTTCGCGAGCTGCGGGTCTTCGTTCAGCGCGTTCGCGGTCAGGTCGAGCAGCCACGACGCGATCACGCTGCCGCGGCGCCAGACCTCGGCGATCTCGGGCAGCGGCATGTCGTAGCGGTAGTGCGCCGGGTCGCGCATCGGCGTGGTCTCGGCATCGACCGCGTGCGTATCGCTGCCGACGTTCGCGCCGCGCAGGATCGCGAGGCCCTCGGCGTACGCGGCCATCATCCCGTACTCGATGCCGTTGTGGACCATCTTGACGAAGTGCCCCGCGCCGTTCGCGCCGCAATGCAGGTAACCGTGGTCGGCGCTGCCACTGCCGTCGCGTCCTGGCGTGCGCGCGATCTCGCCGATGCCGGGCGCGAGCGTCGCGAAGATCGGGTCGAGGCGCTTCACGACGGCCGCCTCGCCGCCGATCATCATGCAGTAGCCGCGCTCGGCGCCCCAGACGCCGCCGCTGGTACCGACGTCGACATAGTGCAGCTGCTTCGCGCCGAGCGCCTGGGCGCGGCGGATGTCGTCGACGTAGTACGAGTTGCCGCCGTCGATCAGGATGTCGCCTGCATCGAGCAGCGGCAGCAGCTCGGCGATCGTCGCGTCGACGACCGCGGCGGGCACCATCAGCCAGAGCACGCGCGGCTTCGCGAGCCGGGCCAGCTGGTCCGCATACGAAGCAGCGCCGGTCGCGCCTTCCTGCACCAGCGCCTGCACCGCCGCCGGCGCCCGATCGAACACCACGCACTCGTGACCGCCCTTCATCAGGCGGCGCACCATGTTCGCGCCCATGCGGCCGAGGCCGATCATCCCGAGTTGCATGCATCGCTCCAGAGACGCGCCCGCGGCGCGGATCACGCATCGTAGTGCGCTCGCGCGATACTCGCGCGAGCCCCTCCACACCACGCCGAACCATGAGCATCACCGCCGACGACATCGAAGCCGCCGCGCTGCGCATCGCACCGCATGTCCGCGAGACCCCGCTGTGGCGATTGCCGAGCACTGCGCTCGGATTGCCGGCCGACACGCCTGCGTTCGAGGTCTGGTTGAAGCTCGAGCAGCTGCAGCGCTCGGGCACTTTCAAGGCACGCGGGATGTTCAACCGGCTGCTGTCGAACACGCTTCCCGCGACCGGCGTGATCGTCGCATCGGGCGGCAACGCCGGCATCGCGACCGCGCTCGCGGCGCGCGCGCTCGGCGTGCCGGCCGAGGTGTTCGTGCCGAGCGTGATTTCGCCGGCGAAGCGCGCGCGGCTCAGCGCGCTCGGCGCCGAGGTCGTGATCGCCGGCGAGGTCTACGCCGAGGCGCTGCAGGCCTGCGAGGCACGCCAGCGCGAGACCGGCGCGCTGATGACGCATGCCTACGATCAGCCCGAGGTCGTCGCCGGCGCCGGCACGCTGGCGCGCGAGTTCGAAGCCCAGCTCGCGGCGCAGGGCCAGGCGCCTGATTCGGTGCTGGTCAGCGTCGGCGGCGGCGGGCTGGTCGCCGGCATCGCGGCCTGGTTCGCCGGCCGCAGCCGTGTCATCGCGCTCGAACCCGAGCTCGCACCGACGCTGTACCGCGCCCGGGCGGCCGGTGCGCCGGTCGACGTGCAGGTCGGCGGCATCGCGGCCGATTCGCTCGGCGCACGGCGCGTCGGCGCCATCGCCTGGACGATCGCGCAGCAGCACGTCGCGCAAGCCGAGCTGCTGCGCGACGATGCGATTCGCGCGGCGCAGCGCTTCCTGTGGGACGAGCTGAAGCTCGCGGTCGAGCCGGCCGCGGCGCTGCCGCTCGCAGCGCTGCAGAGCGGTGTCGTGCGGCCGCGGGCCGGCGAGCGCGTCGTGCTGGTCATCTGCGGCGCGAACGTCGATCCGACGACGCTGGCCGACGCGGCTTGAACGCGAGGGCGACCACACGATGGACATCCTGATCCTCGGCGGCGGCGTCTTTCTCGGCGCCGCGAGTCTGCAGGCCGCGCTCGAACGAAACCACCGCATCACGGTCTTCAACCGCGGCCGGGCACGCGGCGCGTGGCCCGATGGTGTCGAGGCGCTGACCGGCGATCGCGTCGCCGACCTGCACCGGCTGGCCGGTCGCCGCTGGGATGCGGTGATCGACACCTGCGGCTACGTGCCCGCCGACGTGCAGGTCAGCGCCGAGGCGCTGCGCGACGCTTGCGAGCGCTACCTGTTCGTCTCGAGCGTCTCGGCCTACGCCGACACGAGCGACCCGATGACCGAGGAGGATCACCCGCTCGCGCCGTTCGACGCCATCGCGCGCGACGACCGCGACCTGCGCCACTACGGTCCGCAGAAGGCCGCCTGCGAGGCCGAGGTGATGCGCGTGTTCGGGCCGCGCGCACTGATCGTGCGGCCGGGCCTGATCGTCGGCCCGGGCGACCGCAGCGGCCGCTTCAGCCACTGGGTCTGGCGCGCTGCGGACGGCGGCGCGATGCTGGTGCCCGATGTGCCGAGCGCCAACGCGCTGCAGTTCATCGACGTGCGCGACCTGGCCGGGTGGATGCTGCGCCTGCTCGAAGCCGGCGCGCGCGGCGCCTTCAACGGCAGCGGGCCGGTCGGCGGCACGCCCATCGGCTGGGACACGCTGACCGCCGCGTGCCAGACCGAAGCCGCTGCGCGCGGGCTCGCGCCGGCGACGGCCGTGCGTGTCGGCGAAGCCTTTCTGCTGGAGCAAGGCGTGCAGCCGTGGAGCGAGCTGCCGCTGTGGCTGCCATCGATCGACCCCGAGTACGCCGGCTTCAACCGCGATCTGACACGGGCCGCCGCGGCCGGCCTGCGCACGCGCCCGCTGCGCGCGACCATCGCCGCGGTGCTCGACGAAGGCATCCCGCCGCCCGACGACAGGCGCCGCGCCGGCAAGCTCACGCGCGAGCGCGAGGCCGCGCTGCTGGCCGCGTGGTCGGCGCTCGCGCGTGAACCCCACGGAGACCACACGCGATGACCATCGAACTCGCCAAGGAAGCGCGCAGCGCCGCGGTCGCGTCAATCGAACGCTACTACCTCGAGAACTTCGGCGAGAAGATCGGCAACATCCAGGCCGCCGCGCTGCTGCACTTCTTTCTCGACGAGATCGCGCCCAGCGTCTACAACCAGGCCGTCGCCGCGGTGCAGGAGCGGCTGATCGCGCGCGTGACCGAGGTCGACATCGAGTGCCACGAAGACGAGTTCGGCTACTGGCCGAAGCAGCGCAAGCGCTGACCGCGCGGCGCGTGCCGCGGCGCCTTCAGAACCCGTTGTACGCGATGCCGATGTAGGGCCGCGACTCGCCGTCGGCGTGGTTGTTGCCGACGCGCAGGAACCAGCGCGGCGAGCCCAGTGCGATGCGCACGCCGACGTTCGTCGCCTGGTAGCCGCGCTCGTGGTAGCGGCTCCATTCCAGCGCCACCGGCACGCTGGACGGCGCGTACTGCGCCGTCGCGAGCCAGCTGCCGCGAAAGCTCGAGGCCTGCGCCAGCGCGTAGTAGGTGCCGCCCGGCGCCGGTCCCTGCCACTCCGACTGCAGGCGCGCCGAGGGCCGCGTGTCGTGGCCCGCATCTGCACCGCGGTCGTGGAAGTCGTTGATGCCGGCACCGGCGCCGACGATCCATTGGTACGCAGTGCCGGCCAGCGCCCAGCGATAGGTGTAGCCCACCGCGGTCGCATCGCCAGTGGACCAGCGCACGTGGCTCGCCGACAGCAGCGCCGCGGGCGCCTGCGCGGTCGACGGGCCGAGCGCGTGCACGAGCACCGCGGTCGTTGCGCTCGAGGAGGTGTCGAGCTGCGCGTACTCGATCGCGCGCGCATTCGCCGCACCGAGCAGCATGAGCGCGGCGAGTGCAGGAGCGCGGAGGTTGTTTGGGTTCAAGGTGTCGGTTCCAGGATGACGTGGTGGCGGCAGCGCCTCGATCTCAGTAAGTGGAGGGCTCTGCCTCGCGCCGCGGCATTTGCCACGCGTCATCGTTGACGGCCGGCGCAGCCGGCGCGACCCGTGCGAGCGGCGGCAGTTCGACCGAGCTGACGATCCGGTAGGCGAACACCGCGACATCGCCGCCGCCCGGGCCGTCCAGCGCGAGCCGCTCGAGGCGCACGCTGCACGACGGCGCGTCGGTGCGCCGGCTCACGTCGAGGATCAGTTCGCGCCCCAGCGGCAGCGCGTTGTGGCTGACGACGAACGAGCTTTCGGCATCGACCGACGGGGCCGAGATCAGCACCGATTCGGCCGGTCCCAGCCGATCGACCCGCGCCGTGCCGGCGTTCCAGCGCGCCTGCGCGAGCGGGTTCGGCCCCGGTCCCGTGACCCGCTGCGGCAGCACGCGGCTCAACGGCGTGTGGACCTGGTCGGTGTAGCCGTTCAACACCCACTGCAGATCCGAGCCGAACAGGAAACTTTCGAGTTGCTCGCGGCCTTCCTGGCTGGTCGAGAAGTGCAGCCCGAGCGCCTTCAGGCCATGCTCGGCGTGCTCGAACGGCACCGCCCCACGGACCTCGCCCCAGAACGCGACGGGCCCGTCCGGCAGTGTCAGGTGGCCGGTCAGCATGTCGCCGATCGCGAGGCTGGCCGGGAGCTTGCCGTAGAAGCGCAGGCCGTTCTCGGACACGTCGTCGACGGTGCCGGGCAAGCGCGTGCCGTCGGCGACGACGATCTCTGCCGGCAGCGCGACCGGAAAGCGATACTGCTTGCGGCGGTTGCGCTGCGTCAGCGCGGTGAACGCGAGCACGCCGACCGCGAGCGCGCCGTTGACGACGGCCCAGAAGACGCTCGCGACGACCGCGCCCAGCGGCAGGTTTGGCGACACCAGGTACACGACGCCGCCGACCGCGATCGCCAGCGCATTCAGCGTCAGCACCGACCACTGCGGAAAGGTCAGCCGCATCGCGGCCCGCGCCGCCGGCGCGCCCTTCGCGGTGACGCGGAACTTCATCGTCGGCGCGATCCACGCCAACGTGGCCCACGCGAACGCCGCGAAGCGCGCCATGTTGTACTGCTCGATGAACACGCTGCGCCCGTAGCCGCGCGCCACCTCCTCGAAGATCCAGAAGGTCAGCACGCAGAACGGCACGAAGTGGATCAGGAAGTCGGTCATGCTCGCACGCATCGGCAGCACGCCCGACAACAGCACCACGACCGGCGCGAAATAGAAGATCGCCTTCTGCCAGCCGTCGAAATAGGTCAGCACCGAGGCCAGGTAGTTCAGCCGCTGCGCGAAGCTCAGGCCGCGGTGGGTCAGGATGCCCTCCTTGCGCCAGACGTGCATCGCGCCCTGGCCCCAGCGCACGCGCTGCGCCAGGAACGGCTGGATCGACTCGGGCGCCAGCCCGAAGGCCAGCGGCTCGGCGTGGTAGACCGACTCGTGGCCCTTCGCATGGATGCGCATCGAGGTGTGCAGGTCTTCGGTCACGGTGCCGGTCGCGAAGCCGCCGATCTCGTCGAGCGCGCTGCGCCGCACGACCGCGCAGCTGCCGCAGAAGAAGGCCGAGTTCCAGTAGTCCTTGCCGCGCTGGATCACGCGGAAGAACAGCGACTGCTCGGTCCACACCGCGCGGCCCGCGCCGCCGCGGTGCTGGTACGAGTCGAGGTTGTAGAAGTCCTGCGGCGTCTGCACGAACGCGACCTTCTGGTTCTCGAAGTAGCCCAGCGTCTTGGTGAGGAAGTCGTGGCGCGGCGCGTGGTCCGCATCGAAGATCGCGATCAGCTCGCCGGTGCTGTGCGCCAGCGCGTGGTTCAGGTTGCCGGCCTTGGCGTGCTGGTTGTCGCCGCGGGCCAGGTACTCGCAGCCCAGTTGCGCCGCGAGCGCGCGCATTTCGGGGCGCCGGCCGTCGTCGAGCAGCCAGGTCGTGTGCGGGTAGTCCATGCCGCGCGCGGCGAGCAGCGTCTTGCGCACCAGGTCGACCGATTCGTTGTAGGTCGGCACGAAAACATCGACGTTCAGGCCCATGCGCACCGGCGGCGCGCGGCGGATCGTCAGGCGCCAGCACATGAAGACATGCAGCAGCGCGGTCACGAAGCCGAACACCTCGGCGCCGTAGATCAGGCCCGAGAAGATCGGCGCGTCGGCATTGAGCGTGCCCAGGCGCCAGGTCAGGTACCAGGCGCTGGCGGCAAGAAAGGCGAATACCAGCAGGCGGCGCGGCCACTCGAGCGGCGCGTATGCGGTTCGGTTTGGATTCATCGGCGGCCCCTTGTGCATTCGCCCCTTATCGGGTCGCACCGGGGTCGGCTTGAACGCGGGCCGAGCCGCGCGCGGTGCATGGCGCACCGACTCGTGAATTGTGTCTCGAAGGTCAGCCCGCCGGGCAAGGGCCCATGGAGTCAGGGGGTCGATGCGCGCCGGGGCTTGCCTAGAATCGGTCGGTCTCCACAGAGGCTGAAATGCTCAAGCCAGCTACGAATCCCAAATCGCCCGCGACGGACCGACGCTCCGGCACCGACCGTCGAGGTGCCGACGCACCACCCCCGGGCAAGCGCGATCGTCGCCGCGGTCTCGAGGCGCGCAAGCCCGAGGTCGTTGAGCTCGACATGTCCGACTCCGAGTGGGCCGCGCTGAACCACGAGTCTTCGACGCCGGCGAAGTGACCGGCGTGGCGCCGCGAACGAACCGGCGGCGCCAGCGGGGCCGCGCTACGGAACGACCCGCCCGATGAAGGTACCCCAGTTCGCGAGCGTCGTGCGCGGCGCGTTCGGGATGTACTCGTTGGCGAACCAGATCGTGCCGTCGGCGTCGGCGACCGCCGCGGAGTAGTCACCCCAACGCCCGACGCGCCCGCCGAAGAACGCGTAGCCGCTGAAGCCGTCGTCGGGCGCTGCGCCCATCGCGACGAGGCTGATCGGCCCGGCGCCGTGGGTCGCATCGATGCGCGCGAAGCCGACGCTCGGGTAGTACGAATCGCCGACGACGCTGAACGAGACCACGCCCCTGCCCCAGCGGTTGACCCCGACCGACGGGTAGATCACGCTGTTGTTGCTGAGCGAGATGTAGCCCTGCTGCGCGATCGCGCCACTGACCTTGCCGCCACCCCAACTCGGCGCGACAACGAAGTAGGCCGACCCCGAGCGCACCACGCCGTTGGCCGGCTTGACCACGGTGTTCAGCGACGACCACAACTTGCCGTCGGCCCAGGTCACCTGCTGCATGCGATCGTCGTTGCCGTCGATCAGCGGCAGGGCCTGCGCCGGGGCCTTGCCGAACACCCCGGCCTTGATCTGATCGGACAAGGGCGTCGGACCGGGCTTCTGGGTGCTGCTCGGCGGCGCGCCGTAGGTCTGGACGTCGATCAGCGCGCTCTGCAGCGCGACGTTCGGCACCGCATTGTCGAGCGAGCTCGTGTTCGTCAGGGCCCAGATCGCGATGCGGTTGTCGAGGCTGTTGTTGAAGTCGAGCGCACTGAGGAAGTACTCGGTGCCGCCGTTCGCGCTCGCGTGCGCGCCGCCCTGCGCGGTGATCGCCGGCTGCAGCGTATAGGCCGGCCCTTCGGCCAGCGGCAGGCCGCTGAACGTGACGACGACCGGCGCAAGGCCCGCCGCGAGCTTGGACTTCGACATCGCATACACCTGCGCGCCGTTGAAGCCGCTCTCGAAAAGCGGGAACTCGTTGGTGCTGACGTAGAAGCCGTAGCGGTCCGCGCCGATCAGTGGCTGGTCGCCGAAGCACGGGCAGCCGGCATGCTCGGGCGTGCCGGTCGCGTTCGTCGTGTCGATGCTGAAGATGTTCCAGATGCCGACCGGGCTCGCGGTCTGGCTCACGGCGAGCAGCACCGCCGAGTGCGGCAGAAACACCCCGGTCACCGGGTCTTGGTCGATCGTCAGCAGCGAGACGAACCAGCGCTGCGTGTCGACATCGAAGTAGGCCTTCGGATCGGAGGTGAACGGGCCATACGGGGCGGCTGCGCCGGGGGTGCGATCGATGGAGACCGGCAGCTTGAAGAACTCGTTCAGGCCGACCGTCGGCACCACGACTGCGCCGCTGGTCGAGCGTACGCGGATCGCGGTGTTGACCGCCTCGACAATGTAGCCGTTGCCCACCGCGAGGCCCTGGTCCGGCGGCTCGCTGCTGAACTGGTTGCCACCGCTGGCCAGGCGCTCATCGCGGTGCGTCAGCCCGTCGAAGCCGGCGCCGGCGAGAAACCCGGCAATGGTGCTGTCGGCGGGCCTGGGCACATGGTCGGCCGGCACGCGCGCCAAGCTGACCTGGCCCTTCGCGAGGCGGTCGAACGCACTGTCGACATCCAGCGAGGGCCTGATCTCGAGCCCGACATCGAACGTGGCGCTCGGCGTTGCGGCGTTCAGCGAGGTCGTGCCCCGGTAGTTCAGGTGCTTGGTCGTCTGTGCGGCATGGGCCGTTGCGCCCAGGGCCAGAAGGGCCACAAAGGCGACCAGGCGCGTCGTGTTGGATTTCATCGGTTCCTCCCGAGGCTTCGCGTTGATGAACGCGCATCTTGCGGCGGCGCGTGCAGGCACGCAAGCGCGCCACCCCCCCGAATCAGTGCTTCGCGACCGCCAGCCAGCGATCCAGCCGCGCGCGGTCGGCGAGCAGCTCGGCGCTGGCCCCTTCATGCACCACGCTGCCGCGATCCAGCACGACCGCGCGCTGCGTGATCGGCAGGATCATGCGCGGGTTCTGCTCGACGATGATCGCGCTCATGCCTTCGTCGCGCACGACCCGCGCGATCGAGCGCAGCAGCTCCTCGACGATGATCGGCGCCAGGCCCTCGAGCGGCTCGTCGAGCAGCAGAAGCTTCGGGTTCAGCACCAGCGCGCGGGCCACCGCGAGCATCTGCTGCTCGCCGCCCGAGAGCTGGTTGCCCATGTTCGACTTGCGCTCGGCCAGCCGCGAGAACATCTCGTAGACCCGTGCCACCGTCCACGCACCCGGCCGCGCCACCGCCGTCAGGTTCTCGTCGACCGTCAGCGACTTGAAAATGTTGCGCTCCTGTGGCACCCAGCCGATGCCGGCCGCGGCGCGCCGGTGCGGCGCCAGCGCCGTGATGTCCTGCCCGGCCAGCGTGATGCGCCCGGCGTGGCGCCGCGTCACGCCCACGAGCGTGTTCAGCAGCGTCGTCTTGCCGGTGCCGTTGCGCCCCAGCAGCGCGAGCGACTGGCCCTGCTCGAGCGCCAGGCTCACGCCCTGCACGACGACCGCCTCGCCGTAGCCCGACTTCAGCCCTTCGACCCGCAGCAGCTCAGCCATGCGCGCGCGCCTCCATGCCGTCACCCTCGCCGAGGTAGACCGCCTTCACGCGCGGGTCGTTCGCGATCGTCTGCACGTCGCCCTCGGCGAACACCGCGCCGTTGACGAGCACCGTCACGCTCTGCGCGAAGTTGAAGACCAGGTCCATGTCGTGCTCGATCAGCAGCACCGACACGTCGGCCGGCAGCGCGTTGATGATGTCGAAGATCTCCTGGCGCTCGCCTTCCGGCACGCCGGCGACCGGCTCGTCGAGCAGCAGCACGCGCGGCCGGCAGGCCAGCGCGGTGGCGATCTCCAGCAAGCGGCGCTTGCCGTAGGCCAGGTGCCTGACCTGCTGGTTCATCACGTCGTCGAGGTGGAACTGCGCCAGCAGGGTGTCGCAGATCGGCGCGACGCGCGCATCGTGGCCGAGCGGCTGCCAGGCCTTGGCGCTGATGCCGAGTTGCGCCGAGACGGCGAGCGCGAGCGACTGCAGCGGCGTCAGCTCGTTGAACAGCTGGTTGATCTGGAAGGTACGCACGATGCCGCGCCGCACGCGGTGGTGCGGTGCGAGGCCGGTGATGTCGTCGCCATCGAGCCAGATCGTGCCGGAGGTGGGTTCGAGCACGCCGGTCAGCAGGTTGATCAGCGTCGTCTTGCCGGCGCCGTTCGGCCCGATCAGCGCACGCCGCGCACCGCGCTCGACCCGGATCGACACGTCGTTGGTCGGCACGATGCCGCCGAAGCGCTTCAGCAGGCCGCGGGTCTCCAGGACCGTGCTCATGGGCGCTTCCACCAGGTCCGTGGTCGGATCAGCCGCTCGCGCCCGACCATCACCAGCACGACCAGGAACAGGCCGAGCCAGAAGTTCCAGTACTGCGGCGTCCACGCCGAGACCAGGTCGTGCAGCAGCTTGAAGACGATCGCGCCGAAGATGCCGCCGTAGAGGTAGCCGGTGCCGCCGATCACGAGCACCAGCAGCACCTCGGCGCTGCGGTGGAAGTCGAACACGTCGAGCGACGCGAAGCCGCTGGTCTGCGCGAGCAGCGCGCCGGCCGCGCCGGCGATTCCCCCGGCGATCGTGCAGACCGCGACGAGCCGCGCGTTCACCGACAGGCCGATGCTCGCGGCGCGCAACCGGTTGTCGCGCAGCGCCTGCAGCGAGACGCCGAACGGCGAGTGCACGAGCGCTCGCCCGGCGAGCAGGCAGACGATCAGCACGAACAGCGTGTAGGCGTACGCGGTGCGGCCGGCGATGTCGAACTCGAAGCGGCCGAACGGCGTCAGCAGCGGCCCCATCACGACGCCTTGCAGCCCGTCGGCGCCGCCGGTGAGCCAGTCGAGCTTGTTCGCGAGTTCGTACAGGATCGACGCGACGCCGAGCGTGACCATCAGTCGCGTCAGGTCGGTGCCGCGCAGGATCAGCACGCTCGTGAGGGCACCGAGCAGCGCCGCGAACGTGATCGCAACCGCCATGCCGACCCACGGGTCCGGCATCACGAGCTTGGCGAACAGCGCCGCGGCATACGCGCCGAAGCCGAAGAACGCCGCGTGGCCGAGCGAGACGATGCCGGCGTAGCCCAGGATCAGGTCGAGCGACAGCGCGAACAGCGCCAGGATCGCGATCTCGTTC
The DNA here is from genome assembly GCF_056400745.1 of Rhizobacter sp. P5_A1. NCBI lineage: Bacteria > Pseudomonadati > Pseudomonadota > Betaproteobacteria > Burkholderiales > Sphaerotilaceae > Rhizobacter > Rhizobacter sp. P5_A1. The sequence goes on from NZ_JBFUKR010000001.1 coordinate 325,608, forward strand.
AGCAGCAGCGCGTGTCCGGGCAGCAGCAGCCACGACAGCACCAGCGCGAGCAGCAGCACGCCCTCCCACCAGCGCCAGCGCGCGCCCGCCTTCAGCCCGGCCGCGGCATTCACTTGCCGCCTCCGGCGCGCGCGAACAGCCCCTGCGGCCGCACCATCAGGATCACGATCATCAAGGTGTAGACGATGAACGCGCCGAGCTTGGGCACGTAGTACTTGCCGGCGACATCGGCGATGCCCAGCAGCAGCGCGGCGAGCAGCGGGCCGGTCAGCGTGGTCGTGCCGCCGACTGCGCAGACGATCAGGAAATAGATCATGAACTTGAGCGGGAAGGTCGGGTCCAGCCCGAGCACCTCGGCGCCGAGCGCGCCGCCCAGGCCCGCCAGGCCGGAGCCGACCGCGAAGGTCAGCAGGAAGATGCGGTTGACGTTCAGGCCCAGCCCGCCGGCCACGCGCGGATCGTCGACCGCGGCGCGCAGCTGCGCGCCGAAGCGGGTGCGCGTCAGCACGCCCTGCAGGACGAGCGTCAGCGCCGCGCAGACGGCGATGATGAACAAGCGGTACTTGCCGATGCCGATCCACTCGATGTCGAAGCGCCCCTGCAGCCAGGCCGGCACCTGGATGTTCTGCTGCACGCCGCCGACGAAGTAGTCGACCGCGGTCACCGCGATGAACACCAGCCCGATCGAGAACAGCACCTGGTCGAGGTGCGGCTTCGCGTACATGCGGCGGTACAGCAGCGGCTCGAGCGCCGCGCCGAGCAGCGCGGCGCCGACGAACGCGAGCGGCAGGCAGGCGAGGAACGGCACGCCGAGGCGGTTCATCGCCAGCACCGTGATGTAGCCGCCGGCCATCGCGAACGCGCCGTGCGCGAGGTTGATGAAGTTCATCAAGCCCAGCGTCACGGCCAGCCCGACCGCGAGCACGAACAGCAGCATGCCGTAGGCGATGCCGTCGAAGAGAAGGGTCAACATGCGAGCGGATCAGCTCACTTGGCCTTGCCGGGGTCCTTGACCGCCTTGATCACGTCGAACTCGACGTTGTACAAGCCGTTGTTCATCGCCGGCACGCGCTCGACCTTGCGGATGTAGACGTCCTGCACGATGTCGCGGGTCTGGCCGTCGATCAGCACCGGGCCGCGCGGGCTCTCGAAGATCTGGCCCTTCATCGCCGCGAGCAGCTTCTCGCCGCCCTCGCCCTTGGTCGCCTCGAGCGCCTTGTAGATCACGCGCATGCCATCAAAGCCGCCGACCGCCATGAAGTTCGGCCGCATGCCCTTGTTCGCGGCCTGGAACGCCTCGACGAACTTCTTGTTGGTCGCCGACGGGTGCGCGGCCGAGTAGTGGTGCGAGTTGACGACGCCGAGCGCGACGTCGCCGATGTCGGCGAGCTGGTCGTCGTCGGTCACGTCGCCGGTGGCGATCAGCCGGATGCCGCTCTTGTCGAGGCCGCGCTCGGCGAACTGCTTCATGAAGGTCGCGCCCTGGCCGGACGGCAGGAACACGAACAGCGCGTCGGGCTTGGCATCGATCACCTTCTGCAGCACCGGCGCGAAGTCGGGTGCCCTCAGCGGCGTGCGCAGCTTGTCGAGGATCTGCCCGCCGTCGAGGCGGAACTGGCTGTCGAAGAACTTCTCGGCGTCGAAGCCGGGCCCGTAGTCGGCGACCAGCGTCACGGCCTTCTTGACCTTGTTCTTCGCGGCCCAGTCGGCGATCGCGATCGTCACCTGCGGCAACGTGAAGCTGGTGCGCACGATGAACGGCGAGGCCTCGGTGATGCTCGAGGTGGCCGCGGCCATCACGACCAGCGGGGTCTTGCTCTGGGTGGCCAGCGGCGCGGTCGCCAGCGCCGTCGGCGTGATGCCGAAGCCGGCGATCACCGCGACCTTGTCGCTGACGATCAGCTCCTGCGCGAGGCGCTTGGTCGTGTCGGGCACCGCGGCGTCGTCCTTCAGGATGACCTCGACCTTGCGCCCGGCGATCGTGCTGCCGTTCTGCGCGATCCACAGCTTGACCGCGGCGTCGATCTGGCGACCGGTCGAGGCCTGCTGCCCGGTCATCGGCAGGATCAGCCCGATCTTGATCGGGCCGGTGTCGGCGGCGTGGACGGTGCCGGCGCCGGCGCCGAACGCAGCGGCCAGGCCGAGCGCAATCTTCAGGAGCTGGCGTTTCGAGGTCATGGTGTCTCCGTGTTGGTCTTGGTTCTTCGCGCGAAGCGAGCGCTCGTGACTGTAGCGGTTCAATCCGGCCGGTAGGCCGTGTCGAGCACCACCCCGCCGCCGGTCACGCGCGAGACGCAGGCGCACAGACGCCGGTTCGCGCGCTGCTCGTGCGCGCCGAGAAACACATCGCGGTGATCGATGTTGCCGTGAACCGAGACGATGTCCATCGCGCACAACCCGCACTCGCCGCGCCGGCAGTCGAACAGCGTCTCGACGCCCGCATCGTTGAGCACATCCAGAAGGCTGCGCTCGGCCGGCACCTGCAGCTTCAATCCATGGCGCGGCAGCTCGACCCAGAAGGGCTCGCTGGCTCGCGCGCCGGTATTGCCGAAGGTCTCGAAGCGCAGGTTCGCCGCCGGGCGCCCGGCAGCGGCCCACGCGCCGCGCGCGGCGTCGAGCATCGGCAGCGGCCCGCAGACCAGCAGCAGCGCCTGCGGGTGAAGGCCCGCGAGCTGCGCGGCGATCTCGAGGCGCTCGCCCGCCGCGTCGACGAAGGTTTGCAGCCGATCGCCGAGCGCGCCGCGCAAACGCTCGGCGAACGCGAGCTCGCCGGTCTCGCGCACCGCGTACAGCAGGCGCACGTCGGCGCTGCGCGCGGCCAGCGTCTGCGCCATGCCGAGGATCGGCGTGATGCCGATGCCGCCGGCGACCAGCAGGTACTGCGCTGCGCCCAGCGGCAGCTCGAAGTGGTTCGCCGGCTCGCCGACGAAGAGCTCGGCGCCCTGCGCCAGCGACCACATGTGGCGCGATCCGCCGCGGCCCGGCTGCGCGAGCTTCACCGCGATGCGATAGACCTCGTCGGCGCCTGGCTCATGAGGCGTGCCGGTCAGCGAGTACGAGCGCGTCTCGTCGCGGCCGTCGATCTGCACCCGCACGTTCAGGTGGCTGCCCACCGTCCACGGGCGCACGCCGTCCTCCGAGCGGATCTCGAACTCGCGCACCGTCGGCGTCAGGTCGCGGTGGCGGCGGATGTGGGCGTAGTGCCACTGCGTCGGGTTGCGCATGTTCTATCGCTCCGAGCGGCGCCGGATCAGCCGCGCGCCGGGCACGAGCTGCAGCGACTGGTGGTTGCGCAAGGCCTGCTGCAGGTTGCGTCGCGCGATGCGTGCGTGTTCGCGCATCAGCGCTTCGGCACGCGCGCCCTCGCGCTGCACGATCGCCTCGATCACCGTGCGGTGCTGTTCCTGCGCAACGACGAGCACGTCGCGGGCATGCGGGCCGACCGATTGCGCCATCACGAACCCGTTCGGCGACGCGAACGGCAAGGCCTTCGCCTTCTCCAGCTGACGTGCCAGCAGCGAGCTGCCGGCCATCTCGGCGAGCAGCGCGTGGAAGTGCGCGTTCTCCTGCACGTACAGCGTGAAGGTCTCGTCGGTGAGCGCCGGCCGAGCCAGCGCCGCGTCGATGCGGTCGAGGCACTCGCGCGCCTCGGTGACGAGCACCGGGCTGACCCCGCGCTCGGCCGCGAAGCGCGCGGCCAGGCCCTCGAGCGTGCCGCGCAGCTCGATGGCGTCGGCGATGTCGGATTCGGAGAACTCCTTCACCGCGTAGCCGCCGCCGGCCAGCGCATCGAGCAGCCCTTCTTCGGCCAGGCGCACCAGCGCGAGCCGCACCGGCGTGCGCGAGACGTGCAGCCGCTCGACCAGCCACAGCTCGGCGATGCGCGCGCCGGGCTTCAGCTCGCCGCTCAGGATCAGCTCGCGCAATGCGAGCTGGGCCTTCACCGCTTGGGAAGTCGCGCGCGGCGCCTCGTCGTCCGCCGTGGCGGCATGCGTGGCCGTCATGCCGCCGGCCGCAGCGGGATCGTGCGCGGGCCGCCCGATTCCTTCGCGATCATCTTGTCGATCAGCCGGCGCATCCACATCGAACCGGCGTCGATGTTGAGGTTGTAGAAGCTGTAGCCCGGGTGGTCGTCGATCGCCTGCTGCTGCGCCTCGAGGATCAGCTCGTCCTCGCGGAAGATCGTCGCGACGCCCTCGCGCAGCTCGTGCGTCAGGCGCTGGTCGTGCAGCGCGTAGTTGCGCGCGAAGGCCCAGAAGTACAGGCAGGTCTTGTCGGTCTCGGGCGTGATGGTGTTGAGCACGTAGCCGTTGACGCCGCGGCTGCGGTCGCCGGGCCGGCCGTCGCGCGGCGGCGCGCCGGTGCCGGCCTGCGCGACGCCGACATCGATGTTGATCGTCGCCGGCGCCTCGAAACGGATGATCTGCCAGCGATCGACCGGCCCCTCGTAGCCCAGGCCGTGGCGAATCTGCGCGGCCCAGAACGGCGGCGCCTCGATGCCTTCCATCCAGCGCGTGACGGTGGCCGTGCGATCGCCATGCGTCGCGACGAACGGCGCCTCGGCGACCGCGGCCTGGCCGATGCTCGAGCCGTGCACGAAGGTCTCGTGCGTCAGGTCCATCAGGTTGTCGAGCACCAGGCGGTAATCGCAATGGACACGGATCATCTTGCCGTCGCCGGCCCACTGCGGGTCGTCGTTCCAGTGCATGTCGGGCACCAGCGCCGGGTCGGCCAGCGCGGCCTCGCCCGGCCAGACCCAGACGAAGCGATGGCGCTCGACCACCGGGAAGGCGCGCACGCAGGCCGACGGGTTGATCGTCTCCTGCGACGGCATGCGCGTGCAGCGGCCATCGGCGTTGTAGACCAGGCCGTGGTAGCCGCAGGTCACCTCGTCGCCGTGCAGCCTGCCCTTCGACAGCGGCAGCAGGCGGTGCCAGCAGGCGTCCTCGAGGATCGCGACGCTGCCATCGAGCTTGCGGTACATCACCAGCTTCTGATTGCAGACGGTGCGCGCCAGCAGCGCATGCTTGAGCTCGACGTCGTAGGCGCAGGCGTACCAGGCGTTCAGTGGGAAAGTCGGCATACTGGATTCAAGCTGTATACATACATGGAGTTTGAAGCACGAGAACGTGGCAATTAACTAGGGAAACTACCGATGATTCGCAACGCTCTGTATTCACGTGACAGGCGCTGGTCGCCGATATGATGAATCTCATCACTGCCGGAGACACACGATGACGCACCGCGACCGACCCCCCTTCCGCGCCGACCACGTCGGCAGCTTCCTGCGCCCGAAATACCTGCTCGACGCGCGCGCGCAGCGCGCCAGCGGCGAGATCACGACCGAGCAGCTGCGCGCGGTCGAAGACCGGGCGATCACCGAGATCGTCCGGTTCCAGGAAGACGTGGGCCTGCAGTCGATCACCGACGGCGAGTTCCGCCGCACCTACTTCCACATCGACTTTCTCGAGCGGCTCGGCGGCGTGAAGACCGAGATCCCGGTCACGATCGTCAAGCCCGACGGCAGCGAGGAGCTCGCGCCGCCGGTGATGCGCGTGGTCGGCAAGGTCGAGCACAAGACCGACATCCAGCGCGCCGACTTCGAGTATTTGAAGTCGCAGGTCACGTCATCGGGCAAGAGCGGCCGGACGCCGAAGGTCACGATCCCGTCGCCGACGATGCTGCACTTTCGCGGCGGCCGCGCCGGCATCAGCCGCGAGCACTACCCCGAGCTCGAACCGGCCTTCTACGACGATGTCGCGAAGGCCTACGGCGACGAGCTGCGCTCGCTCGCCGAGGCAGGCTGCACGTACGTGCAGATGGACGACACCAACCTCGCCTACCTGTGCGACGAGAAGATGCGCGAGGCCGCGCGCGGCCGCGGCGACGACCCGAACGAGCTGCCGCACCGCTACGCGAAGTTCATCAACAAGGTCGTTGCGCAGAAGCCCGAGGGCATGACGCTCGCGATGCACCTGTGCCGCGGCAACTTCAAGAGCACGCACGCGGCGGCCGGCAACTACGAGCCGGTCGCCGAGGCGCTGCTCGCCGAGATGAACCTCGACGCCTACTTCATGGAGTACGACGACGAGCGCTCCGGCGACTTCCGCCCGCTGCGCTTCCTGCCGAAGGGCAAGATCGTCGTGCTCGGCCTGGTGACGACCAAGTTCGGCACGCTCGAATCGAAGGACGCGCTGAAGCGCCGCATCGACGAGGCCTCGACCTACGCGCCGATCGACCAGCTGTGCCTGAGCCCGCAGTGCGGCTTCAGCAGCACGGTGCACGGCAACAACATCGCGGTGCAGGCGCAGCGCGACAAGCTGAAACTCGTCGTCGAGGTGGCGCAGGAAGTCTGGGGTTGACGGGCTGGTCAGCAGGGAGGTTCGGGCCTGGGGATCGGGATCTGAACCGGGCACGGCGAAACGACGCGCCCTTCTTTCAACAATGTGACTTCAGGTAGCAAGGCCGGCACGGGCCACCGTGCCAGCAGCATCTTCGTCAACAGCGGCAGCATGAAGATGGGGAACACGCTGGCAGCGAGATAGGCCTCGAGCAGCGGCAGCCCTCCCAGCCACGGGGCAACCACGACCCACACCAGTGTGACGTTGCGGTTGCCGCTGACAAGACCGACCGTCAACGCGTCGGCCGCGCCCAGGCGCGAGAAGAGAATGAAGCCGACGATCTGGAACCCGACGTTCACGGCGAACGCGAGCCCGATCAGCTGCAGCGCCTGCACGCCGTGGCCGAGCACGTGCTGCGGCATGCCGTGCATGGCACCGATCGCGACCGCGAGCAGGCCCACCACCGAGACCCCCGTCATGGCGCTCGGGTTGCGCGCCACGACGGCCCCGGCGAATCGCCGCATCAGAACCGCGGCGCCGGCCGCCGTGCCGATCACCGCGACGATGCGCGCGAGCATGGCCGCCACATCGATGTGCGCCGCCGACCCACCGATCAGCGCCGCGACGGGCGGGAGGTAGAGCGGAGCGAGCAAACTGATCGCGATCGTCGCCGCCAGCGCGAGAGCGGCGTTGAGGCCGAGCATCGCCGCCATCGCCGCCGCGCTGCCAACCGGCGGGCCCAGCATGCACAGCATGATCGCCAGCCCGATTTCGGTCGGCAAGTCCAACACTTCCACGAGCGCCCAGGCCAGCGTCGGCACGCCGGCCAGTGTCCAGACGAGCACGGCAGCGGCCCGCAGCGGGCGGTGCAGCTCAACACGGAAGGCCTTGCGGTCGACCTTGAGAAAGGCGCCGAGCGTGAACACGAACACCGAGGCGCCCATCCACGGCTTGGCCGCCGCGGCCAGGGTGGGGAAGACGAAGCCGATCACGACCCCGAAGAAGAGCAGCAGCGGCCCGTGGCGGCCGGCGAACGCAAGTACCGAATTCGTGACTGCGGTGCTTCCTCGGAACATGAGACGTCCGTGCCGTCAGCGTTTGCGGCTCGCGACCGGAACGAGGGTCTGCGGATAGACGTGCGCAAGCATGGTCGGCACCGGCTGGTGGGCGAGTTGCGCCCAGGCCGTCAACTGGTCCTGGGTGCTGTCCCAGTCCCGGCCGAACAGCGCCGGGCCGTGCAGATACATCCACAGGGCCAGTTCGGCCGACGGTGCGTGCCCGTCATCTGCCAGCCTGATGAGGCGCGCGTAGGCCTCGGGGAACCGCGCCTGGCGGAACGACGCCACGGCATCGGCATGCAGGCGTTCGCTGACGCCCGGGGCCGACTGCGCGAACGCAGCGGGCGCATGGCAGCCCAGCACGAGCAAGACAACGGAAATGCACCTAAAGGCGATGGTCGACATGGTTTGATCTCATGAACGGGTGAGTCGCGGGTCGCGCTGGCATCGGCGGGGCCCTCCGCGGCGGCGAACGCATGTTCACGGACACAGCGCCCTGCAGGCACGGCGCGTTCAATAGTGAACAGACGGCACACGCGCCCCGCTACAGTCGCCACATGTCCCGGCCGAACCGGCGAAGCTGGGCCGCGCCTCGACCCTCTAGCCGTTGGTCAACGCGCGTTGCGTGCGAAGCACACCTGCTGCTTGGCGCCGGACCAGGCCATCGCGATCAGCGAGAGACGAGCGGCCTCGCTGCCGACATGTTTCACCAACTTTCATCCAGTTCGAACGCTAAGCACGTCGTTCGCGCAGTACCAGCCCGGGTCACCACCTCGGCGGCAGCTTCTTCAGCAGCACGATGTGCTCTCGCGAGACGGCGATGTAGCCGCCCCGCGCCAGATCCTGCAGCAGCCGGTTGACCATCGCGCGCGAGGCCCCGAGGCGCTCGGCAATGCGCGTCTGGCTGAGCGGGCCCGGCACGACGCGTTGGCCCCCGGACTCGACGGCCAGCGCGTCGAACAAGCCGACCAGTCGGCCGTAGACGTCGACCGATGCCAGGCGGCCGACCGTGTTCGTCAGCGTGCGGACGCGCTCAACCAGGCGCTGGATCAGGTGGAACGCCAGGTCGGGTTGTGAAGCCAGAGCTCGCTCGACTTCCGGCCGCGTCACGCGCGTGAGCCGCGCGCGGACGGTCACCTCGACCGTGGCCGCCCGCCGCTCGCCGCTCAGCATCAGCTCACCGAACAGCTCACCGGGGCGCAGCGTGTTCAACTCCACTGTGCGGCCGCCATCGCCGGCGATCACGGCGCGGAGCTCGCCGGAATGGACGATGTACATGCAGTCCGCCACATCGCCTTCCGTCACGACGGCGGTGCCGGGCTCCCAGGTGCGCGTTTCGCCCAGCTTCGCCAGCTCGGTAAGGATCTCCTCGGCTTGTCCCACCCCGGCTCCTGTAGTCCACGCGCACGGCGCGTCGTCCGGGTCGACTGTACCTAGGCCGCGCCACGACCCGTTCACTATTGAACCGGGCACACCCTTCGGCCGAGATCGACATGACCATGCGTGCACCGATCGGCCATCGCCGATCGATGAAGGAGATCGGGTCATGGGCAACTCAAGGCGCCTGAGGGCTTCTGCCGCCATCGCTGTGGCCGCCATGGCGGCGCTGACGGCCGTCTGGCTCACCGTGCGGTCGGCCCCGACGCCGCCGCTGGCCACGGTCCACGCGATCTCCCTCCATGCAGCGAGCGAGCTGCCGACACCGACCGGCGCCGTCACGGGCACCGACACCGGCACGAGCGTCCCGGATGCGAGCGCGGCCTTGCAAGGCCGCGAGGGCGCGCCGGTGCAGGCGTCCCCGACCTTCTGATCGCGTGTCTCGCACGCGAGTCGTTCCGCTCGCGCCTTTCAACACCGAGCCATGGACACCCACATGACAACCCTGTTCTGCGGCCGAGCACCCGGATGGCGTTGAGAGCGACGCAGCGACCTGTTCACTATTGAACCGGGTGCGCTCCGCAGCCGCTATCGACACGACCATGCGTGCAGCGCTCGGGCATGGCCAATCGTGCTGTCCCGCAGCGTCATCGTTTGAAGCCAAACCGACAGGTGCGACTCGCACCGTTCAAGGAGTTCATCATGATCACGAGCCCCATTCTCCCGACCGACGCGGCTGATGCGCCCGGCCTCTCCGCGCAGGGTGCTTTCCAGCGTGCCGTTGCAGAACTCGCACGGCGCTGCTCGACCGGCACGGCCGACGCAAGGGAACGCTATCTCTCGCAAGCGGTGGATCATGAAGATCTGGAAAATCGCATCCGGACATGGGACGCGCACGAAGCACGTCTGCGGAGCCTTCCACCGGTTCTATGAGGCCACGCCGGACATTGGCGGGGCGCTGGCAAGTGGTGTTCTTCCTCGCAGGCGACTGAATGCGGTCTAACCACCGCGGCCCGCCTCCCAGGCCTCGGTGATCTCGCGTCGCCCCGAGACATTGCGCAAGAAGGCCTCGGGCGGCACGACGTCGGCAAAGCGTCCGGCGAGTGTGTGGAGCAGCTTATGGGCCGCGGCCAGCAGGTCGTTCGCCCGGCTGTCGCCCAGGGGCGCCAGCACATGGTGCAGGTACATGGGGCCGTCGAGGCAATCACCCCACCCCCCCTGGGCGGCCACCTCGCCCAGAAGCGCCTCGGCTTCGCTCAGCGCTTGCGCCGCTTCCCCCATTTCGTAGCGGATGCGCACCGCCGCCGCCCACTCGGTCCACACGAGATCCTGCCGACGCGCGTCGCTGAACGCCGCGCTGGCGGCACGGGCCTGCGCCAGCGCCTCGGGCATCCGGCCCATCGCTCGCGCGCACAGTTGCGCGCCCCGGTGCGCGATGGCCTGCGCCATCCGGTCGCCGATGGGTTGCGCAATGCGCAGACCTTCCAGCGCGGCGTCGTAGCCCGCCTGGCTCTCGCCCAGCTCGAACAGCACGTTCGACAGATGTGCGTGGCCGATCGCTTCCATGGCAGGGTAACCGCCGACCAGTCGGCACTCCTCGATCACGCTGAGAAACTGGTCCCGCGCCTCAACCTGCAAGCCCGCATAGTGAAGAATCGTGGCCAGGTTGTTGCAGACCATGGCGACCCCCTGGCGGTTGCCGGCCGCCTGGTAGGCCTGCTGCGCCGCGCCGAGGTGTGCTCTTGCCGGCGCCAGCCGTTCGTCGAGCATGTACACGGTGCCGATGTTGTTGTGGATCACCGCCTCGATCAGCTTGTCACCGGCAGCGCGCGCCCGTTCCAGCCCACGCTGGCCGTGCACCAGGCCCAGTTCGAAGCGTGGCAGCCGCATGCAGGCGGCGATAACGTTGGCGTGCACGCGCGCAGCCTCCAGCGCAGACGTGTCGCCCACCTGCTCGAGAAGGCGTTCGCCGAGTTCGATGGCCTCTTCGTAGCGCGTGTGGAGGTACAAACTCCAGACCTGTTGGTTGCCGAGCCGCAGTCGCAGCGCGTCATCATCGATGTCGTCGGTGAGACGCTGCAGGATCTCCAGATCACGCAGGTGTCCCGGCGCATCCCCGCGCCGCATCGTGGCACTGGCGTGCAGGTGGTGCAGGCGCCACAGGCGCCGCGGTTCGGTGCCGTCTTCCAGCGCCAGGGCGCGCTCCAGATGGGCCAGCACGATGCTGTCGCTCTGGCGCCTGCTCGCACTCTCCGCGGCACGCAGCCAGTAGTCGATGGCTTGCCCGTTCTGCCCTGCACGTTCGAAGTGCTCGGCGATCTGGTGCGCGAGTTCGTTGTCGCGACCGGGGCTGCGTGCCTGCAACCACAGCGCCGTATGCCGGTGCCCTTCCCGCCTGTCGGGCCGCAGCACGGTGTCGTAGGTCACCTGGTGCAGCAGGTGGTGGCGAAAGTGGTACTCGCGAGTGGCCTCGAACGCACTCTGAGCTTGCGGCAAGGTCAGTTCGCGCAGGCTCAGCGCCAGCAGTTCGTCGGGCGCACGCGGGTCGATGGTGGCCAGCGCCTCGTCCCAGAATTGCGCGCCGACGATGCTGGCCTGCTGCATGCTGCGCCGCTCGTCGGCGCTCAGGGCGTCCAGCGTGGCCTGGAGCACACCCACCAGCGTGGGCGGAACCTTCAGGCTGTGCAACTGAGCTTCCTGCACCTGCCAATGTTCGCCGGCCGTCTGGACGACGCCGCTGTCCACCAGCATCTGCAGCAAGGCTTCCATGTAGTACGGGTTGCCCGCGGTCTGCTCGGCCAGCAGGCTTTGCAGTGCGGGCACCGGCTCGGCGAAGCGGGACTGCAGCGCGTGCGCCAGCGCATCGCGCGCTGAATCATCCAGCGGCTGGAGGTCCAGCCGCTGGTGTGCCGGCGCATCGCCACACCACTGCGGACGCCGCTGCAGCAGTTCGGGCCGCGCGGCACACAGCAGCAAGAGCGGCAGCGCCAGGCTGTCGCGTGCCAGCTGCTCGATCGCATCCAACGAAGCATCGTCGGCCCATTGCAGGTCGTCCAGCACCAGCACCAGGGGCTGCAGGGCAGACTGCAGGCGCAGGTATTGCTGCCAGGCGTGCAGGCCGCGGCTGCGCAGTTGCGCACCATCGCGCAGGATGCCGCCGACGAAGGGGCTGCCGCTGTAGTCCAGGCCGATCAGGTGGCCCAGCAGCGCCGTCTGCTCGTCGGCCGCGGCACCGAAGATCGGTGCCAGCGCGGCGGCGAAGGTCTGCTGCGCCTGCGCCTGGCTGTGGCTGTCGCGCACGCCGTGGTGCCAGAACAGCAGGTCACGCAGCAGGCCGTAGGGCTGGTGCCGGGCTTGCGGGTGGCTGCTGGCGCGCCACAGCGCGCCGGCCCGCACGTCCAGCGGCAATCCGGCCTCGAACTCGGCCAGCAGCCGGCTCTTGCCAAGCCCGGTCTCGCCGATCACGGTGGCAGCGTTCAGCGTGCCACCGGGTGCAAAGACTGCGGCCGTGACGCGCCGCAGGCACGCCAGTTCATGGTCACGCCCCAACAGCCGGCTGGCGACGCCGTCCGCCCCGTGCCGCAAGCCACGCAGGCGCCGGTCGCGCGGGGCCAGCACCTGGAAGCTGCGCATCGGTTCGGGCAGGCCCTTCACCTGCAGCGCCGGCTGCTCCAGCACGTCGAAGCTGCCCTGCACCTGGCGGTGGGTGTCGATGCTGATGCGTAGCGTGCCCGGCAGCGCGGCCTGCTCCAGGCGCGCGGCCACGTTCACGGCCAGTCCGCTCAGGCTCTTGTCGTTCTCGATGCCGCCGCCGCGCACCACCGCACCGGTGTGAATGCCCACGCGGGCGCCAAAGCCTTCGTGCCCGTGCGCCTGGCGCACGGCGTCACCGTGGCGCGCCGCTTCCTGCAGCAGCGCCAGGCCGCAGTTCACCGCGCGTTCGGCATCGTCGTCGCGCCGGCCGTTGGCACCGAAGGCGGCCTTCAGGTTGTCGCCAGCGTAGCGCAGCACCTCGCCGCCATGCAGCGCCACGATGCGGGCGAAGGCTGACAGCGCGCCATCGACCACCACCTGAACATCTTCGGGCTCGAGATGCCGGATGAGATCGGTCGAGCCCACGATGTCCAGAAACAGCACGCTCACCTGCCGCAGCCGGCGGACGGGCTCGGCCGGGACGGCCGCGATATGGTCAAGAAGAGGACGCAGCGCCGCATCGATCAGGTCGTTGCCCAGCACCGCGCGCCGGGCCTGCAGCATGGCGACTGTGTCTTGGAGAACTGCGTTCGCCGACGCGCCGGTGGACCCGTCTGCGACCTGCAGTGGGCCGGCCCAGACGTCTGGCTGCAAGGCGGCCAGGCGCGCCTGCAGCGATGCCACGGCGAGTTCGACGACCGCATCACCGAGCGTGGCGCGATGGTCTTGCAACGCCGCGATTGCGGAAATGATGTCGTCGAGGTTTTCGTTGTGCATGTGGTGCCGCCCCTGCCGCACGGTGTTGAGTCACGCAGTGCGGGCGGAAGTCTACGGGCCAGTCCGGAAGTGGGCCGAAAGCGCATAGCCGGCTCCGGCCAGGCGGCTGAAGCGGTCGTAGGCCCGCGAAGAGCGCGCCTCGCGGAACGAGACCACGCCGCCGCGAGTTGACGTCCGCGGCGCCGGCGCCTGGGAAGTCACCGGGCGAGTTCGCCCGGCTCCACTTCAGACAAACGTCGAAAAGGCTTTGACCAGCTATGCAAGGCTGCTGCTCACCGCGGACCACAGTGCCCAAGCTTGCGGAATGTCTTCCAGTGCGGTGTGGACCATCACGACCTTCGACTGCGGGTCGACGCAGATCCGCTGCCCGTTCTGCCCGACGAGCGCGAACTGCCGGCGACTGCCCGGAAGCAGCCAGATGAGATAGCCGTAGCCGAACCTCATGGATTGACCGGGCGCCAGATATCGCTCCGACGCCCTCACCGTCGTGGCGTCGCGCAACCAATCTGCGGGGATGAGCTGCCGGCCGTCCCAGGCGCCATCGCAGGCCAGAAGCCGGCCCAGCCGTGCATAGTCGCGAAGCGCGGCACTGAACCCGAAATGCCCCACTTCATCGCCCTCCGCATCGACGAGCCAGGTGGCATCGGATTCGGTGCCCAGGGGAGACCACAGCTTGTCTCGCAGGTAGTCCGACAGGGGGCGATCGAGTGCCTTGCGGAGCACGACGGCGAGCACGTCGGGCTCGATGCTGGCGTAGTGGTATCGGGTGCCTGGCGCAGCGATGCGGCGGTCGAACTGCCGGATGCTCGCGACCGTTCCCTTCTTTCCGGGCAGGCCCGCGCCAAGCACCATGTCGCGCCACAAGGTCGATAGATCGCGACCGTCGTCGCGCTCTTCGCCGAAGTCGACGCCGGACGACATGTGCAGCAGCGCCCGCAGCGGCGTGCGGCCGAATTCACTTCCTTTCAGGCCCGGGACGTAGGTCTGCGGCACGTCGTCGATGGACCCCAGCGCGCGGTCCGCGAGCGCCAGGCCGACGAGGAGTCCGGTGAGGGATTTGGTCATCGACTGGCCGAGCAGCCGATCGGTGTCGGTCCGGCCGTATTGATAGTGCTCGAAGAGAATCCGGTTGTCCTTCGCGATCAGAAGGCCGGTCACCGGATGACGTGAGAGATGGTCGCTCAGCGACTTGAGTTGGCCTTCGTGCTCGTACCGCAGAAGCGCGTCCGACCGGGCGAAGTTCCATGGCGCGCTGGCGCGTGCGACTCGCCGCGTCGCATAGATCTCGTCCAGATGACTGAACGCACCGACTCGCTCGCCCGGGAGCCACGGATTGCCTTGGGCAATGGCTCGCTGCCGTGGCGGAACGGGATAGTCACTGGCCTCGCCGTAGCGCACGGAGTCAGGCCCTCCGTGCGTGAAGACGGGGCCTGTCGAGCCCGCCGCCGACAATGCCGCGCGGCCCGAGACAGCCGCCGCAAGACCCAACAGCAGCGTGCGGCGTGAAGAACGGCAGCGATCCATCGACGACAGCCTGAGTCGAGTCCCATGTAGCGTCACATGATTGTCCGCCACCGCTGGAAGCCGCCGTTCACCCGGGGGCGCGTTCCCAAAGCGGACCGCGGTTCAGTTGCTCCCCGACAGCCGGCCTATTGCAATTTTCAGCCCGTAGATCAGGAATGGCGCGACGAAAGATGCCAGAACCTCTTTGACGATCTTCGGGTTGAACGGCCAGGTGGATGCCGCGAGAACTTGGCTCTCGTAGGCGCTGAGAACGACCAACGGGTCGTAGAGGGCGGCGATATCGCTTTGTCCGCCTTCGGCAAGCTTTCTCTTCAGCTCGCTGCGGGCCACCAACCAATGTTGGCGAACGACGGCCAATTCACGTTGCTGCGCGACGATCAAGGCCTTGTGGATGCTCCACACCGAAGTGAAGAACAGCGTCAGCGAAACGACGATCAAGATCGAATAGATGACGAGGGAGCGGACCGAGTGCAGGGTCTCGTAGGACTGGAAGATCAGGCTCAGGCAAATGCCGCCGACGAAAGTGAGCGCAATGGTCTGCCCCCAGCGCGCCATCGGCGCCAGCAGCTGGCGATCGAAAAGATCCAGTTGCAGGCCGGCGCGCATCATGCGGGCGAGTAGCCGCGTTCGCTCCAGGCCGTCGTAGATCGCGAGCGCCATCAGGCTGAACAGAACGGCGTTGGCAGCGATGAGGTAGAGCCACATCCATGTCCCTTCGATGCGCCAGGAACTCGTGACCCAAAGAGAAAAGACCGCGCCAAGCAGCAGCGCGATCAATTCGCCGCGCCTCTTGGCGGCATGGGCCTCGCTGACGATTTCGGGCTGATTGCAATGGGGTCGCAGCGTGTCGATGGCCAGCGCAAAGCGTCTTTGCAGCCACGGATAAATTCCCAGGATGTAGACGATCAATGTCGGCTCGAGTCCCAATTTCCAGAGACCACGTGGACCAACCGTTGCGAGGCCCGCCTGCGAGAAGACGGCCAATGCCAACAGCAGCGCCAGCAGGAGGACGACAACGACCGCGGAGACGTACCGCGATGGACCCGCGTAGGCGACAAACTGGTCGACGAGCGACGGAGGTTTCGTGTTCATCGAGGCGCCGGCAATCAAGTGTGATGCTCGCGATCATGGCGCAACCCATGGCCCGCCGCCGGTCCGATGTCGGCTTTTCCAGGCCGGTGCCTCCTTCAGCCCGCTTGGCTTTGGCGGTGCTCGCGGGGCAGCTCTTTTTCAGACGCTATTGACCAGCATGGTCTTCAGTGAGTCCCCGAACAGCCGGTCGATCTGCGCCACCTTCAGCGCCTTGTTGGTCAGGAAGGTGGACGGCAGCACCCGCAGGCCCTGCTCGGAAGCCAGCATGAACTTGCCGCTGTAGCGCACCCCCTTCTTGACCAGTTCCAGCGTGGCCTGCGCAGTGAGCTTGCCGCCGCTGACGACGTCCACACCGCCCAGCCCCGGCTTGATGTTGAGGCTCATCTCCTGGCCGGCGCTGATGGCCAGGCCGTCCAGCTGCAGGCGCAACTGGTCGCGGCCGACGCCGATGCGGCTGTGCACCACCAGGCTCAGCACCTTGTCCCGGCTGGAGAGCAGCTTCACGGTGTTGGTGTGTGTGCCCAGGTCGCGCACCTGTAGCG
Organism: Rhizobacter sp. P5_A1; assembly: GCF_056400745.1. Classification (NCBI taxonomy): domain Bacteria; kingdom Pseudomonadati; phylum Pseudomonadota; class Betaproteobacteria; order Burkholderiales; family Sphaerotilaceae; genus Rhizobacter; species Rhizobacter sp. P5_A1. The sequence continues at coordinate 342,012 of NZ_JBFUKR010000001.1, forward strand.
TGTGCAGGTCGCCGGCGTGGGCTTCGCCACTGATCATCACTTCCGTCAGCCCCTGCTTGAAGGCGTAGCGCAGCTCGCCGCGGCGCAGGCCGCGCAGCGTGTGGATGAAGTTGCTGGGCGACTGGAACACCGGGCCGAGGGCCGACAACGCGGCGGCCGAGACGCGGCCGCTAGCGACGTTGGACAGCATGGCGTGCGAGAGCGCCGCGTCCGTCGGCCCCGCGCCGGCTGGCTTCGCGGGCGCCTGCAGCAGATGAATCATCAGCCGCCCTTCGTTGGCGGCGACAAAGGCCGTGTTGGCCTCCACCGCGCGGCGTATCGGCGCCGGCGCCCACTGACACAGGTACTCGCGCAGCGTCAGGCGCGTCCAGTCGGTGCCGGTGCGGCGGTTGGGCGGTGTATAGCGCGACACCCGCCTGGGTTGTGAGCGCAGGTGCACTTCCGCCGGCACCATGCCGTGCGGACGGCGCGGTTTGTCGACCACTTCGGCGACGGGCCTGTCGCCCGTGCGTTCCACAGCGCACAGGTCTGTGTGGGCGTCAAAGCCCTTCACCGACACGAACTTGTTGGCCACCGATTGCCCGGCCTTCAGGCGCGCCACCGCGTCGGCGCCAAAGGCGTCCAGGTCGACGCCGTTTTCGTCGGTCAGGCTCAGGGTTTCGCCGTCGGAGCCGACGATGAGGATGGCGCCGCTGAGCAGCAGCATCAGAGCCTCGAAGATGGGCGTGCGCGGCTGCTCGCAGACCACCGAATAGGGCATGTAGTGCATGCGCCCGCCGGACCACTCGCCGCCCGCGTACATGCTGCCGCCGCTGTAGCTGAAGGTGTTGGCGTCCGGGTCCACAAGCACCGCACGCAGCGCGGGGACTTGCGGCGCCGGGAAGTTCGGGTCGTGCACCCACAGCTTCCAGGGCTTGCTGCTGTCGTCCCAGGCCACAGGCAGGATGCAGTGCGGCGCGCCGCTGAAGTCGTAGTTCTGCGCGATGCACAGCACCGGGTCCATGCCGTGCGCATGGGCGTCGCGCGTGGCGTGGAAGACGTCCACCGGGTCGTGCGTGTTGCCGGACAGGAACTGGCCCACGAACCACCAGATGGCCGGTGCGCCCACCTGGTACTGGTGCTTGATGTTGAACTCACCACGCACCGCTTCCCACTGGTTGCTGGCATCGGAAAAGCGGTCCAGCGGCAGGCGCAGGATGCTGCGGTGCTTGTAGCTGTAGATGGCCTCCAGCGACATGCCGAAGCAGTTGCCGCTCTTGGCCAGTCCCTTGACCGCGGCCTCGTAGAACAACGCCGCCAGCCAGTCGGTGGGGTCCCACCACTCGGTGTCACTGTCGACGTCCGTGAAGGCCGCGGCGTACTGCGGCCAGCTCAGTTCGTTGGTACCGCGGTTCTTCACGCCCCACCAGCGCTGGTTGTCGTCCAACAGTGCCTCGTTGACACGCGGCGACACCGACCAGGTGACGGTGTTGATATTGTCGAAGCCGCCGCTGTTGAACAGACCGCCGCGGTTGCCGCGCAGGCCCCAGGCGTTGGCCATGTCCAGCACATGCGAGAAGTAGCCCAGGTGGTCGTCGTCATCGGGCCAGTCGCTGTCCCAGATGTCCATGGTCAGCTTGATGACGCAGTCCACCCGGTTGGGCACGATGCCCGCCGGGCCCAGGTTCAGCGTGCGATTGATACCGTAGACGTTTTGGCCGTCGGAATCGCCGCTGCCGGGGATGCGCTCGGCGTGGATCACGTGGCCGTTGTCTTCCACGCCCAGGTGCAGATAGACGTCGTTCTGGCCGCGGCCCCAGCCTTCGGATTCCTTGCTGTCGATGCGACCGATGTTGATGTCGAATGCTTGGCACACGTAGGTCTCGCCCATGCTGCCGAACCAGACGATGCTGCCGTGCTGGAAGATGTTGAAGCGTGCGCCGCCTGCGCCGGGCACGTCGCCTTCATCGCTGGTGGGGAAGCCCAGTTTGCCCGAAGGGCCGCTCAGGCTGCGGTAGGTGGCGCGAATGTCGCCATGCACTTCAAAGGCACCGCTGCCGGCGCTCCAGTAGCAGGTGACACCTTCGAACTCGCTGGTGCGGCCTATGACCTGGGCGCCGTTGAGCAAGTCGCCCTCGTTGCTCACCGGGTAGCCCCAGGACGAGACCTCGCCCACGGCCCGGAAGCGGGCCAGGATGGCGCCGTGCACTTCAAAGGCCCGCGGCTGCCCCGCGCGGTGGTACATGTTGCCGCCCTGGAAGCGCTGGCGCAGGCCGCCCGGAATGCTCTCTGCCGCCGCCAGCGGCAGGCCCAGGAAGCCGGACTCGCCCAGGCTTTCGTAGTCCACCCACAGCTGCGCCGTCACCGGCCGCGCGCCCGTGGCGGGCGACCAGTACAGCCCGCCGCGGCTGAACAGGTTCTTGCGACCGCCGCGGCGCGCCGTGTCCATCTCGTCGCTGATGGGGTAGCCCAGCTCGGCGCGGTTGGGCAGGGCCCAGTAGGCCTCGCGGATCAGCCCATGCAGTTCAAAGGCGTGGCCCACCGCGTCGGCATACATCAGTGTGCCGGCGCCAAACGACTGGACCCAGGCGCCACTGGGCAGGTCGTACTGGTACACGGCCGTGGGCGAGCCGAAGTCCAGGTAGGGGCGCAGATCCTCTTCCTTGTAGGTGAGGAACCATTGCGGGTGCGAGCGCCGTTCGTCGACCTGCGCTTCCAGCTCGATGGGGATGTCGGCATGCAGCTGCAGCGCGGCCATGCTGCCCATGAAGTGTTCGTGGATGCCGTCGGCCGCCACGCCGGCGCGCAGCAGGTCGCCACTGCCCGCCGCCAGCGTGCCTGCCGGGTACGCGCGCACCGAGCGGATCACACCGTCGACAAAGAGGCCCAGCGTGTCGGTGTCGTAGACCAGATCGGCGGCGTACCAGGTGCCCAGCTTCAGGTCCATCAGCCACTGCGTGGACGCTTGCCCCGCGCCCGCCGCCGCCAGCGTGAGGCCGGCGACGAGGTGGAAATCGCTGCTGCCGCTGCCGGGCTCGACAGCCAAGCCCAGCGGCAGCGCGGCAGAGCACACCAAGGTCTGCCGCGCCACGGGCTTGATGTCGACCTTGAACACCGTGCGGACCGCGAACTTCACGCGGTTGAGCGCTGCCACGGGCAACTGCGTCGTCAGCGACGCGCCGGCGCCGAAATCCAGGGCCTGCGCATAGGTTCCCAACGTGGTGGCTCCCGGCCCCGCCCCAACGGTGCAACCCGTCACCGTGGCCGGCAGCGTGGCGTCCGGGTTGGCGGGCGTGGTGCTGCCCAAGTCGTAGTCGACGATCAACTGGTTCATGTTGCAGTCCCGCTGGCTTTGGTGGAGCGGTCGACGATATGAGCATGGGTGTGCTGGCCTATCCCGCAAAGTGATGCGAAGGCGGCTCACCCCCTAGGGTTAGGCTTGTCCGCGCTGCGACGGGTGCGCTGTTGGAGACCCAACAGTCCTGCACCCACTCGACGCCATGGCTCAGCCTGTCGTGACTGCTTGAAAAGGGCGGGCCCCGTTCTCTGCCGCCCAGGGTCCTAGCCGCTCAAGGCGCATTTGAGATCCACTGGTCGGCATGGATGCGGTACGTGAGCAGGTCCTTGCCATACCAGCGTTGAACGCCGGCCTCTTGCATACCCAGGCGCCTCATCACGTTCGCGGATGCGACGTTGGCCGGATCACAAACGGCGAAAAGTTCTCGCGCATTCAACTCTTTGAACACGAAATCACCCATGGCTCGCCCCGCCTCCGCGGCCAGGCCCTGACCCCATCGATCCCGCCGAAGCCGCCATCCGATCTCCAGCGGACAATCCAAGTCGGGTACCAAGGTCGCCTCTCGCCGCAGATTTTGAACGGCGCCTGCGCCAACGAGCTCTTCGGTTTCGCGCTCAAAGAGCGCCCACCACGAATAGCCAACCTCGCCCCAGCGCTTCACAACGCGCCCAATGATTGCGCGGGTCTCTTCGAGCGTTTCCGGTCGACCCGCCGAGAGATAGCGCATCACCTCCGGATCGGAGTTCAGCTTGTTCAAGCCGGCAAGATGGCCTTCGGCGAAGGGCTCCAATCGGAGTCGACTCGTGGTCAGCAGCGTCATGGGCAAAGGTCAGCGACCAGGAATGGGATCGAGCCATTCTGGTGAAGCGTGTTGTGGCGGTCAATGGCTGGAGCCGGCTTGTCTTCTTTGCGGTCTTGGCCGCGACCTTCACCGGTCCGCGCAAATCGGTTCAGTCCGCTGAGCCCCCGCAATGCCACGACTGTCGATTCGGCTGGTTTTCGTTCGTCGTGGGGGATGAGGTGGCGGAATCGTTCCGCCGCGCCACGACCAGGAGACGTGACCATGCGATTCCTTTCGATGATCCGAATCGACGAAACCGCCGGCCAAGTGCCCAGCGAGCAGCTGATGGCCGACATGGGCAAGCTGATCGATGAGCTCACCCGCACCGGGCAGCTCGTGAGCACTGCCGGGCTGCGGCCTACCTCCGAAGGCGTGCGCGTGAAGTTGCACCGCGGCGGCAGCCTCACGGTGGTGGATGGCCCGTTCACCGAGACCAAGGAGGTGATCGGGGGCTACGCGATCCTCGAGGCGCCGTCGTCGGCGGACGCCGTCGAGCTGACGCGGCGCTTTCTCAAGGTGCACGGCACCGATTGGGACGTCGAGTGCGAAGTGCGCCAGCTCGACGGGCCGGAGCTCGGCTGCAAGCCCTGACGTTTGCAAATCACGCCGGCAATCACGCCACGCTTGTTACTCACGCCGTCGGGCGGCCGCCGCTAGCCTGACCTTCAGATCACACCGAATCAACCAAGGACCGAACCATGCCTGCTTGGACGAACGCGCTGCGCGCGCACTACCGCTGGATCATCGTGGCCGCAGGCGGCGCGCTCGGCTGCGTGGCGATCGGCGGTCTGTTTTCGCTGCCGGTGTTCCTGCGCCCGATCGCGCAGGACACGGGGTGGTCCACCACGGGGATCTCCACCGCGATGACGCTCGCCTTCGTGGCGCTCGCGCTCGGCAGCATCGCCTGGGGCACCCTCTCCGACCGCGTGGGCCCACGCATCGTGGTCCTGGCGGGCTCCTTGCTGCTCGCCACCGGTCTCGCGCTGGCCAGCCTGGCGACTTCGCTCGTGGCGTTCCAGCTGTTGTTCGGCGCGCTGGTCGGCTTCAGCGCGGCGGCGATCTTTGCGCCGATGATGGCGTGCGTCACCGGGTGGTTCGACACGCGGCGCAGCCTGGCTGTGTCGCTGGTGTCGGCCGGCATGGGCATGGCGCCGATGACCATGTCGCCGCTGGCAGCGTGGCTGGTGCAGGGCCACGACTGGCGCACCTCGCTGCAGATCATCGCGGCCTTGGTGGCGATCATCATGGTGCCCATGGCGTTGCTGATACGCCGCCCGCCTGCACTGGCGCAAGCCGCGTCCGCAGCGGCAACGGGCTCGGCGCATGAGCCGGGGTTGTCCGTCGGGCAGGCCATGCGCTCTGCGCCGTTCCTGATCCTGGTGGCGACGAGCTTTCTGAGCTGCGCCACCCACTCGGGGCCGATCTTTCACACGGTGAGCTACGCCGTCACCTGCGGCATCCCGCTGATGGCCGCCGTGTCGATCTACAGCCTGGAAGGCCTCGCGGGCATGGGCGGCCGCCTCGTGTTCGGGCTGCTGGGCGACCGCTTCGGGGCCGCGCGCGTCCTGGTGCTGGCGCTGCTCGCCCAGGCGATCGTGGTGCTGGGCTATGTGTACGCGCGCGAGCTGGGGAGCTTCTACACCGTCGCTGCGTTGTTCGGCTTCACCTATGCCGGCGTGATGCCGCTGTTTGCCGTGATCGCGCGCGAGAATTTTCCGCTGCGCATGATGGGCACGGTGATCGGCGGCACCACGATGGCCAGCAGCCTCGGCATGGCGCTGGGGCCCGTGCTGGGCGGGTTGATCTACGACGCGTTTTCCAGCTATGCATGGCTCTTCATCGGCGCGTTCTCGCTGGGCATCGGGGCCTTCCTGTCCGCGCTTGCGTTCACGCGGCTGCCGCGACGGCAGCTGATGGCCGCGGTGGCCTGAGCGATCAGCCTGGAGAGCCGCGACTGGCGCTACTTCAAATTCCCGGCGAGGAACCCCCGCAGCCGCGCGCTCGTCGGTGCCGACAGCACCACACGCGGGTCACCCTGCTCCTCGATCAGGCCCTGGTGCAGGAACACGACATGGCTCGCGACCTCGCGCGCGAAGCCCATCTCGTGCGTCACGACGATCATCGTGCGGCCCTCGGCCGCGAGGTCGCGCATCACACGCAGCACCTCGCCGACGAGCTCGGGGTCGAGCGCCGAGGTCGGCTCGTCGAACAGCATCACCTCGGGCTCCATCGCCAGCGCCCGCGCGATCGCGACGCGCTGCTGCTCACCGCCCGACAGCTGCGACGGATACAGGCCCTGCCGGTGCGCGACGCCGACGCGCTGCAGCAGCGCCTGCGCGCGCGCGATCGCCGCAACGCGCGGCACGCCGAGCACGCGCATCGGGGCTTCGATGACGTTCTCGAGCGCCGTCATGTGCGACCACAGGTTGAAGTGCTGGAACACCATCGCGATGCGCGAGCGCAGGCGCTGCAACTGCGGCGCATCGGCGGCCCGCAGCTCGCCGTGCCGGCCGGCCTCGAGGCGCAGTTCCTCGCCCGCCAGCACGATGCGCCCGGCATGCGGCTGTTCGAGCAGGTTGATGCAGCGCAGCAGCGTGCTCTTGCCCGAACCGCTGGCGCCGATGATCGCGATCACGTCGCCGGCGTTCGCGGTCAGGTCGACGCCCTTCAGCACCTCGGTCGCACCGAAGCGCTTGTGAAGGTTCTCGACCTGCAGCGCCGGAATGGAAGATTCGGTCATCGGGAAGAAGGCGTTCAGTGCCGCGACCGCAGGTGCGCGAGCCAGCGCGCCTCGGCGCGCCGGAACAGAGCGACCAGCGCGAAGGTCAGCAGCAGATAGAACAGCGCGGCGGTGACGAAGGCCTCGAACGGCAGGTAGAAGCGCGAATTCATCTCGCGCGCCGCGCCGGTCAGGTCGAGCAAGGTCACGACACTGGCCAGCGAAGTCGCGTGCAGCATCATGATGACCTCGTTGCTGTAGGCCGGCAGGCAGCGGCGCAGCGCCGACGGCAGCACGATGCGCCGCATCAGCAGCGCCCACGACATGCCCAGGCTGCGCGCCGCCTCGACCTCGCCGTGCGGCGTCGCGCGGATCGCGCCGGCGATCATCTCGGTCGTGTAGGCGCAGGTGTTGAGCGCGAACGCGAGCACCGCGCAGAACCACGGGCTCGCGAACCACGGCCAGAGCGGGCTCGCGCGCAGCGCCTCGAACTGCGCGAGGCCGTAGTAGACGAGGAACAGCTGCACCAGCAGCGGCGTGCCGCGGATCACGTAGGTGTAGAGCCAGACCGGCGCACCGATCGGCACGCCGAGCCAGCGCCGGCTCGACGCGCGCATCACGCCGAGCGGCAGCGCGGCGACCAGGCCGAACGCGAGCGCCAGCGCGAGCAGTTCGAGCGTCGTCAGCAGCCCGGCCCCATAGGTCGGCAGGCTCTCGGCGATCGCGCTGAAATTCATAGGCAGCCTTCGTGCCGCGCACTTCGGTGTTCGCCCTTGGGGCGGCCCGGCGGGCTCACAGCGCCGCGACCTTCACGCCGCGCGACACGCGTTGCTCCAGCGCGCGCAGCGCGAGCACCGAGACGCTCGTGATCGCGAGGTACAGCACCGCGACCGCGAGAAAGAACGTGAACGGCTGGCGCGTTGCGCCGGCCGCCTGCTGGGCCTTCTGCAGCATGTCGTTCAGGCCGATCAGCGAGACCAGCGCGGTCGACTTCACCAGCACCAGCCAGTTGTTCGTGAACGACGGGATCGCGAAGCGCAGCATCTGCGGTGCGGTGATGCGGCGGAACAGCGTCCACGCCGACATGCCGAACGCGCGCCCGGCCTCGACCTGCCCCGGCGGGATCGCCAGGATCGCGCCGCGGAAGGTCTCGGTGAAGTAGGCGCCGAAGATGAAGCCGAGCGTCGCGACGCCGGCGACGAACGGGTCGATGTCGACATACTCGATGCCGAGCCGCTGTGCGAGCGCGTTCACCGCGATCTGGCCGCCGAAGAAGATCAGCAGCATCAGCACCAGGTCGGGCACGCCGCGGATCACGGTGGTGTACACGGTCGCGGCGCGGCGCCAGAAGGTCGAGCCCGAGAGCTTCAGCGCCGCGCCGGCCAGGCCGAGCACGAGCGCCAGCGCGAGCGACGCGAGCGCGACCGCCAGGGTCAGCGCGGCGCCTTCGAGCAGGCTCGGCAGGTAGCCCTGCAGCATCGCGGGCAGTTCGGCCTACTTGCCGTAGACGTCGAAATCGAAGTACCGGTCCTGCAGCTTCTTGTAGACGCCGTTCGCGCGGATCGCCTTGATCGCCGCATTGACCTTGTCGCGCAGCGCCGTCTCGCCCTTGCGCATCGCAACGCCGACCCCGGTACCGAAATACGCCGGGTCGTCGTAGACCGGCCCGGTGAACGCGTAGCCCTTGCCGGCCGGCGTCTTCAGGAAGCCGACGTCGCCGGCGACCGCGTCGACCAGCGTCGCGTCGATGCGGCCGGCCGCGAGGTCGAGAAAGACCTCGTCCTGCTTGGTGTAGCGCTGGATCGTCGCGCCGCTGAACTTGGCGGTCGCGTAGCGGTCGTTGATCGTGCTGCGCTGCACGCCGATCTTGTGGCCCTTGAAGCTGCCGGGCGAACCGTCGATCGTGACGCCGCGCTTCGCGATCAGCCGGTTCGGCGTGTTGTAGTACTTGTCGGAGAAGTCGACCGCCTTGAGCCGCTCGGGCGTGACCGACATCGACGCGACGATCAGGTCGAACTTGCGCGCCTGCAGCGCCGGGATCAGGCCGTCGAAATCCTGCTGCACCAGCGTGCACTGCGCCTTCATCTCGGTGCACAGCGCGTTCGCGATGTCGATGTCGAAGCCGATGATCTTGCCGTCGGCGCCGACCGAACTGAACGGCGGGTAGGCGCCCTCGACGCCGATGCGCAGCTTCGACGGCGCGTCGGCGGCGCGCGCGCCCGGTGCGAGGATCAGCAGCGCGAGCGACAGTCCGGCCAGCAGCTTCTTCATCGAGTTCTCCGTGGGGTGTGGGCGGGCGGATCGCCGCCGCCGAGGGTTCCCACTGTAATGGCGGCGCCGGCAGCGGCTGCCGGCGGTGTTCCAATTGACGCCCGACAGAATCGCGCAGCCTGCATGCGCCATGCGAAACATGAACACGAGTTCCGCCGCCCTCGCGGCCCCGCCCGCCCCGCGCTGGGCCTGGCTGCCGCCGATCGGCAGCAAGCGCTACTACCTGATGCTGGGGCTGCTCGGCGCGCTCGTGCTGGGGCCGCTGGGCGGCGTGACGGCGTCGTACATGAACTTCTCGATCGGCTTCTTCGTCGGCGGGCAGGTGCTGGCCGGCATCCTCGGCTCGACCGTGACGCTGGGCTATGGGCCCGAAGGCAAGCACGGCGCGAACTACATGCAGACCGCGGCGGCCTCGGTCGCCGGGATGGCCGGCATGGGCGTGCTGATCCAGGCGATGGTCTGGATGGGCCTGCCGCAGCCGCCGCTCTGGGAGCTGATGCTGTTCATGGGCGCGATCGGCATGTTCGGCGCCGGTGTCGGCATGCTGTACACGCCGATCCTGGTCGACCGGCTGCAGCTGACCTTCCCGTCGGGCCTGGCGGTCGCCAACATCCTGCGCGCGCTGACCGACCCGGTGCTGCTGCGCATGTCGGTCGGACGGCTCGGCACCGGCATGGGCCTGGGCGTCTTCGGCGGCCTGAGCGCGGCGAAGGTCGCGATGATCGGCGCGATCGATCTGTCGACCTCGACCGTGGGCGCCGGCATGCTGGTCGGCGCGCGCATCGGCATCGCCGCGCTCGTCGCCGGCGTGACCGGCACGCTGCTGATCCCGTACTTCGTCTCGATCGGCTGGCTGCATGCCGGCGAGCCGTTCCGCAAGATCACGTTCCTGATCGGCCTCGGGATGATCATGGGCGCCGCGATCCTCGACATCGGCCTGATCCTCGTCGAGGCCGCACGCCGCTGGCGCGCGCCCCCGGCAGCGCGAGCCGCGGTCGAAGATGACGAAGACTGGAAGCGCACCAGCACCGGCCGCCTCGTCGCGTGGGTCGCGTTCTGGGGCGCGGCGGTCGTGTGGATCGGCGCGAGCGTGATGCACCAGCCTGTGTTCTTCATGGCGATCGCGATCCTGCTGGTATTCGTGTTCGCGATGGTCAACGGCATCTCGCTCGGCATCAGCGACAGCAACCCGATCTCGTCGGCCTTCGTCACCGCCGTCGTGCTGATGGCCGCGCTCGGCCTGAAAGACCCGACGGTCGGGCTGATGGCCGGCGGCATCCTGCTGGTCGCGTGCAGCGTCGCCGGCGACATGCAGCAGGATCGCTCGACCGGCTGGCGCCTGGGCACGCCGCGCGCGATCCAGTTCCGCTTCCAGGTCATGGGGCTGGTCGTCGGCGCGATCCTCTCGGTCGGCTTCGCGAAACTCTTCATGAGCGCCTACCCGGTGCTCGGGCTCGACCAGACCGTGATGCAGGCCGGCGCGCAGCCCTCGCAATGGCTCTCGGCGATGACCTACAAGTTCGTCGGCGTGCTGCGCAGCCTGACCGACGACAAGCCCTACCAGCGCACCGCGATCGTGCTTGGCATCGGGCTCGGGCTGGCCACGCAGATCGCGCGCAAGCTGCTGTTCGCGTGGGCACCGTACGAGCGCTTCAAGCGCAGCGGCAAGGCCGGCGGCGCGGCCGACTTCGTGATCGACGCGGTGCTGCTGCCCTCGCCGTACGCGTACTCGTTCGGCACCTTCCTGAGCCTCGCGACCTCGGCCTGGTTCGCGGCCGGCGGCGTGATCACCAGCGCGTCGAACTGGCTTGCCGACCGCGGCGCGGCCACGCGCCGCAGCGACGACACGCTGGCCGACGACATGAGCACGACCTCGCTGATCGGCGGCGGCCTGATCGCCGGCGACGCACTCGCGGCGCTCGGCCTGGGGATCGTCGGGCTGCTGGCGACGGTGGCGGGCTGAACGCCGCGGCCCCGGGGCCGCAAGCAAATCTATCGTCTGAATATGCGGCAGACAGTTTTTCCTTGCGGTGTCTTCACCCACACTGCCGGGCATGGTCAGCAGCCTCCTCTTCATGCGCAGCAAGCTCTTCGTGCCCGGCGCGCGCGCGGAGCTGTTCGACAAGGCGCTCGCGAGTGCGGCCGACGCGGTCTCGTTCGATCTCGAGGATTCGGTCGCGCCGGCGCGCAAGGCCGAGGCGCGGGCGCGGGTCGCCGCGGCGCTGCGATCGCCCAGCGCGCGCGCGGCACGGGCACTGCGCATCGTGCGCATCAATGCGCTCGGCAGCGCCGAGTTTGAAGACGATCTGCACGCCGTCGTGCGGCCCGGCCTGGACCTGATCAACCTGCCCAAGACCGACTCGGCCGGCGATGTGCGCCAGGCCGTGACTGCAATCGAGCGCGCCGAGGCCGCGAACGGCGTGCGCGAGCCGATCGGGTTGCTTGTGAACATCGAGAGTGCCGCGGCGCTCGGGCGCGCCACCGAGATCGCGGCCGCGCACCCGCGCGTCGTCGGCCTGCAGCTCGGGCTGGCCGACCTGTTCGAGCCGCTGGGCATCGCGCGGCGCGACGCCGCCAACGTGCACGCCGCGATGTTCGCGCTGCGCATCGCGGCCGGGGCCGCCGGCGTGTTCGCCTGCGACGCCGCGTTCACCGATCTGCAGGACCTGCCGGGCTTTCGCGCCGAGGCGCAGATGGCGCGCCGCCTCGGCTTCGGCGGCAAGAGCTGCATTCACCCGAGCCAGATCGCCGCCGCGAACGAGGTCTTCGGTCCGGACGCCGCCGAGCTCGCTGCCGCGCGGCGCATCGTCGAGGCCGCGCGCGGGGCCGGCGAGCGTGCAGCGTTCGTCGTCGATGGCCGCATGATCGACCCGCCGTTCCTGAAACGTGCCGAGGCCATCGTGGCTGCCGCGCGCGCTTCGGCTTCTTCGACCTGAGCTTGCGCCCTGAGCTGCTGCCCATGACCCGTCTCCGTTCCTGCGCGGGCTTGCGCGCGCTGTTCGCCGCCCTGCTTGTCTCGCTGCTGTGGCCGCTGAACGGCCATGCCGACAACCTCGCCGCGGTGCGTACCGGCACGCTGCCCGCGCTGCCGAGCGCGGCCGCGCTGCAAGGGCTGGCGGTCATCGACGGCCGACCGGTCGCGATCGGCAGCGCGGGCAGCTGGGTGCTGGCCGACGACGCCACGGCCTGGGTGCCGACGCGATGGCACCCTGATGCGCCGCTGGTCGGCGTCGCCGGCAACGGCCGGCAGGCCTTCGTGCTGCTGGGCGCGAACGAGCTGGTCGAGCGCGTCGCGCGCTTGACGCTCGCCGGCGGCGTGCCGGCCACGCAGGCCTTGCCGGTGCTGCCGGTGCCGCTGCAGTCGGCGCGCGCTGCGGTCAGCGCCGACAGCCTCTACGTCGCCGGGCTCGACGCGGCCGGCGACGCGCGCGTGCTGCAGATCCAGCCCGGCACCGCGGCGCCGCAGTGGATGTCGCGCCGCGGCTGGCCGGGCCGCGCCGCGCCGACCTCGCTGCTCGCGCAGACCGGCGCGCTGTTCGTCACGACCCACGACGACAAGGATGGCGCGGCCGACCGGCTCTGGCGCTGGTCGGCCGATGCCGGCTGGCAGGCCAAGCCGCACGCCCCGGGCAGCGTGCTCGCCGGCGCGGCGCGCGCGGTTGGCCAGGCGCACGGCCTGTACCTGCTGGCCGCGCCCGACGCCGGCGCACCGAAGCTGATGACGATGCACACGATCACCGGCTCGTGGGCGACGCTGGCCAACGCCGACGCCGCCAGCGCGCGCTCGGTCGCCGCATGGCACGACGGCCTGCTGTGGGCACGGCCCACGGCCGACGGCCGGGCCGCAGCGTTCGGCAGCGCCGAGATCGAGTCCGGCAAGCTGCTGCTGCGCTGGCTCGACTGGATCGTGATCGCGGTCTACCTGGTCTCGATGCTCGGCATCGGCCTGTACTTCTACCTGCGCGAGAAGCGCAACTCCACGTCCGACTTCTTCGTCGGCGGCCGCACGATCCCGTTCTGGGCCGCGGGCGTGAGCCTGTACGCGGCGAACACGAGCTCGATCAGCTACATCGCGATTCCCGCGAAGGCCTTCGAGACCAACTGGCAGTACCTGACGAACAACCTGGTCGCGGTGCTCGCGCTGATGTTCGTCGCGGTCTGGATCGTGCCGCTGCTGCGCCGGCTCGACCTGATGAGCGTGTTCTCGTACCTCGAGACGCGCTTCCACCCCGCGATCCGCATGCTCGCGAGCGGCCTGTTCATCGTCACGCAGCTCGGCAGCCGGATGAGCGTGATCCTGTTCCTGCCGTCGCTGGCGATCGCGACGATCACCGGCATCGACGTGGTCTGGAGCATCCTGCTGATGGGCGGCTTCACGATCGTCTACACCGCGCTCGGCGGCATGAAGGCGGTCGTCTGGACCGACATCGTGCAGCTCGTCGTCAAGATGGGCGGCGCGCTGTTCGCGATCGGCTTCATCGTCTACGCGCTGCGCGGCGGCCTGCCCGAGCTCGTGTCGACGGCGCTGGCCGAGAACAAGACGAAGCTCTTCGACTTCAGCTTCGACCTGACCAAGGCGACCGTCTGGGGCTTCGTCTTCCTGGTGCTGTTCGACGTGGTGCTCACGTTCCCGAAAGACCAGGTGCTGATGCAGCGCACGCTGTCGACGAGCTCCGCGAAAGAGGCCGGCCGCTCGGTCTGGATGCTGGCCGCGATCATGATCCCCGGCGGCTTCGTCTTCTACTCGATCGGCACCGCGCTGTTCGTGTTCTACAAGGCGCACCCGGAGCGCATGAACCCGCTGCTGTCGATCGACGCGACCTTTCCGTTGTTCATCGCCGCGGAGCTGCCGATGGGCATCACCGGGCTGATCATCGCCGGCATCTTCGCCGCCGCGATGGCGACGCTCTCGAGCATCATGAACAGCGTGTCGACGCTCGCGTCGGTCGACTTCTACGAGAAGCTCGTGCGCCACCCCGACCCGGCCAAGAGCGTGCGCTTCGCCGAGTGGATGACGGTCGTCGCCGGGCTGCTCGGCATCGGCTGCGCGCTGCTGCTGTCGCGCTACGACATCCACTCGCTGTTCGACGTCTCGATCGAACTCGCCGGCCTGCTCGGCGGCGGCTTCGCGGGCGCGTACACGCTGGGCATGTTCACTCGGCGTGCGAACTCGGGCGGCGTGGCGATCGGCGTCGCCTCGAGCATCGTGCTGACGACGATCGCCTGGTCGATGAAGCTCGTGCACCCGTACTTCTACCTGGCGATTTCGATCATGCTGTGCATCGTGATCGGCTACGGCGCGAGCTTCCTGTTCCCGCAGACGACGCGCTCGCTGAAGGGGCTGACGATCTACGCCGACGATGTGGACGAGGTCGGCGATGTGCCCGGCGTCGCCCGTTCGCCGGTGCGCTGATTCACCTTGACCCGCCACGCATAGTGCCCACCCTCGCCGCCCGCGCCGACCGCCTGCAGATGGTTCGTCACCGCCTTGCGCCAGTCCGGGCCATTGTTCGCGGTGCTCATGTGCGGCGTCTTCGAATGGTGGAAGGCCACGTCGCCGCGCCGCATCGGGCACGCGACCCTCTTCGATTCATCGACCTCGCAGGTCAGCAGGTCGCTCTGCACGCCGGCCACGCCGTGGTGCGGCAGCACGCCGAGGCGATGCCCGCCATCGATGAAGTGCATGCAGCCGTTGACGGCATCGACATCGTGCAGCGGGATCCAGCCGGTGATGCCGCGATCGAACAGGTTGCGGCCCCAGTAGCCTTCGTCCTGGTGCCAGTACGTCGGCACGCTTTTCCCGGGCGGCTTGCCGAGGAACTGGTCGTACCAGAACTCGAGCGGCATCGCCATCAGCTGCGCGCCGAACGCGACCAGCCACCGGCGATAGGGCTGCACCGCGATGTCTTTCCAGACCTTGGCCGGCGACGACTGGACGATGCGGAACGAGCGCTCCTCGCGCTTCTCGTCGGCGCTCCAGGCCCAGTCGTTGGCGAGCGTTTCCTTCTGCGCGAGCAGCGTGTCGCAATGCGCTTCGAGGGCGTCGAGCTCGGTGTGCGCGATGGCGTCCCTGACGACCAGGAAGCCGTGTTCGGCGAAGGACTCGATCTGCTCGGGGCGAGCGACGGGATAGTTCATCATCGATCGGCTTCGTGGCGCACGCGTCGCGGTGCCCGAGAATTGTCGAATCGCCCGTCGCGCGCAACAAGCGAGCGCGCCTATCTTCTGACCCAAGTTCTGACCCAAGAGCGGCCGTGGACACCCAGTTCCTGAACACCTTCGTCGCTGTCGTCGATCACGGCTCGATGGCCGCGGCGGCGCGGCTGCTGAACATCACGCCGGCTGCGGTCGCGCAGCAGATCCGCACCTTGGAGCGCGAGATCGGCGCGCCGCTGATCGCGCGCGCCGGGCGCACCGTCAGCGTCACCGAGGCGGGCTCGCGCATCCTGCAGCGCTCGCGCGATCTGCTGCGCGACGTGGCCGATCTCGGCACCGTCGCGAACGACGATGCGACCGCCGGCGAGCTGCGCCTCGGCGCCGGCACGAACGCGCTGACCGGCATGCTGCCCGACATCCTCGCGCGCATGGTCGAGACCTTTCCGCGCATCAAGGTGTTCATCAAGCCGGGCTACTCGCCCGACCTGCACCGCGCGGTCGAGAGCGGCGAGCTCGACGCCGCGATCGTGCTGCAGGCGCCGTTCGCGCTGCCCAAGACCTGCAACTGGGAGCTGCTGCGCGAGGAGCCGCTGGTCGTGCTCGCGCCCGAGCGCATGACGGGCCGCGACCCGCACGAGCTGCTCGCGAACGAGCCGCTGATCCGCTACGACCGCCAGCAGTGGGGCGGCCGCCAGGCCGACCAGTACCTGCGCATGGCCGGCATCGTGCCGCACGAACGCTTCGAGCTGAACGCGCTGAACGCGATCGCGGTGATGGTCGATCGCGGCCTCGGCGTCTCGCTGGTGCCCGACTGGGCCCGGCCGTGGCCCGAAGGGCTGCGCCTCGTGCGCATCCCGCTGCCGCGCGCGTTCGAACCGCGCCGCATCGGCGTCGTGTGGTCGCGCGCGACGATCCGCATCCGGCTCGTCACGGTGTTCCTGCAGGAATGCCGCGCGACGATGGCCCGGCACGGCCCCTCATGACGCATCCCCGTGAGCGGCGACGCAGCGTGGCGAAGGCGCGGTGACAAGGGCGGCAGGACTGTCCTGCTGGTCGCGCTGCTGGCCGGTCACCTGGCTGCGTTCTGGCTTCTGAACGGCGGCGCCCGCATTCGCGCGGAGAAGCCGAGGCCGGGCGACCGGGTTTCGCTCCGCCTCATCCCGGCGTCCCCTGCCCGAGACCGCACCCAATCCGCCGACGTGTGGCACCCATCTCGGCCAGCTGCGCCGAGACCGAGAGAGGCGCCGGCGCGCGCAGGCGCCCGCTCAGGCCCGGAGAACGGCGTTTCGGCCACGCCCGGTTCAAGCCCTGGCGAGGACGCCGAGGCGCCAGCCGATCGCGCCGCCACACCACCCGCACCGCTCGACCTCAAACTCGCACCGCGGGATCGCGGTGGGGGTGCGGCGACTGCGCGCGATCGGGCCCTGACGGACCCGCGCGCCAACTCCATTCGGCTGACGTTCGGCGAGCGCATGGCGATCGCCGCCGGCAACCTCGAATGCGTGCTCGAAGAGCGCCAGCCCGACGGCTCGACATGGCGCGGGCCCGGGCGCATCGTCGACGTGCCCACGGCGACGTCCGCCCTGGGTGGCGCAGGCACGGTGAAGCAATGCGTCCGGGTTGCGGGCGCGGGCCGATGACGCGGCGAAGCGGCCTGTCGGCCCTGTCGCGGCCCACGCTGACAAAGCACAAAAACTAGAGCCTGAACATAGTCACGGATAGTTTCACTTCGGTTTCGATTCCACCAGACTCGCCGCATCGCGGGCTGCACAAGCCCGCGGCATGAATCCAAACCAAGAAATGAGACAAGCCATGAGACAACTCCCCGCCTCCCTGACGCTGCTCGTTCTCGCGGCGGCCATCAACAGCGCATGGGCACAGCAAGCCGCGCCGGCACCCGCATCGGCCGCCAGCGCGGCCGAGCTCGAACGCGTCACGATCACCACCGGCACGCGCAGCGCGAAGGCGGTCGACAAGATCCCCGGCGCGATCACGCTGGTCTCGAAGGAGGAGGTGCAGCACACGCTGGCCGTCACCGAGGACGCGACCGCGGTGCTGGCGCGCACGGTGCCGGGCTACTCCGAGTCGTCGCAGGCGATGAGCAACACCGGCGAGAACCTGCGCGGGCGCATCGCGCTGCGCCTGTTCGATGGCGTGCCACAGGGCTCGCCGCTGCGCGAAGGCACGCGCAACGGCACCTTCACCGACATGGGCGTGATCGGCCGCATCGAGGTCATCAACGGGCCGTCGGCTTCGGAAGGCATCGGCGCGGCGGGCGGGATCATCAACTACATCTCGACGGTGCCGACCCGGCCCGGCAACGAGTTCACGCTGACGACGCGCTACACGAGCCAGTTCCACGACGACAGCGGCGGCTGGAAGATCGGCGGCCTGTTCACGCACAAGGACGATGCCTGGGACCTGATCGCCGCCGTGTCGCACATCGAACGCGGCATGACCTACGACGGCCACGGCCGGCGCATCGGCCTGAACACCAGCGGCTCGGTCGCCGACTCGAAAGCCGACAACGGCTTCGTCAAGGTCGGTCTCAATTTCGGCGAAGGCAACGAGCAGCGCGTCCAGTTCTCGGCCAGCAAGTTCAAGATCAAGGGCAACGGCAACTACCACCTGGTCGACGGCAATCGCAACACCGGCGAGACCAACACCTCCGAGCCGGGCGGCATCCACGGCACGCTGGCCGAGTTCAACGACTTCTCGCAGGGTCAGGTCACC
This sequence comes from Rhizobacter sp. P5_A1, assembly GCF_056400745.1. NCBI lineage: Bacteria > Pseudomonadati > Pseudomonadota > Betaproteobacteria > Burkholderiales > Sphaerotilaceae > Rhizobacter > Rhizobacter sp. P5_A1. Next base: position 360,009 of record NZ_JBFUKR010000001.1, read on the forward strand.
TACGCGCACAACAACCTGTTCGGCGGCGTGCTGACGCTCAGCGCCTACTACGCCGATCAGGCGATGCGCTATCCGGCCGAGAACGGCGACGACCGGCAAGACCCGCTGATCGCGCCGCTCGGGCAGCTCTGGGACCAGTCCGAGATCCGCTCGCACAAGAAGGGGCTGCGCAGTGCGTACGCGCACCAGGACTCGTTCGGCATCATCGGTCTCGAGCTGCGCGGCGGCCTCGACCTGACGCAGGACAAGGCCGACCAGCGCCTGGCCGTCACCGACCGGCTGTGGGTGCCGCCGATGACCTACAAGAGCGTCGCGCCCTGGTTGCAGGTGTCGTACGACATCGGCCCGGTCACGATCTCGGGCGGCTACCGGCGCGAGTCCGGCAAGCTCAGCGTCGATTCGTACACCACGACCTACTTCCGCAATCGCGTCTTCGTGCAGGGCGGCGACCTGAGCTACAAGGCCGATCTGCCGAACCTGGGCGTGATCTGGCGGCTGCCGGCGAACTGGTCGGTGTTCGCGTCGGCCGGCAAGGGCTTCACGCTGCCGAACGTCGGCATCCCGCTGCGCAACGTGAACTACCCCGGCCAGTCGGTCCAGGGCATCGTCGACCTGCAGGCCGTGACGGTCAAGAACAACGAGGTCGGCGTGAACTGGCGCAGCGCGATGGGCGCCTTCAGCGCGTCGTACTACGAATCGAAATCGAAGCTCGGCCAGTCGCTGTCGATCGATCCGGTCACCAACGACTTCGTGCTGAATCGCGTGCCGGTGAACATCAAAGGCATCGAGGTGTCGGGCGACCTGACGATCAACAAGGAATGGAAGGCCAGCGCGCTGTACTCGCACATCGTCGGCAAGACCTGGTTCACGAAGAACGGCCCGCTCGACAAGAACCTCGGCGTGCTCGACATCAACCCGGACAAGATCGGCCTGTCGGCGACCTGGAAGTTCCTCCCGAACGCCGACGTGACGCTGGGCTCGACGACCCTGCTCTCGCGCGATCTGAACGAAGGCACGTCGTCGGAAGAGCACACGAAGGGCTACACCCTCTTCGACCTGGGCGCGAACTACGACATGAACAAGTACGGCAAGCTGACGCTGGGCATCGAGAACCTGACCAACAAGTTCTACATCCTGAGCTGGTCGCAGGTCGCCGGTTTCCGCAACTACTGGTCGGGCCGCGGCCGCGTCTTCTCGCTGACGCACACGATCACGTTCTGACCCCCGAGCGCCCTTCCGTCCCACCGCGGCGCGGCGCGCGCCGCGATATCGTCGAACCATGAAGTCGCCCGTCGCGTCGCCCGCCGTTGTCCTGAGCTGCCTGCTCGCGCTGGCCGGTGCGGCCGTGGCCGCGACCGCGCCACCGTTGCCGACGGCCGACCCCGCGGCCGTCGGCTTCGACGCCGCCCGCCTCGGCCGGCTCGACACCTTCATGCACGGCGCGACCGATGCGCGCGGCTACCTCGGTGCGGTCACGCTGGTCGCGCGCCACGGCAAGCTGGTGCAATGGCAGGCGTATGGCTCGCGCGACCTGGCACGGCGCGAGCCGATCGCGAAGGATGCGATCTTCCGCATCTACTCGATGACCAAGGCGCTGAGCTCGGTCGCGGTGCTGATGCTGATGGAGGAAGGCCGGCTCACGCTCGACGATCCCGTCGCGCGGCACCTGCCCGGCTTCGCGACGCTGCGCGTGTTCGCCGGCGGCACGGCCGATGCGCCGGTGCTGCGCGCACCCGAGCGCACGCTGACGATCCGGCACCTGCTGACCCACACGGCCGGCCTGGCGACCGGCGGCGCCGGTCTCGAAGAACCGACCCGGCTGCTGACCCGCGCCGAGCTGCCGCGCTCGGCCGACCTGGCCGAGTTCGCCGACCGTGTCGGCCGCGTCCCGCTCGGCGCCGATCCGGGCACGCGCTTCAACTACGACGGCGTCAACACCGAGGTGCTGAGCCGCATCGTCGAGGTCGCGAGCGGCGAACGCTTCGAGGCCTTCCTGCGCCGGCGCATCTTCGAGCCGCTGCGCATGGTCGACACCGGCTTCGCGGTGCCGACCGCCCAGCGGGCGCGCCTCGTCGAGATCACGACGAGGGGCCCCGACGGCACGCTCGCGCTGCTGCCGGGCCGCGCCGGCACGCAGCCGGGCGAGATGCTGAACCCGTACCCCAGCGGCGCCGGCGGCCTGTACTCGACCGGCCCCGACTACCTGCGCTTCTGCCAGATGCTGCTCGGCGGCGGCACGCTCGACGGCGTGCGCCTGCTCGGGCGCAAGAGCGTCGAGCTGATGATGCAGAACCAGCTCACGCTGCTCGCGTCGCCGGTCACTTCGCTCGGCCCCGGTGAAGGCTTCGGTCTCGGCGGCTCGGTCATCGTCGACGTGGCGCGGCGCGGCCGGCTCGGCACGATCGGGGCCTTCGGCTGGTCGGGGGCCGCATCGACCTACTTCACGATCGACCCGAAAGAGGAAATGATCGCGATCCTGCTGATGCAGCATCTGCCGCGCGATGATGCGGCCGACCTGCCCAAGCTCGCGACCCCGTTCTACAACCTCGTCTATCAGGCGCTCCGATGACCCACCCACTCCCGGGCAGATCGACACCATGATCCTCGTCGCCGGCTCGGCCAACCTCGATTTCGTCGTGCGCGCGGAACGCATCCCCGCCCCCGGCGAAACCGTGCTCGGCCGCGGGTTCCAGACCTTTCCCGGCGGCAAGGGCGCGAACCAGGCGGTCGCCTGCGCGCGTGCCGGCGGCGCCGCGACGCAGATGCTGCTCGCGCTCGGCGACGATGCCTTCGCCGCGCCGATCGAAGCCTCGCTGCGCGATGCCGGCGTGCGCCTGCAGGTCGTGCGCGTGATCGGCGAGCCCACCGGCACGGCGTTCGTCTGCCTCTCCGACAACGCCGAGAACGCGATCACCGTGGCGCCGGGCGCAAACGCGCTGTTGCGGCCCGCCGACCTGCCGTCGCTGGCCGGTGTCAGCCACCTGCTGCTGCAGCTCGAGACGCCGATCGAGACCGTGACCGCCCATGCGCGCAGCGCACGCGCCGCCGGCGTCACGGTGGTGCTGAACGCGGCGCCGGCGCGCGCGTTGCCGCCGGCGCTGCTGGACGCGCTCGATGTGCTGATCGTCAACGAGGGCGAGCTCGCGGCGATCGTCGGCATGGCCGTGGACACGCATCGCGACCTCGACGCCGCGCTCGCGCGCATCGACGTGCCCTGCGTGATCGTGACGCTCGGTGCGCAGGGCTGCCGCGCGCGCAGCGCCGGCGCGGTCGTCGAGCAGCCCGCGTTCGCGGTGCAGGCCATCGACACCACGGCCGCCGGCGATACCTTCTGCGGCGCGCTCGTCGCGGCGCTGAGCCAGGGCGCGGCGCTGCCGCAGGCGCTGCGCCAGGCCAGCGCCGCCGCGGCGCTCGCCTGCACGCGCGTCGGCGCGCAGGCCAGCATCCCGACGCGCGACGAGGTCGGCGCGTTTCTCGCGTCGCAGGCATGACCGTGGAATACAAGTTCTCGCACGTCACGACGGGGCGCTACCTGCCGACACCCGGCAAGGCGCCGGGCTGGCCGTTCGCCGAGATCGGCCACTGGCAGATGGACGTGGCCGGCACCGCCGACGACTGGATCCGCGACCTGCTCGACTGGCGCCGCGAGCACCTGATCCGCATCGGCTACGACGACACGAACTACCGCCGGCCCGAGCTGCAATGGGCGCAGCGCAATTTCGTGCACGCGCAGATGATGGTCGAGGACCGCTTCTTCTTCGACCCCGAGACCGGCCAGTACACCGTCGACCGCTACCTCGACGACCTGATCGAGCGCTTCGGCGGCATCGACAGCGTGCTGATCTGGTACGTCTACCCGAACATCGGCATCGACGACCGCAACCAGACCGATCTGGCTCACGACCTGCCCGGCGGCCTCGAAGGCCTGCGCGGTGCGGTCGACGCGTTCCACCGCCGCGGCGTGCGCGTGTTCCTGCCGACCAAGCCCTGGGACAACGGCACGCGCGAGCATCCGCAGCGCGACTGGCACGCGATCGCCGAGATCGTCAGCACCGTCGGCGCCGACGGCATCAACGGCGACACCTACAACGGCGTGCCGCGCGCCTTCTTGGATGCCTGCGACGCGCTGAACCACCCGGTCGTGCTGCAGCCCGAATCGACGATCTCGGCCGAAGAGGCGCTGATCTGGAACGTGCAGAGCTGGGGCAAGAAGGTGCCGCCCGACGTGGTCCCGTCGGTCGCGAAGTTCAAGTGGCTGGAACCGCGCCACATGATCAACCTCGAGAACCGCTGGGGCCGCGACCGCACGAACGACCTGCAGTACATCTTCTTCAACGGGGTCGGCTACAACGCCTGGGAAAACATCTGGGGCATCTGGAACCCGCTGACGCCGCGCGACGCCGAAACGCTGCGCCGCATCGCAACGATCTCGCGTCAGTTCGCCGCGCTGCTGGTCAGCGCCGACTGGCGGCCGTATGCGCCGACCTTGCAGGCCGGCGTGTTCGCGAGCCGCTTTCCGCTCGGCAGCCGGACACTGTGGACGCTCGTCAACCGCCACGAACACACGGTCGGCGGCGAGCAGCTCGCGGTCGCGCATGCCGAGGGCATGCGCTATTTCGATGTGTGGAACGGCGTGGCCGTCGAGCCGCGCATCGCCGACGGGCTGGCCACGTTCGAGGCGACGCTCGAGGCGCGCGGCTACGGCGCGCTGCTCGCGCTCGCACCGGATGCGTCGATCGACGGGCTCGATGACTTCCTCGCCCGCATGCACGAGCTCGCGGACGTGCCGCTGCAGTCGCTGTCGGCGCAGTGGCGGTCGCTGCCGCAGCAACTGCTGCCGATCGCGCCGACGGCGCCTGTCGCCGTCGCGCCCGAAGGCATGGTCGAGATTCCCGATGGCGCGTTCGACTTCGTCGTCGGCGGCGTCGAGATCGAAGGCCAGACGGGGGCCGGCGTCGACGTTCAGTACCCGTGGGAGGACAGCGCGCGCCGCGGCCATCGCCGGCGCCTGCAGATGCAGCGCTTCTTCATCGACCGGCACCCGGTCACGAACGCGCAATTCGCGGCCTTCATGCACGCGACCCGCTACCGGCCGCTCGACGACCACCATTTCCTGCGCGACTGGCGCGGCGGCCGCCCGCAGGCGGGCTGGGAGAACAAGCCCGTCACCTGGGTCTCGATCGAGGACGCACGCGCCTACGCGCAATGGGCCGGCAAGCGCCTGCCGCGCGAGTGGGAGTGGCAGTACGCGGCGCAAGGCCATGACGGCCGGCGCTATCCCTGGGGCAACACGTGGGACGCCGCCGCCGTGCCCGCGCCCAACCAGGGCCGCACGCTGCAGCCGCCGGCCGATGTCGATGCGCACCCGCGCGGCGCGAGCCCGTTCGGCGTGCTCGACCTGGTCGGCAACGTCTGGCAATGGACCGACGAGTACGCCGACGCGCACACGCGCGCCGCGATCCTGCGCGGCGGCAGCGCCTACCAGCCGCAGACCTCGCACTGGTACTTCCCGCAGGCGTACCGGCTCGACCAGCACGGCAAGTATTTGCTGATGGCGCCGTGCAAGGATCGCTCGGGGATGCTCGGCTTCCGTTGTGTCGTCGATGCTGAGTGACAACCCCCGGCGCGGTGTACCGCGCACACCCCCCGCGGGGGTCTCGCCCGCCTTGGGGCGGCCCGGCGCCGGGCTCGCGATGGATCAGGTCACGCTGCGCGGCCCGCTCGGCGACGCGCTGGCCGCGAACCAGCGCGGCCGCCTGTTCCACTTCATCACCGACGAGACCAGCCCGGCGATCGCGCTGTTCGATCGCGCGCGGGTCGCGCAGAACCTCGAAGGCGACTGGTACGGCGAGCACGCCGGCAAGTGGTTGTACGCCGCCGCGAAGTCGGCCGCACGCACGCGCGACGCGGCGCTGATCGCGAACCTGGCGCGCGTCGCCGATCACCTCGCGAGCCGGCAGGAAGCCGACGGCTACCTCGGCACCTATGCGCCCGAGCGCCGTTTCATGGTCAGGCAGCCGCCCAAGCCGGTGTCGTGGGACGGGGCGCCCAGCGTGCGGACCTGGGACATCTGGACCCACGCCTACCTGATCCTCGGCCTGCTCGAAGCGCACAAGCACTTCCCCGAGCCGCGCTGGCTGCAGGCGGCCTGCCGGATCGGCGACCTGTGCTGGACCACGCTGAGCGAAGGCATCGACATCACCGAGCTCGGCAACCACCACGGCATGTCGGCGACGGTGCTGATGGACCCGGCCGTCGAGCTCCATGCCGCCACCGGCGAGCCGCGCTACCTCGAGCTCGCGAAGCTGATCCTGCGGCAGGCCGACGCCAACCCGATGCTGGCGCTGCAGACGCGCGCACGCGCCGGTGTCGACGCGTTCGAGATCGCGACCGGCAAGGCCTACCAGCTCGCGTGGAACCTCGTCGGCCTCGCGAAGCTGTACCGCGCGACCGGCGAGCCGGCCCATCGCGAGGCGGTGGACAAGCTCTGGCACAGCATCCGCGAACACCACCTGACGCTCGGCGGCGGGCCCTGGGGCGGCGTCGCGCTGCGCTCGCGCGAATGCTTCAACCCGCCCGGCGTGTTCAGCCCGCAGGGCTACGTCGAAACCTGCTCGACGCTGGCGTGGATCCAGCTGAACCGCGAGCTGCTCGCGATCAGCGCCGACACCAAGTACGCCGACGAGATCGAGCGCTCGGCCTGGAACGATCTGCTCGGCGCGCTCGCCCCGAACGGCGAGGACTGGTGCTACTACTCGTTCCCGAACGGCCGGCGCGTGCACACGACGTACTGGCGCTGCTGCAAATCCAGCGGCGCGATGGCGCTCGAGGAGCTGCCGGCGATCGCCTGCGCGGCCAGCGCCGACGACGAGATCAGCGTGAACCTGTTCGGACCGGGCAGCGCGAGCTTCACGCTGGCCAGCGCCGGCAACGTGCGGCTGACGCAGATCACCGACTACCCGTTCGACGGCGCGATCGCGCTGACGGTCGAGCCCGAGCGTGCGGCGCGCATCCGGCTGCGCCTGCGCATCCCCGCGTGGGCGCACGGCGCCACGCTTCGGGTGAACGGCGTGCCGCAGACGGCGGCGCCGGGGACCTACGCGGTCATCGACCGCACCTGGGCGAGCGGTGATCGGGTCGCGCTGTCGTTCCCGATGCCGCCGGTCATGCACCACCGCGTGAACCAGAACACACAGGAGTCGAAGGCGCCCGACGGCGCGGCGGTGAGCCAGCAGGTGCTGAATGTCGAATACCTCGCGATCACGCGCGGCCCGCTGGTCTATGCCACCGGCCTGATCGACGGCTTCAAGAGCGACGAGACGATCCGCCTGCCGCTCGCGCCGAGCGCCGAGTGGCTCAGCGTGCTGCCGGCGCAACCCGGCGACGAAGGCCCTGTCATCCGGATGACGCTGGCCGAGCGCGGGCCGCTGAACTTCGTGCCCTACTACCGCGCCGGCGGCCGCAGCGACGGGGCGTGGCGCGTGACCTGGCTGCAGCTCGCGCCGGCACCCGCACCGGCTCTCACAGACAAGATTCCGTGATGCCAAAGCATACGCAGGGACGCTGTTTCTTTGCCCGGCCGCACCGCAGACTGCGGCTGCGCGGCGCGGGCCGGCGCTGACCCGACATCCCCATGGCATCTACCCCATCGACCCCCCGACGCACCGGCCCGGCCGGCCCGCTGAGCGGCGTGCGCGTGCTCGACCTGAGCGCCTACATCGCCGGCCCGTATGGCTGCACGATGCTGGCCGACCAGGGCGCCGAGGTCATCAAGATCGAGCCGCCCGATGGCGACAACCTGCGCCAGTACCCGTCGACCCTGCAGGCCGAGAGCCGCGCGTTCATCGGCGTGAACCGCAGCAAGCGCGGCCTGGTGCTCGATCTGAAGCAGCCCGAGGGCCTGGCCGCGCTGCTGCGGCTGGTGCGCGAGGCCGATGTGCTGGTCCACAACTTTCGCCCGAGCGTGCCGAAGCGGCTGGGCATCGCGCACGAGCAGCTCGGCGCGATCAATGCGCGCCTGATCTACTGCGCGGTCACCGGCTACGGCGAGACCGGCCCGATGCGCGACAAGGCCGGCTACGACCAGGTGCTGCAGACGATGACCGGCATGTGCGCGCTGCAAGGCAAGCGCGGCGGCGCGCCCGAGATCATCTACGGCTCGTTCGTCGACTACTACGCCGCCGCGCTGGTCGCGGCCGGCGTGGCCTCGGCGCTGTACGAGCGCGAGCGCAGCGGCCTGGGCCAGCGCGTCGGCGTGTCGCTGCTGCGCAGCGCGCTGACGATGCAGTCGGCGCGCCTGATCTGGGCCGACGGCGAGCCGCTCGACATCGGCCGCGACATGCGCTCGGGCGGCGTCACCGGCATCCACCCGGCGCGCGAAGGCCATCTCTACATCTCGGCGAACACGCCGCGCTTCTGGGCCGCGCTGTGCGCGAAGACCGGCCTGACCGGGCTCGCCGCCGATGCGCGCTACGACAGCGTGCGCAAGCGCGCCCAGCGTGCCGCCGAGATCGTGCCGCAGTTGCACGCGGCGCTCGGTCGCCACACCGCGCTCGAATGGGAAGCGATCTTCGGCGACGAGGTGCCCTGCGCCGCGGCGCGCAAGGTCGAAGACATGTTCGACCATCCGCAGGTGCTGGCCGAAGAGATCATCGGCACGATCGAGCACCCGGTCATCGGCCCGTACCGCGGCGTCACGCGGCCGATCCAGTTCGGCCGCACGCCCGGGCCCCTGCCGTTCGCGGCGCCCGGCTTCGGGCAGGACTCCGATGCGGTGCTCGCGGCGAGCGGCTACACGCTCGAAGACGTGCAGCGCCTGCGCGCGAGCGGCGTCACGCGCTGAGAAGCTGAGCCCGGCGCATCACCCGGCGCGGATCACCGCGTCTCGGCGTAGCTGCGCAGCTTGTCCGCGCGGCTCGGGTGCTTCAGCTTGCGGATCGCCTTGGCCTCGATCTGGCGGATGCGCTCGCGCGTCACATCGAGCTGGCGACCGACCTCCTCGAGCGTGTGGTCGCTGCTCATGTCGATGCCGAAGCGCATCCGCATCACCTTGGCCTCGCGCGGCGACAGGCCGTCGAGCATCTTCGCGACGAGGCTGCGCAGGTCGGACTGCAGCGCGGCGTCCGCCGGCGCGACGTTCTGCGTGTCCTCGATGAAGTCGCCCAGCGTCGCATCGCCCTCGTCGCCGACCGGCAGCTCGAGCGAGACCGGCTCCTTCGCGACCTTCAGGATCTGGCGCACCTTGGCCTCGGGCATCTCGAGCATCTCCGCGAGCGACGCGGCGTCGGGCTCGAAACCGTACTGCTGCAGGTGCGCGCGGCTGACGCGGTTGATCTTGTTGATCGACTCGATCATGTGCACCGGCACACGGATCGTGCGGCCCTGGTCGGCGATCGCGCGCGTGATCGACTGGCGGATCCACCAGGTCGCGTAGGTCGAGAACTTGAAGCCGCGGCGGTACTCGAACTTGTCGACCGCCTTCATCAGGCCGACGTTGCCTTCCTGGATCAGGTCGAGGAACTGCATGCCGCGGTTCGCGTACTTCTTCGCGATCGAGATCACGAGACGCAGGTTGGCCTCGATCATCTCGCGCTTCGCATCGCGCGAGCTGCGCTCGCCGTCGTTCATCGCGCGGCTGATGCGCTTCAGCGCGTCGAGCGGGATCACGACGCGCGCCTGCAGCGCGAGCAGCTGGCGCTGCAGCTCCTGGATCGCCGGCACGTTGCGCGCGAGCGCCGGCGCATGGCGCGTGGCACGCGCGGCCTCGGCCGGGGCCCACGCCAGATCCAGCGCGTGCGGCGGAAAGTGTTCGATGAAGTGCTGCTGCGGCATGCCGCAGCGATCGACCGCGATGCGGCGAATCTCGCGCTCGCAGCGCCGCAGCGCGTCGGCATCGGCACGCAGGATGCCGCACAGCCGGTCGATCGTCTTGACCGTGAAGCGCAGCGTCATCAGATCGTCGCTGAGCGCCTGCTGCGCCTTGTCGAAGGCCGGCGTGCCGTGGCCGCCTTTCTGGAACGCCCGGCCGAGCCTGTCGAAGTGGCTGCGCAGCGCCGCGAAGCGCTCGAGCGCGGCGTTGCGCAGCTCCTCGAGCCGACGCGTGGTCGCGCGGCTGTCGGCGCCCTCGGCGCCTTCGTCATCCTCGGCGTCGTCGAAGGCATCGACCTCTTCCTCGGCGACGTAATCGTCGGCCTCGCCGGCGACGACCAGGCCGTCGACGACCTCGGAGATCGCCGTCTTGCCGGCGGCGACCTCGTCGGCGCAGCGCAGGATCTCGGCGACGACGGCCGGGGCGGCCGAGATCGCCCGCATCATCGCCTGCAGCCCGCCTTCGATGCGCTTCGCGATCTCGATCTCGCCCTCGCGCGTCAGCAGTTCGAACGAACCCATCTCGCGCATGTACATGCGCACCGGGTCGGTCGTGCGGCCGAACTCCGAATCGACGGTCGACAACGCCGCCTCGGCGGCTTCCTCGGCCTCCTCGTCGGTCGCCGCGCCCGCGGCGCCGCCGGCGACGAGCAGCGTCGCCGCGTCGGGTGCGTGCTCGTAGACCGCGACGCCGATCTCGCCGAGCATCTTGACGATCGCTTCGAGCACCTCGGGATCGACGAGCTTCTCCGGCAGGTGATCGTTGATCTCCTGCTGCGTCAGGAAGCCGCGCGTCTTGCCGAGCTTGACGAGCGCCTTCAGGTCATCGCGGCGCTTCTCGGCCTCGCCCTCGGTGAGCGTGGTCACGTCCAGCCCGAACTCGCGGATCAGCGCGCGTTCCTTGGATTTCGGGACCTTCACGCGCAGCGGCTTGGCCGACGCGCGGACCGGCGTCGGCGGCGCGGCCCGCCGGCCGGCAGCCGTCGCGGCGGAAGGAGCGGAGCGAAGAAGGGTCTTTCTCTCGGTCATGCAGTGTTCGATGTGTGTCGGCGGAGTGAAAACGCCCGGCTGCGCCGTGCGCAGCCCGCTGGAGGCGGGCGATGAACGCGGTCGTGCGCGTCATGCGTCCTATGTGGGCATCGACGCGCCGATTCAAAGAGCCGTACCGGCCCGGCGCAGGTAAGACTTTCACGCCGGCCTGCCGCAAGAATTACCGGCTCCGGCGCAGCGCGAAAGCGCCCGCGAAATGCCCCTGACGGCCGGCGGGGAACAGCCCGCCGGATGATGCTTACGCGCGGCCCGGCAGGTGCACCGCGAACCAGTCGCGCGCGAGGCTTGCGACCTGATCGAGCGCGCCCGGTTCCTCGAACAGATGGGTCGCGCCGGGCACGATCACGAGCTGGTTCGGGCCGCGCAGCTGCGCCTGCGCGCGCTGGTTCAACTCGATCACCGGGCCGTCGTTGGCGCCGACGATCAGCAGCGTCGGCGCGCGCACTTCCGTCAGCGAGTCGCCGGCCAGATCGGGTCGGCCGCCGCGCGACACGACCGCGCGGATCGCCTGCGGCCGGCGCGCCGCCGCGACCAGCGCCGCGCCGGCGCCGGTGCTGGCGCCGAAGTGGCCGATCGGCAGGCCTTCGATCGGCGCCTGCGCCGCGAGCCAGTCGGTCACCGCGACGAGGCGCTCGGCGAGCATCGCGATGTCGAAGCGCAGCGTGCGGGTGCGCTCGTCGACCGCCTCCTCGTCGGGCGTCAGCAGGTCGGCAAGCACGGTCGCGAGGCCGCCGTCGTTCAGGAAGCGCGCGACGTGCCGATTGCGCGGGCTGAAGCGGCTGCTGCCGCTGCCGTGCGCGAACAGCACCAGGCCGAACGCGGCCTCGGGCAGATTCAGGTCGGCCTCCAGCGGCGTCCCGGCGCCAGCCGGGATGCGCAGCGCCTGCTCCCGGATCGCGGTCTTCGAAGCGGCATTCATGGCTACACCCCCGATGGATAGGTTTCGGCCGCGTCGGCGCCGTGCCACTCGGCGTTGCGCTCCAGCGGTTCGACCGCACGCGTCTCGTCGAAGTGCAGCAGCGCGTCGAACTGTTCGGCCAGGCGGGCCTGGAGGTAGTGGCTCTGGCGCTCGCTCTCGGGCCGGTAGATCACGCCGATCGCACGCTCGAGCCGCGGCGGATGCAGCGCGCGCGTGTGCGGGCCGGCATCGCGCAGCGGCAGCATGAAGCGCTGCAGGCCGGTCGCCTGCAGCACGGCCTCGTAGCTGTCGGGCCGCGACGGCACGACGCGCTTGCGCTCGGCCGGGCCGCCCCAGTCGGACGCCGCGGTGACGCTGCCGCGCGCGGTCGTGAAGCCGACCAGCAGCGTGTCGCGGCCGTGCTGCTCGCGCACCAGCTGCCCGACGTTGAGCTCGCCGCGGCGCTGGCCCATCTCGGTGGCGCGCGCGTCGCCCAGGTGCGCGTTGTGCGCCCAGACGACGATCTTCGCGGGCCTGCCGCGCTGCCGACCGATGTGGCGCTCGAGCGCACCCAGCGTCTCGACCATGTGACGATCGCGCAGGTTCCACGACGACACATCGCTCAGGTACATCGTGCGGTAGTACTGCTCGGCGTTCTTCACGAGGCGCGCGTTCTGCTCGGCGCTGAATGCGTCGTCGTCGCGCTCGCCAGCGCTGCTGCCGCGCGCGGCCTCGGCGGCGCGGCGGTGCATCTCGACCAGCATCTCGATCACCTGCCGCTCGCACGATTCGGCGGTGCCCAGGCCGACCATCAGGCCGTAGACCTGCGTGCCTTCGTCGAAGCGGTCGAAGCAGGCGTAGCGCTCGCGCGCGCGCTGCGCCGCCGCCGGGTCGGCCTGGTCGAGGTGGCGCAGCACCGCCTGCATCGAACCGTTCAGGCTGTACAGGTCGAGGCCGTAGAAGCCGGTCCGTGCGGCCGGCGGGAGCGCCTCGTTGAAGCCGCGCTGCCAGTCGAGGAAATCGACGACATCCGTGTTGCGCCACATCCAGGTCGGGAAGCGCTGGAAGCCGGCCAGCGCGTCGGTCGCGAAGGCGTCGTCGCCGAGCTGGCGCACGAAGCGGTTGACGCGATAGGCGTCGGGCCAGTCGCCCTCGATCGCGACCGCGTCGAAGCCCTTCTCGGCGATCAGCCGCGCGGTGATGCGCGCGCGCTCGCGGTAGAACTCGTGCGTGCCGTGCGAGGCCTCACCGAGCAGCACGAAGCGGGCGTCGCCGACCAGCTCGAGCAAGGCATCGTGATCGCCGGGCTGGCCGGCCAGCGGGCGTGCGGCGGCGCGCACCGCCTCGATCGTCCGTGCATCGTTCGTCGGGTTCATCGTCGGGCCTTTCCTGGCACGGTTCCATGCGCGGCCGCCGGCGTGCCGTGCCCGGCGCGCGCGAGCAACTCGCGCACCTCGTCGTCGCTGGTCTGCGAGAAGTCCTCGTACCAGAGCCCGACGGCGTGGAACGGCTCCGGCGTCGTCGCGCAGACCACCTCGTCGGCCTCGCGGCGCAGGTCTTCGCAGGTCTCGGCCGCGGCGGTCGGCACCGCGACGACGATGCGCTGCGGCGGTGGCTGGCGCGCCCGCAGCGCCCGCACCGCCGCGAGCATCGTCGCGCCGGTCGCGAGGCCGTCGTCGACCAGGATCACGGTGCGCCCGCGCAGCTCCGGCGCGGACCGATCGCCGCGGTACAGGCGCTCGCGCCGCTCCAACTCCTCCAGCTCGGATCGGGTCACGGCCTCGACCGCAGCGTCGTCGATGTCGAGCTGGCGCAGCACGTTGTCGCTGAGCACGCGCACGCCGCCGCTTGCGAGCGCGCCCATCGCGTACTCCTCGTGGCCCGGCACGCCGAGCTTGCGCACGACGAACACGTCGAGCGGCGCCTGCAATGCGGTCGCGACTTCGTAGCCGACCGGCACGCCGCCGCGCGGCAGGGCGAGCACGAGAACCTCGGGCCGGTTCGCATAGGCGCCCAGCAGCCCAGCCAGCACACGACCGGCCTCGACCCGATCGCGGAAGACATCGCGGCTCATGGGCCACCCGCAAGCGATGTCACGCTGCACGCCATCACTTCCTGTGTCATGGCGGTACCTCCTTCGCAGGTCGATGTCGGCAAGCGACGTGCCATCGGCGGGCCGAGAACGCGCCGAAGCGCTCGCGGGCGATCATCGGCGCGCTGCAGCGCGAGGGTCGGGCGGCCGCCTCGGAGACGGCGCTCGCACGCCAGGCCAAGGCCGCGGCCCGCGAACGCAGCCCGAGCGAGCGGTCTGCGGCGGCGCGCAAGGCGGTGCAGACCAAAGGCCCGGCAGAGCGCTCGCTGGCGGCGCAGAAGGCGGCGCGCACGCGCGCCCGGCACAAGGCGGGCGGCTGAGCCGCTCAGCGCCGGGCGCCGCCCTTGCCGGTCGCCACCTTCATCAGCAGCTCGATCAGCAGCGCGCGTTCGGCGGCCGAGAGCGCGCGCAGCGCCGGGTTCTCCATCGTCGCGGCGATCTTCTCGGCCCGCTCGACGAGCTCGGTACCCTTCGCGGTCAGGTGGATCTCCATCGCGCGCCGGTCTTTCGTGCTGCGCACGCGCTCGACCCAGCCGCGCTCGACCAGGCGATCCAGCGTCACGGCCAGGTTCGGCGCGGAGACGTCGAGCGCCTCGCCGAGCTGCTTCTGGTTCACATGCGGGTTCGCCGCGACCAGCATCAGGATCGAGAATTCGACCACCTTCAGATCGAGCGGGCCGAGGTTGCGCGCGAACACGCGCCGCATCGCGATCGACGCGCGGCTCGCCGCGTAGCCGACGAGGTGCGTCAGGCGCGACTGGTCAAGTGCGCCGGCGCCGGCCTTGGGGGGGTCGCTCGAACCGGGCATGCGGCCCTCAGGCGCTGCGCTTGCGCGCGGCGCCGAGGTAGGTGTCGATCACGCGCGAATCCTTCGCGAGTTCGGCGGCCGGCCCTTCGAGCGCGATCTCGCCCATCTCGAGCACGTAGCCGTGGTCGGCGACCTCGAGCGCGGCGCGCGCGTTCTGCTCCACCAGCAGGATCGTCACGCCGGTCGCGCGCAGCGTTTCGATGATGCGGAAGATCTCCTTCACGACCAGCGGCGCGAGGCCGAGGCTGGGCTCGTCGAGCATCAGCAGCTGCGGCTTGCTCATCAGCGCCCGCCCGATCGCGAGCATCTGGCGCTCGCCGCCGGAGAGCGTGCCGGCGAGCTGCAGGCGCCGCTCCTTCAGGCGCGGAAACAGCGCGTAGACCTCGTCCATCGCCTGCGCGCTGTCGCGCTTGCCGAGGCGGAACTGCCGGTAGGCACCCAGCAGCAGGTTGTCTTCGACCGGCATCGTGCCGAACAGCGCCCGGGTCTCGGGCACCAGCGCGATGCCCTGCATCACACGCTCCTCGAGCGTGTTCAGCAGCACCGAGTGCCCTTGGTACGCGATGCTGCCGCGCGATGGCAGCACGCCCATCAGCGCGTTCAGCAAGGTCGATTTGCCGGCACCGTTCGGCCCGATCACCGTGACCACGCTGCCGGCCTTCGCCGTCAGGTTCAGGCCGTGCAAGACCTCGGCCCGGCCGTAGCCGGCGTGCAAGTCTTTGACGTTCAACAACAGGTCGACCGCCATGTTCAATGCTCCGTCCCGAGATACGCCGCGCGCACCGCCGGGCTGGCCTGCACCTCCTCGGGCGTGCCTTCGATCAGCTTGGTGCCGAACTCCATCACGACGATGCGGTCGACCAGGCCCATCACGAGATCCATGTCGTGCTCGACCAGCAGGATCGCGATGCCTTCGCCGCGCAGCTGGCGCAGCACATCGGCGAGCGCCTGCTTTTCCTTCAGGCGCAGGCCGGCGGCCGGCTCGTCGAGCAGCAGCAGCGTCGGGTCGGCGCACAGCGCGCGCGCGATCTCCATCAGCCGCTGCGGGCCGAGCGCCAGGTTGCCGGCGAGCTCGTGCATGTGCTCGGCCATGCCGATCCGGCGCAGCTGGCGCTCGGCCTCCTTCAGCAGCTGGCGTTCCTCGGCGCGATCGATGCGCAGCATCGCGGCCGCAACGCCGCGCGAACCGCGCAGGTGGCCGCCGAGCGCGACGTTCTCGAGCACCGTCATGCCGGCGATCATCTTGACGTGCTGGAAGGTGCGCGAGACGCCGCGCCGCGCGATCGCGCGCGAGGCCAGGCTGTCGATGCGCGCCCCGAGCAGCGTGACCGAGCCGCGCGTGGCCGGCAGCACGCCGGTCACGAGGTTGAAGGTCGTCGACTTGCCGGCACCGTTCGGCCCGATCAGGCCGAGGATCTCGCCGGCGCGGACCTGAAAGCTCACGTCGTTGACCGCGACCAGCCCGCCGAACTCCTTGCGCGCGTCTTTCACGTCGAGCACAACCTCGCCGTGCGGCGGCCGCGGCCGCTCGGGCAGCGCGGCGGCGTCAAGCCAGTCGACCTTGCGCTGGCGCCGCGGCAGGCGCGTCTCGATGAAGGCCCACAGGCCGTCGCGGGCGTACTGCAGCACGAGCACGAGCAGGATGCCGAACACGATGATCTCGTAGTTGCCGCTGCCGCCGAGCAGCTTCGGCAGCCAGACCTGCAGCTGGTCTTCGAGGATCTTCACGACGCCGGCGCCGATCAACGCGCCCCAGACGTGGCCGACGCCGCCGATCACCGCCATGAACAGGTATTCGATGCCCATCTTCAGGCCGAACGGCGACGGGTTCACGGTGCGCTGGAAGTGCGCGAACAGCCAGCCCGAGATGCTCGCGAGCAGCGCCGCGAGCACGAACGCGGTGACCTTGGTCTGGAACGTGTTGACGCCCATCGCCTCGGCCATCGTCGTGCCGCCCTTCACGGCCCGCAACGCGCGCCCGGCCCTCGAATCGAGCAGGTTCATCGTTGCCAGCGCGGCCAACACGACGATCAGCCAGAGCAGGTAGAAGAAGCTGCGCCCGGTGTTCAGCTCGATGCCGAAGAAGCGCAGCGCCGGCACGCCGAGCAGGCCGTCGTACTTGCCGAGCCAATCGATGTTGCCGAGCAGGTAGAACAGGCTCAGGCCCCACGCGATCGTCGCGAGCGGCAGGTAGTGGCCCGACATGCGCAGCGTGATCCAGCCCAGCAGCAATGCGGCGACGCAGGTGATCGCGAGACCGATCCACACGGTCAGCCACGGCGAGACGCCCTGGGTCAGCGTCAGGTACGCGGCGGTGTAGGCGCCCAGGCCGACGAACGCGGCCTGGCCGAACGAGGTCAGCCCGGCCACGCCGGTCAGCAGGATCAGCCCGATCACGACCAGCGCATACAGGCCGATGTAGTTGGCCTGCGTGATCCAGAACTCGGGCACCGGCAGCTGCGGCAGCAGCGCGAGACCGATGATGAAGGCCAGCAGGAACGAACGGCGCAAGGTCATCATCGGGCCTCCTGCCGGGCCGCCCCAAAGGACGGCCCGCGCCCCCTCGGGGGGCAGGAGCGAAGCGACGTGGGGGTTGTCATTTATTCCTCTTCGTCGCCGTGGCCGTGCTGGAACGAACGCCACAGCAGCACCGGGATGATCACCGTGAAGACGATCACCTCCTTGAACGCGCTCGCGTAGAACGAGCCGAAGCTCTCGAGCAGCCCGACGAACAGCGCGCCGACCGCGGCGGCCGGATAGCTCGCGAGGCCGCCGAAGATCGCCGCGACGAAGCCCTTCAGGCCGATCAGGAAACCCGAGTCGTAGAACAGCGTCGTCGTCGGCCCGATCAGCAGACCCGACAGCGCGCCCATGAAGGCCGCGAGGCCGAAGCTCAGGCGCCCGGCGCCGCTCGTCGAGATGCCCATCAGCCGCGCGCCGAGCCGGTTCACCGCGGTCGCGCGCAAGGCCTTGCCGCGCAGGCTGCGCTCGAAGAAGAGGAAGAGCGCGAGGATCAGCGCCAGCGAGGCCGCGAAGATGATCACCGCCTGCCCCGACAGGCTGAGCGCGCCGGCGCTGAAGCGCGCGTCCCAGAAGCTCGGGTTGCGAAAGCCCTCGGCACCGAAGAACACGAGGCCCAGGCCGGTCAGCGCGAAGTGCGTGCCGACCGAGACGATCAGCAGCACCAGCACGGTCGCGTCGGCAAGCTTTTCATACGCGAGCCGGTACACCAGCGGGCCGAGCGGCGTGACGATCGCCAGCGTCAGCACGCTCTGGATCGGCAGCGGCAGCTTCAGCGGCGCGACCCACCAGGTGACGGCCGCGACGACGATCGGGACCAGCAGGGTCGTGCCGGCGCCGCGCAGCGCACGCGCGATCGGCATGCCGCGCTTCAGCGCGCCGTACACGTCTTGCGCCGCGGCGATCGCCGCCAGCGCGACCAGCAGCCAGACCGTGCCCGGCACCTTGCCCATCTGCAGCAGCGCCAGCGTCAACGCGCCGAAGGTCACGAACTCGCCCTGCGGGATGAAGATCACGCGCGTGACCGCGAAGACCAGCACGGTCGCCAGCCCGAGCAGCGCGTAGATCGCACCGTTCGTCGCGCCGTCGAGCATCAGGATGCTGGCGATTGAAAAGTCCATGGGCGAGGCGCGCAGGGTGAGGTCGAAACTGGGCTCGACTAACTCGACCGACCGGTCGGTCGAGGAGGCACGGGATCATACAAGCGGGGCGTGCGCGGCCGGCCCGCGCACGCTCGGGAGATTCCCTACTTCGTCGGCACCAGCTTCCAGTCGCCCTTGTCGACCGTGAGCAGCACGCCGGTCTCGGGCGTGTAGCCGAAGTGATCCGTCGCGGTGTAGTTCAGCACGCCCTGCGAGACCGGCGTGCGGCCCATCGTCTCGAGTGCGTCTTTCAGCGCGGCGCGGAACTCCTTCGTGCCCGGCTGCGCCTTCTTCAGCGCCATCGGCACCGCCTTCTGCAGCACGACCACGACATCGAACGCATGCGCGGCGAACTGGTTCGCGCTGCCCTTGCCGTGGACCTTCTCGAACTCGGTCATGAAGCGCACGCCGAGTGCCTTGCTGGCGTTGCTGTCGGGCAGCTTGTCGGCCACGACCGCCGGGCCCGACGAGACGAACGAGCCCTCGACATCGGCGCCGCCGACGCGGATCAGGTCCATCGTCGCCGCGCCGTGCGTCTGGTACAGCTTGGTCTTCGGGTAGCCGCGCTCGACCAGCCCCTTGTGCGGCATCGCCGCGCCGCTGCCCGACGCAACGACGAGGATCGCATCGGGGTTCGCCGCGATCAGCTTCAGCGCCTGGCCGGTCACGCTGGTGTCGGTGCGGGCGAAGCGCTCGGTCGCGACCAGCTTGATGCCGGCCTTCTCGGCCGCCGGCGCGATGTCTTTCAGCCAGGCTTCGCCGTACGCGTCGGCGTAGCCGAGGAAGCCATAGGTCTTGACGCCGGTCTTCTTCCAGTGCTCGACGATCGGGATCGCCATCACCGCGGTCGACTGCGGCATCCGGAACGACCACGCGCCGCGGCCTTCCGGCAGGTTCACCGGCGAGAGCATCAGCTGCACGGTCTGGCCTTCGGCGGCGACGTCCGACATCGCCGCGGCGATCGGCGTCGCGGCCGAGCCGACGATCACGTCGACCTTGTCTTCGGTGACGAAGCGGCGCGCGTTCTTGACGCCGATGGTCGGGTCGGTCGCGTCGTCGAGGATGATGACGTTGAGCTTCTGCCCGGCGATCGAGGTCGGCCACAGCGCGATGCCGTTCTTGCTCGGGATGCCGAGCGCCGAGGTCGGGCCGGTCAGCGGGATGCTGACGCCGATCGTGAGGTCGGCCATCGCGTGCGTGGCGGCGCATGCGGCCGCCAGTGCGACCAGGATTCGAACGTTCATGCAGGTCTCCAATCGTTTGTGATGAGCAGGTCTGGAACAGCAGGGATCACGAGCAAAGCAGGCGGATGTCTTCCGGCACGGGAATCGCACGCAGCCGGTCGCGGTCGTTCTCGTCGCGCTTCACGAAGGCACGCACCTCGCGCCCTTCGCAGATCAGGTCGACGCCGCCGTCGGCGCGCGCACGCGTGATGCGGTGCATCTGCACGACGACCTTGGCGCGCCACTCCTCGACATGCGTCGCGATCGTCAGCGTCTCGCCGTAGGTCGCCGACTTGATGAACTTCGTGTTGATCTCGAGCAGCGGCGTGCCGACGATGCCGCGCGTCTTCTCGAGCTCGCGCCACGGCGGCACGCCGCACTGCATGAAGAACGACAGCGACGCGGTGTCCATCCAGTGCGAGAAGTTCGGGAAGAACACGATGCCGGCCGGATCGCAATCGCCGAAGGTGACGTAGACGGTGTGGGTCGTGGTGCGGGGCATGGCGGGTGGCAAGGAGGCTTCAGCGCGGCGCCATCCGCAACGCGCCGTCGAGGCGGATCACTTCGCCGTTCAGCGACAGGTTCTCGACGATAGCGGCGGCCAGCTGTGCGAACTCTTCGGGTTTGCCCAGCCGCTTCGGGAACGGGATGCTCGCGGCGAGCGACTGCTGCACCGGCTCGGGCAGCTCGGCCATCAGCGGCGTCAGGAACAGCCCCGGCGCGATCGTCACGACGCGCACGCCGAACTGCGCGAGGTCGCGCGCCAGCGGCAGGGTCAGCGCGACGATGCCGCCCTTCGATGCCGCATAGGCTTCCTGCCCGACCTGGCCGTCGAACGCCGCGACCGACGCGGTGTTGACGATCACGCCGCGCTCGCCCGAGTTCGCGTCGTCGGCGAGCGGGTCGAGCCGGACCATCTCGGCCGCCGCGAGCCGGATCATGTTGAAGGTGCCGACGAGGTTCACGTCGATCACGCGGCGGAAGTCTTCGAGCGGCATCGGCGTGCCGTCCTTGCCGATCAGGCGCTTCGCGGTGCCGATGCCGGCGATGTTCAGCAGCAGCCGCGCCGGGCCGTGCGCATCGCGCGCGGCCTGCAGCGCCGCGAGCACGCTGTCGGTCGAGGTGATGTCGCACTCGAGGCCGATCGCCGAGGCGCCGATCTCGGCCGCGACCGCGCGCGCGCCGGCGCCGTTGCGATCGAGCACCGCGACCTTCGCGCCGCGCTTGCCGAGCTCGCGCGCGGTCTGCGCGCCCAGCCCCGAGGCGCCGCCGGTGACGAGCGCCGCTTGTCCGTGGATGTTCATCGTGGGTCTCTCGAGGAGGGATCAGCGGCGCGGCAGGATCAGCCCCGGCGCGCTGCCGTCGTAGAGCGCATCGACCAGCGCGGCCCGATGCGCGAGCACCGCGCGCTGGTTGATCGAGCCCTTGTCGGTGACCTCGCCGCGGTCGATGCTCGGCGGCTCGGCGAGCACCAGCGCGCGCGCGACGCGCGTGGCGCTGCCGGTGCCGCTGGCGTTCAGATCGTCGACCAGCTGCTGGAAGAACTCGCGCAGCGGCGGCTCGAGCAGCAGCTGCTCGGGCGGCGTCAAAGGCGCCGCGCCGGCGAACGCGCGGCACGCATCGAGGCGCGGAAAGATCAGGATGCCGATCTCGTTGCGGTTCAGCCCGGCGACGACGACGTCCTGCACGCACGGGTCGCCGGCCGCGATGACCTTCGCGCGCAGCGGGCCGACCGAGACGAAGGTGCCGGTCGCCAGCTTGAAGTCTTCGGCGATGCGACCGTCGAACATGAGGCCGCGCTCGGGATGCGCGGCGTCCATCGGCTTGACCGCGTCGCCGCTGCAGTAGAAGCCTTCGTCGTCGAACGATTCGGCCGTCTGCTCGGGCGCGCGCCAGTAGCCGGGCGTGACGTTCGGGCCGCGGTAGCGCAGCTCGGCCTTGTCGCCGTCGGGCACGATCTTCAGTTCGATGCCGGGCGCCGGCAGGCCGATGTGGCCCGACTTCACGTCGTACGCGTTCGCACAGACCGCGAACGGCGCGGTCTCGGTCATGCCCAGGCCGGTCAGCATGCGCACGCGCTCGCCGGCGTGCGCTTCGGCGATGCGATCGAGCTTGTCCCAGACCGGCTGCGACAGGCCGGCGCCCGCGAAGAAGAACATCTTGACGCGGCTGAAGAAGGTCTCGCGCAGCTGCGCGTCGTGCTCCAGCGCGTTGGCGATCTCCTCGAAGCCCTTGGGCACGTTGAAGTACATCGTCGGCGCGATCTCGCGCAGGTTGCGCAAGGTCTCGCCGATCAGCGCCGGCGTCGGCTTGCCGTCGTCGATGTAGAGCGTGCCGCCGTTGTACAGCGTGATGCCGACGTTGTGGTTGCCGCCGAAGGTGTGGTTCCACGGCAGCCAGTCGACCAGCACCGGCGGCTCTTCGATCAGCTGCGGGAAGCACTGGCGGATCATCTGCTGGTTGCTGCACAGCATGCGCTGCGTGTTGATCACGCCTTTCGGCAGCTTGGTCGAGCCGGAGGTGAAGAGGAACTTCGCGATCGTGTCGGGGCCGACCTGCGCATGCGCCGCGTCGACCTGCGCGGTGGCGCGCGTCGCGATCAGGTCGTCGAACGCGACGGTCTTGCGGCCCTCGATGGCGCCGCGCGTCAGCACGACCGGCGTGTCGGCCGGCACCGTCGCGGCGATCGCCTTCGCGAAGGCCTTGCCGTCGGCCGCGAACACCATGCCGGGCGTGAGCATGCCCAGGATGTGACGCAGCTTGCCGTGGTCCTGCGAGAGCAGCGAGTACGCGGCCGAGATCGGCGCGTACGGCACGCCGGCGAGCATCGCGCCGAGGCCAAACAGCAGGTGCTCGATGTCGTTGTCGGACAGGATCGCGAGCGGCCGATCGGCGTTCAGCCCGTGGTCCAGCAGCACCTGGGCGATCCCGCGCGCGTGGGTCAGCGCCTGCGCGTAGCTGACGCGGCGCCAGTCGCCGCCGTTCTCGCGCTTCGCGACGAGCGTGCGGTCGGGCGCGGCCGCGGCCCAGTGCAGGAATCGATCGGTCAGGCGCTCGGCATACGGCTGCAGCGCTTCGGTCGACGTGACGATCTGGCTGCCGTCGGCGCGCCGCTCGAAGCGCGCGGCGAGCGAGCCGCCCAGCGGCACATCGCGGTAGCGCACGCCAGCGCTCATGTCTTCGCGACCTTGCCGGCCTTGCCGTCGAGGAACGCACGCATGCGCTCCTTGGCCGCGCTGTCGCCCTGCGCGATCGCGGCCATCAGCGACTCGGTGAACAGGCCCTCGTCGCGACCCATGTCGGCAATGCGCGGCAGCGCCTGCACGACCGCGAAGTTCGACAGCGGCGCGTTCGCGGCGACCTTCTCGGCCAGCGCCAGCGCGTGCGCCATGCCCTGGCCGGCTTCGACGACGTATTGCGAGAAGCCGATGCGCAGGCCCTCTGCGGCGTCGTAGACGCGGCCGGTCAGCATCATGTCGGCCATGCGTGCCACGCCGATCAGCCGCGGCACGCGCGCCGAGCCGCCGCCGCCGACGAACAGGCCGCGCTGGCCCTCGGGCAGCCCGTAGAACGCGCTGGCCTCGGCGACGCGGATGTGCGCGGCGCTCGCCAGCTCGAGCCCGCCGCCGACGACAGCGCCGTGCAGTACCGCGATCACCGGCACGCGCGCGAACTGGATCTGCTCGAACGCCGCATGCCAGGCGCGCGAATGTTCGACGCCCTCGGCGACGCTGCGCTCGCCGAGCTCCGACAGGTCGAGCCCGGCGCAGAAGTGCTCGCCGGCGCCGCTGAGCACGACGACCCGCACGCTCTCGGGCAGGTTGACGAAGGCGGTGTGCAGCTGCGCGACCAGCGCGTCGCTGATCGCGTTGCGCTTGGCCGGGCGATTCAGCCGCAGGTGCAGGACAGCGTCGCGCTGCTCGATGTGCAGCAGGTCGAGCTGGGCGAGCAGGCCGGTCGCGGCGCTGAACGTGGCGGGCATCGATGGTCCTCTCAGAATGATTAAAAGTATTAATCAAATCGTCTCGAAGAACTTCGGTATTTACCCGCAGTTCTCTTCCTCTCTCCACTCAAACATCGCACGTCGACCTAGGGGAAATCCTGAGCACGAATGCAGCAATCGTTATTAAATTTAACTAATCGCGTTCCCTCGCGATCCAAGAAAACACACCCAGGAGACCTCCGATGAATCGACGACTTCTCTGCGGCGCCGTCGGCGCGACCACCTTGCTTGCGATGCTGTCCGCCTGCGGCGGCAGCAATGACACCGTCGGGCTGCCGCAGCTCGCGGCGGCGAGCGGCGCCACGCTCGCGTCGTGCACCGACCTGGCCACGCGCATCTCGTTCTCGAACACCACCATCACGGCCGTCAACGCGATCGCCGCCGGCACCTTGACGGTCGCCGGCACGCCGGTGCCGGCGCACTGCCAAGTCGTCGGCAAGATGAACCAGCGCACCAGCACGGTCGATGGCAACGCCTACGCGATCGGCTTCGAGATGCGCCTGCCGAACGCCTGGAACGGGCGCTTTTTCTACCAGGCCAACGGCGGCATCGACGGCAGTGTCGTCACCGCGACCGGCGGCGTCAACGGCGGCAACGGCCTGACGAACGCGCTCGCGATGGGCTTCGCGGTGATCAGCTCCGACGCCGGCCACCTCGGCTCGCAGGGCCCCACCTTCGGCATCGACCCGCAGGCCCGGCTCGACTACGGCTACCAGGCCGCGGCGACGCTGACGCCGATGGCCAAGAGCGCGATCAAGACGGCCTACGGCAAGGCGCCGGACCGTTCGTACTTCGGCGGCTGCTCGAACGGCGGGCGGCACACGATGGTCGCGGCCGCGCGCGAGCCCGACCAGTACGACGGCTACCTCGTCGGCGACCCGGGCTTCCGGCTGCCGCTGGCAGCGATCGCCAACATGGCCGCGGCGCAGGGCTACGCGAGCGTCGCGTCGACGCCGGGCGACATCTCGACCGGCTTCACCGCCACCGAACAGAAGCTCGTCGCGAGCGCGGTGCTCGCGAAGTGCGACGCGCTCGACGGCTCGGCCGACGGCCTGATCCAGGACACTGGCGCGTGCAAGGCCGCGTTCAACCTCGACCGCGACGTGCCGACCTGCAGCGGCGCGCGCGACGGCACCTGCCTGTCGGCGGCGCAGAAGACGGTGATCGCGAAGCGCTTCGCCGGCGAGACCACGAGCACCGGCACCGTCTTCTATGCGAGCTGGCCGTTCGACGCCGGCATCGGCTACGGCAACACCGCGTTCTGGAACTACACCGCGCCGCTGGTGCTCGACTCCGGCGCCACCGCGATGATCTGGCAGGTGCCGCCGGAGAATCCGACGACCTTCGTCGGCCCGACCTTCGCGCTGAGCGGGAGCATCGACACGATGCTCGCGAAGATCAGCGCGACGAACGCGACCTACACCGAATCGGCGCTGTCGTTCATGACGCCGCCGAACCCGAGCGACCTCGGCACGCTGAAGAACCGCGGCGCGAAGATGATGGTCTACCACGGCACCAGCGACCCGATCTTCTCGAGCGACGACACCACTGCGTGGTACGAATCGCTGCGCGCGGCGAACGGCGGCGACGCGGGCAACTTCGCGCGCTTCTACCGCGTACCCGGCATGACGCACTGCTCCGCCGGCCCGGCGACCGACCAGTTCGACATGCTGACGCCGCTCGTCAACTGGGTCGAGAACGGCGTCGCGCCGGACAGCGTCGTCGCGTCGGTGCGCGGCGCGGGCAACGCGGCCGCCGTCAACGCCGAGCTGCCGGCGGGCTGGTCGGCCACGCGCACGCGTCCGCTTTGCCCGTACCCGAAAGTGGCGCGCTACAAGGGCAGCGGTAGCATCGAAACGGCCGACAGCTTCAGCTGCCAGTGACAGCCGACCCGGGAGGAGCACGATGAACCACGCCGACCTGATCGCGATCGACACCCACACCCACCTCGAGGTGTCGTGCTGGAACCCGTTCGACAACTACGGCGAGGAGTACGACCGCGCGGCCGACAAGTACTTCCGCTCCAGCCGGCGGCCGACGATGGCCGAGTCGCTCGCGTTCTACCGCGAGAAGAAGATCGGCTTCGTGATGTTCACCGTCGATGCCGAGACGCAGATGGGGCGGCGGCGCATCCCGAACGAAGAGATCGCCGAGGCCGCGCAGGCCAACTCGGACATCATGATCGCGTTCGGCAGCATCGACCCGCACAAGGGCAAGATGGGTGCGCGCGAGGCCCGCAAGCTGATCGAGGCGCACGGCGTCAAGGGCTTCAAGTTCCACCCCACCGTGCAGGGCTTCGAGCCCTACGACAAGATGGCCTGGCCGATCTACGAGGTCATCGCCGAGTACAAGCTGCCGGCGATCTTCCACAGCGGCCACTCGGGCATCGGCAGCGGCATGCGCTGCGGCGGCGGCCTGCGGCTGCAGAACAGCAACCCGATGCTGCTCGAAGACGTCGCGATCGACTTTCCCGACATCGAGATCGTCGTCGCGCACCCGAGCTGGCCCTGGCAGGACGAGGCGCTGTCGCTCGCGATGCACAAGCCGAACGTCTGGATCGATCTCTCGGGCTGGAGCCCGAAGTACTTTCCGCCGCAACTCGTGCAGTACGCGAACACGCAGCTGAAAGACCGCATCCTGTTCGGCAGCGACTACCCGCTGATCACGCCCGACCGCTGGCTGAAGGACTTCGCCGACGCCGGGTTCAAGCCCGAGGTCCAGCCGCTGATCCTGAAGGAGAACGCGAAGCGGTTGTTGAAGCTCGCATAGCCTGAAAGAAGTTTTCGAGCGCCGTAAACTTGGCTCCTCCGCGGCCACGCCGAGCAAACAGGAGCCTCTCATGTCACTGCGCATCAACGACACCGCCCCCGATTTCGAGGCCGAGACCACCCAGGGCAAGATCAAGTTCCACGACTGGATCGGCGACAGCTGGGCGGTTCTGTTCTCGCACCCGAAGGACTTCACGCCGGTGTGCACC